>NZ_JBLUPY010000019.1:0-78500 GCF_048068215.1 Pseudomonas sp. NY15372
TGGCTTTGGGTAAAGGGTTGTCTTCATCGCCGGCAAGCCGGCTCCCACAGGGTGTGGTTGGCGCTGCACCAGTGGGAGCCGGCTTGCCCACAACCATAGAATCTCCCACAAGGACAGCGTTATTTCAGGATTGCGGTAATCCTGTAAGAGCGGGCTTGTCCCGCGATTGGGTCGGGCCAGATATCACCGTCGGCTGGCAAGGGCTTCGCCCTTGTTCGCGGGGGCGCAACGACCAGAGCGGCGCTGCGCTCCATCGGCGCTAGCAGGATATGTGCCGCACCCTGACGTGGAGCAACAAAGTGTTACGAGATCAACCCCTGCGACAACAAGACGCAGCCCGGAATTCAATGGCTTGCGCGGGGTTGGACCTCTGTCGGCTGGATGCCCGGGGGGTGTCATGCCAAAATGCCCCGGTTTTCAGCTGGCCCATCCCAGGGGCCGGCACCTTCCCTGTAAAGGATGGTTCCATGACTGATTTACTGACCCGGCGTGCTGTCGTCGCCGGGATGGGCGTGCTGGGGCTTGGCCTGCTGGCGGGCTGCAACCCGGCCCGGGGGCTCGAGTTCAAGTACGGCAAGAACATGAGCAACGAAATCCTCGGCCGCAAGTTCCGGCTCAAGGATACCCAAGGCAACGAACGCACCCTGTCGAGCTTCTATGGCTCGATGCCGATGATCTTCTTCGGGTTCACCCAGTGCCCCGCCGTCTGCCCGACCACCCTGGCGCGTGCCGCGCAGATCAGGAAACTGCTCAGGGGCCGCGACCGTGACCTGTTCCAGGTGGTGCTCATCACCCTGGACCCGGAGCGTGACACCCCGGAAGTGCTCGATGCCTACGTCAAGGCCTTCGACCCCTCGTTCACCGCGCTCACCGGCACCCCCGAGGAAATCGCCGAGGTGGCCAAGGAGTTCAAGGTGTTCTACGAAAAAGTCCCGGCGGGTGATACCTACACCATCTCTCATTCGTCCACCAGCTACGTCTACGATACACGTGGCACCCTGCGCCTGAGCCTCGGCCACTCCCTGACTGCCAAGGAATGCGCCGAAGACCTGGTCACCCTGATGGAGATCTGCTAATGGCTGTTTCACTGCAACCTGTCAAACGCGGCCTGGCCGCCCTGGCGCTGATGGGCCTGGCCCTGCCGGCACTGGCCCAGACCACCGTGAGTGATGCCTGGGTACGCGCCAGCGTGCCGCACCAGCAATCGACCGGGGCCTTCATGACCCTGACCGCCGATACCGACAGCAAGCTGGTGAGCGTTGCCTCGCCCGTGGCCAAGACCGCGCAGGTGCATGAAATGACCATGAACGGCGACGTGATGGGCATGCGTGAAGTGAAGGCTGTGGAGTTGCCGGCCGGCAAGGCCGTGAGCCTGGACCCGAGCGGCTACCACGTGATGCTCATGGGCCTGGCCAAGCAGGTCAAGGAAGGCGAACAGGTGCCGCTGACCCTGGTCATCGAAGACGCCAAGGGTGCCAAGCAGACCATAGAGGTGCAGGCACCCGTACGCCCGCTGGCCGCCGAAGCGGGGCATGACCACGGGCACATGCAACACTGATCGTTCAAGTACCGCTGGGTTTCCCGGCATGACGCAAGGCCGCACCTGCAGGCACCCGATGGGTGGCGTAGGGGCGGCCTTGTATCGTTTCAGGGGCGCGTAATGGCCCCATGTCACTTAGACCGGCGCTCAGCTACGACCGGCGCTCAGCTACGAAACCTGGGTAGCGGCCGTTCGATGGTCAACGACGTCAAGGTCTTGCGCACCTGGGCATCTTCGGCTTCCAGGGCCTTGAGGCTTGCGCGGATCTTGCCAGCAGCGGGCACATCGCCCTGCCGGTCGATCCAGTCTGCAATCTCCTTGCAAGCACTGCTCAAACAGGCTTGGCGCTGGTTCATCAGCGTCAGGAGGGTGGTGAGCTCTCTATCGGACATGGCAGGATCCTCCGTTCAGCCCACTCAGTTTAGCAGGGGTAGGGGGTTCTGCTCGGCGCAATGTCAGGCCTGCCAAACCGGTATGCGTTACAACCGTTCATCCGACGAATAGGCGGCAAAGGCTGTATGGGCCTGCGTGCGCTGCCTGTTTATTGAAGTTCGATATTTTGTAAGTAAAACGGTATTGATCTTGAAAGGCTTGAGGTTCTTGCGTTTAACTTTTTTCTTGTGAGTGGGAAGTTTCCTACTTGTTCGCGTGAAGCGTTTGTTGCAAAAGGTTTTGTTACAAGTAGTGGGTTGTTGGTGGTGCGTTGTACGTCTACCGTGGAGTTGCTCGCTCGTTGTGAGGGCGATTAACCAAGGAACACATCACTAAGTAGAGGGAGTTCGCTATGAAATCAGCTATCGAAATGTTCAAGGTCGATGTCGTGGGTGTAACAGGCAAGGGCGTATGCATGTGGTGAGGCGTATGCATAGGGGCGGTCATCGATCGCCCTCTCTTCTTTCTCCCGGGCGAAGGAGAGATACGCATGGAAGACGTCGGTTTCCATACACTGTGGGACATCACGGGTGCCAATACCGCCTTGCTACGTGATGAGCAGGTATTGCATCGGTTCTTTTATTCCGCGCTGCTGTCGTCCGGTTTCACGGTAATAGATGATCTGATGCATAAGTTTGAGCTAGGCGGCGAGGGTGTCACTGGGCTCTTCCTGCTTTCCGAATCGCACTTGTCCTATCACACGTATCCTGAAAATAACTATATCAGTATTGATGTCTATACCTGTGGCAGGAGCAATGACGCCATCAATAATGATATTCGGCGCTTTTTTGGCGAACAGGCGAACATCAACTGCCAAACATTCCGGCGCGGCAGCTGCCCGCCACGGCGCGAGGAGCATGGCTGTGAAACTTGTCGATAATGGGGTAGTTAAGTTTGATTATCAGTTTCCGCTTTATAATTTTTTCTTCCCGTCGCAGTCCTTGAACGTCTTCTCTCCCTCCAGGTCGCAGCTGGCAACGATACTCCAGGCCGGCAACGCGTCTGCGAGGTCGAGGGCGCTGTATTTTCATATCCCGTTCTGCGAGTCGATTTGCACGTTCTGCCCATTCACTCGTGGGCTATATAAAAACAGCGAGGTGATCGATCGGTATACCGAGGCGCTGCTGACGGAGATCGAGTACAAATCGAGCATCATGGACCTGCGTGCCGTCCCCGTTCGTGCCATTTTCTTTGGCGGTGGCACACCATCGTTGCTGTCGCCTCAGAACATTCATGCCATTGGCGAAGCGTTGCACCGTCATTTCGATATGGCGGGCGTCGAGGAGTTTTCCTTCGAGTGTCATGTCGGCAGCGTCACGCCCGAGCGCGTGGCGGCGCTTGGCGATATTGGCGTGAGCCACGCTCGCTTCGGTCTTCAGACGATTGACCCGCAGTGGCGTCGGCTGTTCAACCTCGAGCAAGACATCGGGCGGGTAGAAACTGCTGTGGAGTGTCTGGTTTCAGGATTTGAGCATGTCCCGTGCGACATCCTCTACGGCATGAATGGCAGCAGCGAACGCCAGACCCTGGCCGATATCGACAAAGCGATCACGTGGGGTGTCAGCAACATAGATATCTACCCGATCAACAATGTCGCCACCTCGGTCAAGCTGCACAAGCAGATCAGGGCCCGGTTCGCCGAAGTGATGCCGGCGCTACGCAAGCTGAACATGAGGCTGCTCTTCGACGAGCATCTGCGGCAAAAAGGGTATGTGCCTTACAACGGCCACGGCTACGTACATCTGCCTGGCGAGGCTGGGCGGCTGATCACTGATGAGTATTCGTTCATCTATCACGAACACGTTTACGGCTATGCCGACCATGACGTGCTGGGCTTCGGCGTCAATGCCATCTCGTCCCTGGCTGGCAACGTGATCACCAATACCCCGTTACGCGAGCAGTACATCCACCAGATGACCAGGGGCGAATGCCCCTGCCAGGTCAGCCAGCATGATCCTTTGCTAGATGCCGTCAAGCCGCTGGTACTGCGCCTGCCTTATCACGGCAAGGCCGAAAAAGGCCGGATCGCGCTCGATCGCATGCCTGCCGGTTTGATGGCGCGTCTGAACGGCCTGATCGAGGCCGGGCTCATCGTGGAGCACGCCGAGACTTATGAGCTGACCCACCTGGGCTGGCTCTGGTACAGCAACCTGATGTTCTACCTGACTCCCGAGAGCGAGCAGAACGTGCTCAAGCGCTTGGTCTACGAGCGTCTCGACACACCTGGGCGCGATATTACGGAAGACGAACTGATCTACTCGGCCGGCTAGGGAAGACGAAGCGACATGCAGGCTTTGAACTTGAACGCAGGCACCAGGGCGCTTGCGACCGGATACTGTTTCTCCAAATGTGGGGAGTTTGCCTTCGAGGCTGCCTTCGCTGTGGTGGTGGTAGCTATAGCCGAGGCGGATCTCCTGTTGATTGGCTTGGTCTACTTCTTTCGCTACTTGCCCAGCGCGGTCTTTTCGCCCATTGGAGGTTGGTTGGCGGATAACGGCGATCGCAAACGTACCCTGGTTTGGGTAGAACTGGGCAAGTGCCTCGTGGTGCTTTTGTTCTTCGGCGTGTTCAGTTTTACCGAGCCGGCCCTGGTGATGGTGACCGTGACGGCCATGTTCATGACCGCACTGGACTGTCTGTATGTCCCCACCTTCCGTGCTTATTTTCCCAGCATCGTCGAGCGGGACGTGCTCTGTTCGGTCAACAGTGGGCTTCAGGTGGTCGAAGATGCGGTGTCTATCGTCGGGCCGCTGGTGTTTTCCGCCATCGCGTTGCTGTACACCACCGAGGTGACCTTCCTGTTCTTTTCCGTCTGCCTGCTGTGTTCGGCTGTTGCCCTTGCCACGCTGTCACGGGTCGAAAAAGAGCAAATGGTAGCCTTCGATGGCATGAGCCTCGTGCGTGAGGCTGCGCATAGCGTCGGCCAGATGCGTGCCGGCAATGCGCCTCTGTTCGCCGTGATTTGTTGCACCACGTTTTGTGCAATGTTCGCGACCTCGGTGATTCGCTTCATCCTGCCGGCTTCGGTACTCGAGCATTTTTCTTCCGAAGCGGCGGTAGGCTACGTATTTTCCCTGTTGGCCACCGGGACCGTACTGGGAGGAGTGCTTTATACCCGGCTCAACAAGCGCACCACGGCGCGCTTGGTGATGCGCTACTGGGCGCTGTACGGTGCCTTGTTTTTCGCAGCCGCCGTAGCCCTGGAATACGCCAGCGGGCTGTTCCTGCTCATCCTGTTTTGCGTGGGGTTCGTGGGGGCGTTCGTGGATATCGCCATCGTGACCAATATCCAGTGCCTGTCTGGCGAGCACGAGGTCGGGCGCAACTTCTCGTTGTATTACTTCACCGCAGTAATCGGCGACGCTTTTTCAGGTTTGATCGCCAGCGTCGTCTATGTGCTGGTGGGGCCGGCGACCTTCATCGGGATGACACTCATGCTGGTCCTCGCGCCCTTACGTTGGATCACCCAAGGAGGTCTGGATGACCATCACGATCGTGCATAGTGCGGCCCTTTCCTCAAGCGAGTGGGGAGAGGCCGAAATGGTCGATTTCGCGCAATGCGCAAACCTTGCCCATGCCTCTGCGCTGGTACTCACTCCGCGGGATGCGGTCAGTGATCAGGTGGCTCAAGCCGTACGGCGCTGGAAGGTGCCCCTGTTCGTGATTGGCCAGGCGCACGAGCCGCTCCAGGCCAAGCATTGCTCGGAGCTGGGCGCCATCCGCTTGCCGAAGTCCCTGGGCAGCGATGAGCAGGCGCGGGTACAGGCCGCGGCCGAAGCGTACGAGCATCGCACGCTGCCGCCGTTCACGCGTGCTGTCGCCGCATTCAGCGCGCGTCGCAGGCCCACCTATGCCTGCCCGGGCCATCAGGGGGGACAATGCCTGGAGCTGCATCCGGCAGGGGTGCGCCTGCGACGCTTGCTGGGTGACGGAATCTATCGGGTGGACGTTCCACATGCCGCACCCGAGCTCGGTGATGTGCTGTGCCACCACGGGCCTGTCCGGGAGGCCGAGCAACTGGCCGCACAGGTATTTGGTGCCGATCGAACCTGGTTCGTGCTCAATGGCACGTCCACGGCCAACAAGGTGGTCACCAGCGCCCTGCTGACGGCGGGTGACCTGGTGTTGATGGACCGGAACAATCACAAGTCGGTGTTCCTCGGGGCCCTGGTGCAGTGTGGCGCGTTACCTGTCTACCTGGAGAACGTTCGCGACGAGCGCGGTATCCTAGGCGGCTATCGCCCCGGTGCATTGGATGAAGGCCGGTTGCGGCATAAGGCTGCACAACTCGATGAGCGCAGGGCTTGCCAGGCGCGGCCGTTTCGCCTGGCCATCGTTCAGCATGCAACGTGCGACGGGGTGATCGTAGACGCTGCGGCGCTACTCGACCGCATCGGTCATCTTTGCGACTACGTCCTGTTCGATGCGGCCTGGTCGGGATACGAGCCTTTCATTCAGCCATTGGCGCGGTTTTCACCACTGGCCGCGCCTTTGCACGAAGGGTCGCCCGGCATCTTCGTCACCCAGTCGGTGCACAAGCAGATGTCCGGGCTTTCGCAGGCTTCGCAGATCCACAAGAAGGACCGGCATGTGCAGGGGCAAACCAGGTATTGCCCAGGGCACGTGTTCAACAGCGCCTTCATGCAGCATGCATCGACCAGCCCGTCGTACCCGTTGTTCATGTCACTGGAGGTTAACGCGGCCATGCTCGTCGAGGGCGAGGGAGAGCGGCACTGGCAGGCGGTCGTTGGCCTGGCCGACGCATTTCGCCTCCAGGTCTTGCGTCAGTGCCGCTGTATAAAGCCGCTGCTGTGGCCGTCCAGCTGCGAAGGGCCGCAGGCGCACACGCTGATTGACGACGCAAGGGCGGTCGAACTGGAACCGGGCCTGCACTATCTGGACCCGTGCAAGGTAATCCTCCTGACCCGTGTGCAGCCCCTGAACCATGTCCCGGCATGCGTCGTGGCCCACTACCTGAGGGATCATGACTTCACCCCCGAGAAAGCGGACTTCTACAACTTCACCTTGCTGATCACGCCTTCTAGCACACAGGCCGGCCTGAGCAGGCTGGTGGACTGCCTTCAGGCCTTCGAAGCGGACCTGCGCGCGCATACCCCGGTATTGCAAGCCCTTCCGTCCTTACGCGATGCCGGTACACGCTATGAGGGCATGTCATTGGTCGAGCTGTGCCAGGAGATCAACGGCCTATACAGGTCATACGAAGTGGAGAGGCGACAAGCGGATATCTTCAGTGCCATCGATGTGTGCATTGCCGAGCTTAGCCCGCAGGCGGCGAACCAGCGTTTCATTCGCGGTGAGGCCAGATGGGTGAAGGTGGCGAATGTCATTGGCAAGGTGGCGGCGGAAGGTGTCATACCTTATCCGCCGGGCATCCTTTGCATTGCCCCCGGTGAGCGGTGGACACCAGCCCTGGTCGGTTATCTGCTGGCCATCGAAGCGATGGCCTCCCGGCATCCCGGCTTCGCGCCGCATATCCAGGGTGTGCACCCGGTCGACAATGACGATGGCACGGTTTCGTTCGGGGTGTTCGTGCTTGAATGACAACGTCGATAGCGATACCTGCCTTGAGCGCAAATACATCCATATCGACATGGACTCTTTTTTCGTCTCGGTGGAATTGTTGGATGCGCCCTGGCTGTGCTCACAACCCGTCGCGGTAGGAGGGCGAGCGAGCGAACGTGGCGTTATCAGCACGGCCAACTACATTGCCCGGCAGTTCGGGGTGAAGAGCGGCATGGCCACGGCTACGGCGCAACGGCTTTGCCCGGAGTTGGTCATGCTGCCGGTGCGTTTCGAGCGATATGAGGCTGTTACCCATGTCTTGGAAGGTATCTTTCGTCGATACACCCCGAGTGTAGAGTTTCTCTCCCTGGATGAAGCCACGCTCGATGTTTCCGGCCAACCCCACTGTGGCGGTTCAGCCACGTTCATGGCTCAGCAGATCAGGGCGAGTATCTGGCGCGAGTTGAGATTGACCGCCTCTGCAGGCGTCGCCCCGCTGAAATACCTGGCCAAGATTGCCTCCGAGGTCAACAAGCCCAATGGTCAATTCGTCATCGCGCCAGGCCAAGTGGGTGCGTTTCTCGCGACCCTGGATATCCGCAAAATCCCCGGAGTGGGGCCGAAGACCTGGGCGGTGCTGGAGAATCTCGGCTGTCGTCGCTGTGGAGACGTCACTGAAGAGCAGATCCCTTCGTTGTTGCACTATCTGGGCGTGCACGGTTTCTACGTATGGGAGCGGTGTCAGGGCAAGGAAGCCTACGAGGAGAAATCCAGTGACATACGCTCCCTGGGCGTAGAGCATACCTTGGCCCATGATTGTGTGGATTTCGAGACCTGCATCGACGAGCTCACGAACCTCTTGAGTGCTTTACGTACTCGTTTAGGCGAAATCGAGGACGGTGCATATATCGTCAGGAACCATGTCAAGCTCAAGTTTTCCGACTTTTCCATGGCCAGCGCCGAGGCCCCTGCGCGTGGCCTGGAACCGGACGTTTTTCAAGGGTTGTGCCGGATGCTGTGGGACACCAAGCGCCAGGGGCGAGGTGTGCGCCTGGTCGGAATTGCTGTCAAAGTCCGGCGCAAGACCAGAAATGGGCTGCAATTGGAACTGTCTTGGTGAGCAGTACGGGTAGCCTACGCAAAGCGGCACGCCTGCCGGTAGGCGCCGGGGGTGACGCCATAGGCCTGCTTGAACTGCCGGCTCAGGTGGCTCTGGTCGGCAAAGCCCAAGGAGAAGGCGACGTCCGAGGCGCTCAGGCCGCTCTTGAGGTATTCGCGGGCGCGGGCCAGGCGGCGTTGCTTGAGCCAGGCGTGGGGTGGCAGGCCGGTGGCCTGGCGGAATACTCGGGCGAAATGGAAGGGCGACAGGTTCACCGCTGCTGCCAAGGCCTCCAATGAGGGCGGGTCGGCCAGTTGGCTTTCCAATAGCTCACGGGCCCGTGCCACGGCCAGGGGTTCGTTGCCTGGCGCACGGGCCTGGGCGCAGTGGCCATGACGCTGGACCAAGGCCAGCACCGCCTGGCGCCAGGCGGTCTGCTGCTCCAGGGCGCTGGCGTCGGTTTCGGACAGTTGGTGCAACTGGCTGAACATGGCGGCTAGCGCCGGATCCTGGATGACGCTGTCCTTGAAGTGCGGCCTGCCATGCCGACCCAGCTCCAGTTCCTCCAGCACGCCGGTCACCCGCTCGTGCTCGGGGTAGAAGCCGCGGTAGCGCCAGCCTGCTTCGTGAGCGGTGGCCCCGGTGTGCAGTTCGTCCGGGTTGATCAGCACCATACTGCCCACCGGTGCCAGGTGTTCGCTGCCGCGATGCCAGAAGCGCTGGGCGCCGGACTCGATCACGGTGAACACATAGCCTTCATGCACGTGGGGGGCAAAGCGTTGTTGGAAATACCGCGCATGCAGCATCTCCACGTCGCCCAGCGCCGGGGCCTGCCAGAGGTGAGTCTGTTCGCGCAGGGGCGTGTTCATGCCAGCCAGCTGCGCAAAAGGAAGAAGATCAACATGCTGGCCAGCATGCTCAGCAACACGCTGCGGGTCAACAGCACCAGGGCGATCGCCACCAGCGAACCCAGCAGGTACGGGTTGGCCAGGCTCAGGTCGAGCTGGTGACCGGGCAGGAAAATGATCGGCCCACAGATGGCCGTCAGCATGCCTGGCACGGCGAAGCCCAGGAATTGGCGGGCATTGGAGCTCAGGCGCAAGGGCAGGCGTGGTTCGAGGAAGGCGTAGCGGTTGAGAAATACCACCAGGCCCATGGCGAAGATCAGCAACCACGTCATGGGCGGCCTCCGCCGAGCTTCTGGCAGGCGAAGCCGGCGCTCATGCCCAGCAGGCCCGCAACCACCAGGGCGGTTTCCCACTGCCAGTGACTGAACAGCACCGAGCAGAACAGCGAGACGGCCACGCACACCACAGTGGGCAGGTTACGCACCAGGGGTGCGATCAGCGCGACGAAGGTGGCGACGATGGAAAAATCCAGGCCAAGCTGGTCCAAATGCGGGATGTTCTGGCCAAGCAGGATGCCGGCTAGGGTGAACAGGTTCCAGGCCACATAGAACGTCAGGCCGACCCCCAAGGCATACCACCGGTTGAAGTGTTGCTGGTCATAGCGGCTGGTCAGGGCGAAGAACTCATCGGTCAGCAAAAAGCCCAATCCCAGGCGCCAGCGCAGCGGTTGGTTGGAAAGCACCGGGCGCATGGACAGGCCATAAAGCAGGTGTTGGGAAGTCAGCAGCAAGGTGGTGAGCAGGATCGAGAACAGGTTCGCACCGCCCTTGAGCATGCCGATTGCCACCAGTTGCGCGGCGCCGGCGAAGACGATAGCAGACAGCCCCTGGCCCTCCCAGGCGCTGAGGTTGGCCTCGATGGCCATGGAACCGGCCAGCAAGCCCCATGGGGCGACAGCCAGGGACAGGGGCATGATGGCGAGGGCGCCGTGGAGAAACGCTTGACGGGCGACGGGTGGGCTGCAGGACATGATGGTGACTATGAATCGACTGGGACAACCAGCATGCCAGAGGACGAGAGGGGAGGCTTGAACGTTCTTGCTACCCTAGTGTGGTGTTTTACCAACAACAACCCTGAATCGCGGCGCTTTTTGCGCTCATGCGGCGTTGTCACGCCTCGCCGTGGCTGGGCTACGACGCGTCTCGATCAGCGATGGCTGGTCAGGCGCTGTTGGGCAGCCGCGCAACCGTTGATCTCTACGGCCTTTTGCAGCAGTAGCTGCCGACGCTGCGGATCAAGGTCGCCGAGCAGGCGGTACACCTCGGCCTGATAGTCGCGCTGGCGCCCCCATTGCATTTCCAGGCCTTGCGGCTGGCTGCGGTTGCAGGCCAGGCGAACCGCAGGCTGTGGGTAGTAAGGCGCATACAGGGTGGCCATGCTGGGGATGGCCTCCAGTGCCTGGCGGTACGCGGGGCTGGCGTTATACGGTGGGCACCAAGTGGCGATCGCCGGCGCTGGCGGGGCGAAACCCTGTTGCAGGCTGGCTTCCAGCAACGGGCAGGCGGCATCTGGAATCTGCGTGGCAGGCAGGTACGTCATGTAGTACAAGGCCAGCCGGTACTGGGCTACGGGGTGGCCAAGTGCCACTGATTTCTTCAGCAAGGCCACTGCCGTGGGCAATGTGCGGGCCAGGGCCTGACCTTGGCGGCTGAGCTCCGGGTCGCCGCCTATCGCAGTGCGCAGGGGGCTGGGGGTGTCATCCTGGCTATCGGCCTGCTCGAGCAGGGGCAGGGCCTGGCGATAGAGCAGGTCGGCGTGTGGGTCGATCTGCACGTCCAGCGCCTGGGCAGTGTGCGCAAGCACGCCCAGGAGCAATGGCGACAAGAAGACAGCACGATTCACGGGCGGGTCTCGCAGGCAGGCCGGCCAAGGCAGGCGGCCAGGTGCAGCGGGGCAGCTTCGATGGTCATGGCGTTACACACGTGCCTCAAGCGAATCGGGAGCGACGACGTCGTATTCTAGCCACCCCGAAGGGCAGTCTGAAAGACCATTCCTACTTTGTCAGACGAGCTTGATGGTCGTCGCCTTGCGATTGGCCTGTTTTTCCTGGGCCAGCCCGAGTTTCGCGGTGATCACCTTGGCCAGGGCATTGTTGCCCCGATCATTGAAATGCAGGCGGTCGACGAACAACGGCTCGCTGAACACCGGGGAACTGCTCAACATGCAGTTCATGTCGTAGCATGGCACGGCCTCGGCCTGGGCCTTGATACGGCGGAAGAAGGCCATGTGCAGTTCGCTGTCGAACACGTCGGCCAGCAGCCGATCGAAATTGGTCGGCTGTTGTTGCAGGGTATCGAGCATGTCTTGCTCGGCGACAGGCAGGCTGTCGCGGCACCAGGGCAACAAGGGCTGGAGAATGAAGGTGAGGGTTGCGTGGCCATCGGCCAGCAGACGATCCCACTGCCGTAGGGTACGGCCGATCGTTTCGGCCGCGCGGGCCAGGCGCTTGTCGGGTGCCGACAGCGTCCAACTGGGCATGGGAGCCGTCCTGCGAGGCGCCAGGGCCTGGCCCAGGCGCTGCCAGAACGATGCGTTGCGAGGGCCTTCGGTGTGCTGCACGCCTTCGTTGAAACTGTTGAGCAGGCCCAGGTACGACAAAGCCTGCTCCGGGCCATGCTCGCAGGCCAGGACTTCATCCAAGGCTTCGTGGGCCAGGGTGTTCAGGCCGCTGAGCACCACTACATGGCCTATTTCGCCAAATCGATGCTGGTGGGTCAGGAACATCAACAACTCCTGGGTGGCGTTCAGCCCGCAGCCGGCCAGGCTCAGCCAGACTTCGCCGGTGAGTGCCGACAGGTACGAGGCCACTGTGTGTTCGTCGGAGCTGGCGCCGATGCCCAGGGTGGTGGAACCGCCCACCAACAGGTTGACCCGCTTCGTACCGTGGTGCTCGGCCACCGAGAAGCGCTTTCCGAGACAGTGGCTGTAGCGCATGCCCAAGCTGTCGGTATTGATGGTGCCGGAGCGATAGCCGCGCTCATGCATGTACAGCGTGTGCGGCGCGCGGCGGCTGCCCAGCAGCAGGAAGCGTTGGTAGTCCTGCTGCAGCGGAACAGGGTTGCCCGGAACGTTCGTAGCGTGGTCGATCGGTCTCATGGGCGCTCCTTTTGGCACACCAGGCTCGGCAGTGGCCCGGCTCAGCCGGCCAGTTCCTTGATGTTGTAGGCAAGGCCGGCGATGGCGATCAGCAACAAGGCGACGCCGGAGGCCAGGGTGATCAGGCGGTTGCTGCGCTGCGAGGCGATCTTGCCGATGGCGAAGATGTACAGGCTGAGCACGGCGAAATCGATGATGATCCACAGCAGCGACAACACCACCATGCTCTTGCCGAAGGATTCGGTGATCTGGATGAACTGCGGGAAGAAGGAAATGAAGAAGATGATGTCCTTGGGGTTGGAAATACCCACCATGAACCCTTGCAGCAAGCCACCTCGGCCGGGTTGTTCGGGCGTATCCGCCGGGGTTTGCACAGCGGGTGCCTGCAGCGCCTCGCGCAGGGTGGCGACGGCGATATAGCCGATGAACAGGCAGCCCAGCAGGCTCAGACCGCTGAGCCAGGCCTTGTCCACCGCGGCGCTGGTCATGATGATCCAGGCGGCGGCACCGATGAGTACCAGCGAAGCCCAATTGGTGCCGAGCGCGGTGAACAGGGCCTTACGCGGGCCGGAGGCGGCCGCGGTGTTGACGATCAATGCCACGACCGGGCCGGGTGTGGCGATCAGCAGCAGGACGGTGAGGGCATAGGTGGCGGCGAGTGCGGTATTCACGTTCAGTTCTCGATCAGGGTATCGGCTGGTGCATGGACATGGAACGGGCAGCGCGCTGGGTTCAGCGAGCCAGGTTCCTGAAGTTGGTATTGGCGCCATTCGAAATTGTCGCCCTGGCCGAAGAAGCCCAGGGTGTCCGGGACGACGCCGTCGTTGTAGTGGCGCACCCGCTCGCGGATCCGTGAACGGATGCGTCGCCCGCTTTCGGTGGCGGCGCTGGCCACCTCGTCGAAGCTTTCCCGGGGGTTGATGACGAAGGCGATGTGCTCGCCCAGGTTGCGGCTTCTCATTTGCCGGTGGGCAGGGAAGTTCATGTTGATGAACAACGGCATGCCCGCGAAGCAGAACGACCAGTGGGGGTCATGGGGGTCGTGGGGGACCTCGGCGGGCCAGGGACGCGGGTCGAGGCGGTGCACGTCCTGCAGCACTGCCCAGGCCAGGGCCTGTTGCTCGGCCAAGGTGCTGTTGGCATCGGTCTCGAGGAACGCCAGCAGCGGCATGCCGATACGTTGTTTCAGAGGGATCGGCTCGAGGGTGCGGACATAGTCGGCAAGGCCCTGGGCGATGTCGCTGGCCAGCGTTTGCGCCTGGGCGAAGACGATATGGCAGCTCTCGGCAGACACCGCCTTGCGCCCGAACAGGCAGGGGAAATCGGGAGCGGCGAGGAGGGTACGAAAGTGTTCGATGGTTACCTGTGTCCAATGTCGGTGTGTCTGGATATGTTCAGCGGCCAGCTCTAGCGCATCCAGGCGATAGCAGTTTCCATAACCTGTAAACATGAGTTCCCCAGGTGTTCAATGAACTTGACCGCGAGATCCACGCGGTTTCCCTTGATATTTATTCTTTAAGGGCATTTTCAGAGAACGATCCCACGTTGTAAAACGGGTGGAACTATGACCTACTATTAGTCTCACTCATGTTCTACTGGATGGCTCGATGACGGAAAGGATCCCCGCGCTGCACGCCCTGCGTGCCTTCGAAGTGGCGTCGCGCTACGAATCCTTCACCCGTGCGGCCGAAGAGCTGGCACTGACCCAAGGCGCGATCAGCCACCACGTCAAGACCCTCGAAGCCATGTTCGGCTGCGACCTGTTCGAACGGCGCGGGCCCAAGTTGCGCCTCACCGAGCACGGCCGGCTGTTGGCTCAGGAGCTCAAGGTCGGCTTCAAGATCATCGAAAATGCATGCTCGCTGCTGCGCCAGGACCGCTATGGGCTGCGTCTGAAGGCCCCTTCGACGCTGACCGTGCGCTGGTTGCTCAAGGCGCTGGACGGATTCAAGAAGGTCGACAACAGCTGCAGTGTGCAGCTGTCGAGCGTCTGGATGGACATCGACACGGTGGATTTCTATTCAGAGCCCTACGACTGCGCGATTCTGCTGGGCAGTGGGCGGTTCCCGGCCGATGTCGAGAGCCTGAAGCTGTTCGATGAATGGTTGATCCCGGTGTGTCATCCCGACTACCTGCAGGATCAAGCCACGGACCTGTCGGTGCTGCAGCGCTGCGAACTGCTGCATCCCTCGCCGGACCGCCGTGACTGGCGCCGCTGGCTGGCGCGGATGGACGCACTGGATATCAGTATTGGCCAGGGCCAGGTGTTCGATACCCTCGACCAGGGAATTTCCGCGGCCCAGCAGGGCCTGGGCATTTCCGTGGTCGACCTGGTGCTGGCCAGCAACGACTTGGCCGCCGGCCGCCTGGTGACGCCGTTCAAGCATGCCGTAGCCACCGGTGATGGCTACTACATGACCTGGCTCAAGGCCAGCCCCAAGGCGCGCCAGATGCAACGGCTGCGCGAGTTCCTGCTCGGCCAGGTGCCGCCACTGGCGTACAAGGATATCGACTATCTCTACGGTTGATGGGGCTGCTTTGCAGCCGATCGCTCAGGCCGGCTGCATCTTCTTTGTGCCACGGCGCAACCCTTCGCCGGCCTGGCCAGCGACGAAGTGCCATACAGCGGTAGAATGCACATTCGCTGATGAAAAACGATTCGAGGTCGACGCGTGGAGTTGCAGCAGGGCTTTGTCCTCACCCGGCATTGGCATGACACGCCAGAAGGCACCTGCGTGGAGTTCTGGCTCGCCACCGATCAGGGGCCGCGGCAGATACGCCTGGCGCCACAGGTGTCGGTGGCGTTCATCCCGGCGCAGCAAGGGGAGCATGCCCAGGTACTGTTGGCCAAGGAGCAGGGCGTCGAACTCAGACCCCTGGGCCTGCAGGATTTCGACCAGCGTCCGGTGCTGGGCCTGTACTGCCGGCAACACCGGCAATTGATGCAGCTCGAGCAGCGCCTGCGCAGTGCGGGTATCGAGGTGTTCGAAGCCGATATCCGCCCACCCGAGCGCTACCTGATGGAGCGGTTCATCACCGCCCCGGTGCTGTTCAGCGGCCAGCCGGATGACCACGGCGTGTACTGCGATGCCCAGCTCAAACCTCAGCCCGAATACCGACCGACGCTACGTCTGGTCTCGCTGGATATCGAGACCACCGAGCGTGGCGAACTCTACAGCATCGCCCTGGAAGGCTGTGGCCAGCGCCGGGTCTACATGCTCGGGCCCGCCAACGGTGATGCCAGCGAAGTGGATTTCGATCTCGAATACTGCGACGACCGTCGCCAGTTGATCGAGCGCCTGAACCAGTGGTTCGCCCTGCACGACCCGGACGCGATCATCGGCTGGAGCCTGGTGCAGTTCGACCTGCGCCTGCTGCACGAGCATGCCGCGCGCCTGCAGGTGCCGCTGGCCCTTGGACGCAAGGGTGCCCCACTGACCTTGCGCGCCCATGGCAGTCGTAGCCACGTGTTCGCCGACGCCCCGGGGCGCTTGCTGATCGACGGTATCGAGGCGCTGCGCTCGGCCACCTGGAGTTTCCCTTCGTTCAGCCTGGAAAGCGTCGCGCAAACCTTGCTCGGCGAAGGCAAGGCCATCGATACGCCCTACCAGCGCATGGATGAAATCAACCGCATGTTCGCCGAGGACAAGCCCGCCCTGGCGCGTTACAACCTCAAGGACTGCGAGCTGGTCACGCGCATCTTCGCCCATACCAAACTGCTGGAGTTCCTGCTCGAACGCAGCACCGTCACCGGTCTTGCGGTGGACCGCAGTGGTGGTTCGGTGGCTGCGTTCTGCCACTTGTACATCCCTTCGATGCACCGGCTGGGGTACGTTGCGCCCAACCTGGGCAGTCGGCCGGACGAAGCCAGCCCTGGCGGCTTCGTCATGGATTCACGCCCCGGCTTGTATGACTCGGTGCTGGTGCTCGACTACAAGAGCTTGTACCCCTCGATCATCCGGACGTTCCTGATCGACCCGGTGGGGCTGGTGGAAGGCCTGCGCCAACCCGATGACGCGCATTCGGTCGAAGGTTTTCGTGGTGCGCGGTTCTCCCGTAGCCGGCACGGCCTGCCGGCGATCGTCGAGCGGGTCTGGCAGGGCAGGGAGGCTGCCAAGCGAGCGGGCAACGCGCCGTTGTCCCAGGCCCTCAAGATCATCATGAACGCCTTTTACGGCGTACTCGGCTCCAGCGGTTGCCGGTTCTTCGACCCGCGCCTGGCCTCGTCCATCACCCTGCGCGGCCATCAGATCATGCGCCAGACCCGGCAACTGATCGAAGCCCAGGGCTACGACGTGATCTACGGCGACACCGATTCCACGTTCGTCTGGCTCAAGGGCCCCCATGACGAAGAGGCGGCGGCACGCATCGGGCACGCTCTGGTGGCCGAGGTCAACCGTTGGTGGCGCGAACACCTGCAGGTGGAAATGGGGCTCCAGAGCGCTCTGGAGCTGCAATTCGAAACCCACTACCGGCGATTCCTCATGCCCACGATCCGCGGCACCGATGAAGGCAGCAAGAAGCGTTATGCGGGCCTGGTCCGGCGCGCGAACGGCCAGGAGGATATGGTCTACAAGGGCCTGGAGTCGGTGCGCACCGATTGGTCGCCGCTGGCCAGGCAGTTCCAGCAGGCGCTGTACGGGCGCATTTTCCGGGGCCAACCCTATCGCGACTACGTGCGTGATTTCGTACGGCGCACCCTGGCTGGCGAGCAGAACGAGTTGCTGGTCTATCGCAAGCGCTTGCGCCGGCCGCTGGCCGAGTATCAGCGTAACGTGCCGCCCCATGTACGCGCTGCACGTCTGGCGGATGAATACAACACGCGGCTGGGGCGGCCACAGCAGTACCAGAACGGTGGCTGGATCAGTTACGTCATCACGACCTCGGGCCCTGAGCCACTGGAGAACCAGCAATCGCCGATCGATCACGAGCATTATCTGGCGCGCCAATTGCAGCCTGTGGCCGATGCCATCCTGCCCTTCGTCGGCGACGACTTCTGCGCACTGACCGATCGACAGCTGCTGCTGTTCTGAGCCGCTGGCAGTAGCTATCTACTGCTTGCGCCCGACGTTTTGTTCCTAGCCTCGCACGCTGTATTCCCGCAGAGGAAAGGACATGCAGGGTAATGATATCCAGGGCGGCAATAAGGCAGACCTGATCGCAGCCGAGCGCGCATTCCAGGACCACTTCATCCACGAGCGACTTCCGGCATGGCTGCGCCTGGCAAGCCCCGAACAACTGGCGACGATCACGCCTGCCTTGCGCGAAGGCCTGCGTCTGCGCAGGCAGATCGAACGTGTCCTGGCAGCGATCGAGCCACTGGACGGCTTTGTCCAGACGCGGCTGGAGCGAGCGCTGCACGAGCGTTTTGGCGTGGCGCTCGATGTACGCAGCAGCACGTTTCGCGTCGAAAGCCGGGAGCCTGTGATCAACCAGCAGCCGGTCGGCAGCCATCTGACCGAGGCGGTCTATCGGCAAATGCCATTGGTCGAAGCTGCGCTGCGCAACTTCACCCGTGACGAGGCCGAACCTGGGCGGCAACCGAAGGGCAATCGCCTGTCGGGCCCTGGCATTGACCTGGCGAGCTTGCCCTCGGCCACCGCGTTTGCCGCATTGTGCCGTGAACTCGATCTTGGGGCCCGATACCAGCAGCATCTACGCAATGTACTGCTGCAGCCTGACCCCGCGCAGTCGTTGCCATCGTTGCTGGCCAATGCCCGTAGGCAAAGCATGCTGGTGGATGCAGGCAAGGGATGCCTGGGCGGCGTCCTGACCCAGGGCGAGTTCGAATTGATCGCTCAATTGTGCACCCAGAACCAGCTGCGTTCCCTTGGCGGCGATCGGGTCGTGGCCAGACAACTGAGCCTGTTCGGTTGTACGCTCGAGCAGATCGTGGTGTTGGATGTCATCGACCGCGGCTGGCTCGGCGAGTACAGCAGGCGCCTGTTGATTCATGTACCGGATGATCCGTTTGGGGCCTGGAGCGTGTTCTCCAGCTTGCGCGAGCTGGCCTACGGATTGGGCCAGCGTTTGCGCGATCAGACGTACCAATATTTTTTCAGGCGCTTCGTACGTCGACGAGACAGCCAGGCGTTCTTCGACAAGGTGATCCCAGGCTATGCGGACCTGCCGCTGTGGGCCAATCTCGACATGCACGAACGGCTGAGTGCCCACCCCAAGCCGCTGTTCGTCTGGCTGGGGCATGCCCATGTCGAAAAGATCCAGGACGATGCTGCTGTGATTGCACCGCCTGTCGCGCAGCTCGACCGGGAAGTCCAGCGTGAGCATGACCTGCGACTGGCCGCCGAAGGTTGGTCGTTGGTCTATCTGGCGGGCATGTTCATCCCGACGCTGGGGGCCGTATTGCTGGCGGTCACGGCCTGGCAACTGCTGGGGGAGATTTTCCAGGCCATCGAGGATTGGCATGATGGCGATCACGAGCAAGCCTTGGACCATGTGATCAATGTCGCTACCGATCTTGCGTTGGTGGGTGTCACCTCGGTAGGCGTGGGGGCGGCGAGCCGGGCATGGCGGCGCTCGCCGCTGGTCGATGGCTTGGTGCCTGCCGAGCTTGAAGACGGCTCCAGACGGCTGTGGAACCAGGACCTGGCACCTTTTCGCAGTGCGCAACTACCGGCCCGGGCCGTTGCTGACGAGGCTGGCATCCTGCGTTTCGGGGAGGCGGCCTGGATCGACATGGAGGGTCATCGTTACCCGGTAAGCCTGCGCGATGGCCAATGGCGGCTCGATGCCCAGCGTCGCCCGGGCAAATGGCTGCAACCGCTAAAGCCCCGCCATGCTCCGCGGTTGCTCAACAATGGCGCCTTCGCTTGGCGACTGGAGACGCAGCAGCCGGTGTACTGGGACGATGTGTTGTATCTGTGGCACCGGCTGGGTGGGCGTTTTCGTGCGCTCGACAGGGAACAGGCCGAATGGGTGCTGATATTCCATGGCCTGGACGGCGACGACCTGAGGGCGCTGCATGTGTCTGGTCGAGCGCCGGATACGACGTTGGCGGACACGGTAGAACGCATCTTGCTGGAGCAGCGCATCCGCGACATGGTCAGCTGTTTGCGCTCCGGCATGCCAGTGAAGGACGTCATGGTTCGCCAGCACGCCGAATTGCTGGCCGGCGCGGTCCCGTTGCCTGACCAGGCGTTGGCCGAACTGGCCTGGGATCAGCGCAGGCGCTTGTTTCAACGCATCTACCAAAGCATCCAGGCGAGCGACGTCCCTGCGGTACGGGCATTGCGCAGGGCGTTTGCAAACCTGCCGCCGCGTGTTGCGCTGAACATAGTGGATTCGGCTAGCCAGGAAGATCAGGTACGCCTGCTCGAGCACGGCCGAGTGTCGCTGAACCTGGCCCAGGCCGGGCGGGCCGCATACTTGCGAATACGCACTGTCCGGGTCTATGAGGCGTTGCACCTGGACACACCGCAGGATGTCGACCTGGCCAGAGTCGTGCTAAGCCTGCTCGACCATCTGCCGGCGACAGGCATTCGCTGGCGCTTGTTCGACGAGGGCGTGCCGATCATGACGACGCAAGGGGAGCGCTCCTTCGACCTGATACACCTGAACGGCCGATTTCTGGTGCTCGATGCCGAGGGAGCGCCCGTTGGCGAGACCGGCGAGCTGTTCGAAACCATGGCTGGCGCCTATGGCGAGGCGCAACGTCATGCGTTGCAGATCAATGATCCCTTCGCCCATAACCTCAGGGTCCTGATATCGCGCCTGGCGGTGTCGCGGCGCCAGGACGTCGAGCGTCTGTTGCAGGCAACCGGGCCGCAAGACTGGTTCAAGGCCCCTCGCAGGCTTGGCGACGGTCGAATCGGTTACCCCTTGAGTGGGCGAGGCGCTGGCTGGCGTCCCGCACCTGCACCGTTCTCCTTGCGGGTGGAACTCAGGCGGTTCCATCCTCAATACACCGACGGCGAGGTAGCCGCCTGGGAGGCCCAGGTGCGCCAGGCAGGCAGGACGGTACAGGAGGCGTTGGCGCAGCTTGGCCGTGAGTTCGATGCGTTGAGACGGACACTCAACGACTGGGTGCTGGAAGGCCCAGCCGGTGAGACGCGGCGGGCCCGGACGCAGATCATGGACCAACTGCTGCGTCGCTGGCAGCGCATCACCGATGACATTCCTCAATTCAACCTGCGCGAAGGCCTTCACAGCGTGATCGTGCATTCGGTCAGGCCGGGTGTGTTACCGCGGCTTCCGGAACAGGTCAGTTTCGCCCACGTCGTGGAGCTTTCGCTGTGCGCCACGGATTTACGCAGCGTGCCAGCGGCCTTCGTCCGGGCGTTTCCGAATCTGCGCATCCTTCAGGTCGCACGTAACCGGCTGACCCGGATACCGCCATACCTGGAACAGCTGGCGCATCTGCGGGAACTGGACTTATACGATAACCAGATCGCGCTCAGTGGCACGCAAGGATGGAACCTTGAGCATTGCGAGCACCTGCGCCACCTCAACCTCTCCGGAAACCCGTTGGGCATGACCTTTTCCGTGAGCCGCATGGTAGGCCTGAAAAGACTGTTCCTGCGCGACACCGGCATCGATAGCTTACCCAGCGGCTTGCTCGAGGCAGAGGCCCTGGAGTTCGCCGACCTGAGCGGCAACCGGATCCGCCGCTTGCCGCCGGAATACTACCAGGCTAGCGTGCCGCTACGGCGTGTCCTGCGGTTGGACGGCAACCCGCTGAGGGACGAAGATTCGCAAGCCTCTAGGCTGTTTTTGAGGGCAGGGCAGCAGGATGTCGATGTCCAGCGCTGGAGCGATGCCCTTGAGGCGCACCAGCGCGGTCGCATGATGCAGGGCTGGGCTTTCGTTCAGGGGCAGGAAGGCGCCGCGGGTTTCATCGAGACGTTGCAACGGTTACTGGACACACGGGAATTCCAGATGCAGCCCCGAGCCCTGGCCGGGCGGGTAATGAGCATGTTGCAGAGCCTGCAGACCGATGCCAGCTTGCGCGAGGCGTTGTTCGCCCATGCGCAGGATGAACTGACCTGCCATGACAGCGCCATCCTGCGGTTCAGTAATCTAGAAGTGCGTGTGCTGGTTGCCAGGGCGCGACAGGATGCGCCGCCTGACCGACAGGGCGACGCTTTGCTTCGCCTGGGCCTGCGCTTGTGGCGGCTGGACCAGGTGGATTACCGGTTGCTTCAGGACACACAGATCTGGGAAGCGCAGGGCACGATGTTGGAGCCGCTCGAAGTGAACCTGGGTTATCGCCTGGCCTTGCGCGAGGCGCTGGACTTGCCGATCGAACCGGTGGAAATGGAGTACCTCCCGCAGGCCAACCTGAGTGCGGAGCGTGTCGCGCGAATCCGTGACTGGGTATTGGCCAAAGAGCAGCGGGAACAGGACGCGCTTGCCGACTGGATGATCAGCCAGTCGTTTTGGCGCGAATACCTCACGCAAACCTTTGCCGAGCGCTTCGAAACCTTGAATGCACCGTTCCATGAACGTGTCGCCAGCCTGCTGGCCTGGCGCGAAGATCTGCTGGCGTCCGCACCACGGCAGCCCCCCGGCAGCGATGCAGCCTATCAGGCACAGTTGGCGCGGATCGACGCGAGGGTGAGCACGGAGCACCAGGCCCAGCGAACAGCAGAACATGCGCTGTTGTTGCAACTGACCCAGGAGGCGATGAGCATCGGCCCGGCAGAACCGGCGATCGATGTGTGATCCGTCGTTGGGCACACTGTGTGCGGCCGACTTCCAACCCAGGAGGAGGGCACGGTAGTAGTTAAATAGCGTCGCTCGCCAGGACGCGCTGCTTAGGCTCGTATCTCCCCAAGCAGGAGATACGAGTCATGGATATTCCACACGTGCCGGTGGGCATCGCCGCGGCACAGGCCTTCCAGGATGGCATCATCGCCAAGCGCCTGCCTTCCTGGCTGCTGGCTGCAGACGAAAGCCATCGGGCCTCGCTGGAAGAGGCGTTGCAACTGAGCCTGTATTTCCAGCAACGCGTGCGCAACGTGCTGGAGCGTATCCAGCCGATCGATGCCTTTGCGGCACTGAAACTGCAGCAGGCCCTCGAGGCCCGCTATGGCGTGCGCTACCAGGTCGGTCACTGGCGCTTTCGTCATGGGCGCTGGGAGCCTGTAATCAATAGCCAACCTGTCGGTACCCACCTGAGCCAGGCCCGTTACGAGGATATTCCCCTGGTCGAGGCGGCACTGCGCAATTTCACTCACAACGAAGCCCAAGCCCGTGAAGCGCCTGCCGACACCGGTTTATGGTCGCGGATCGGGACAGCCCTGGAGGATCTGTTCTCAGGTCGGACCAAGGAAGATTTTCAGGCCAGGGACAATAGCCTGGTCAATCCCCAGGGGATACCCGAGGCCATCCCCTCGGCCATCGAGTTCGCCGCCCTGTGCCGAGCGCTCGACGTGGGCGGGCAGTACCAGCGCCACCTGGAGGCGGTCCTGCGTCCGAGCGCCAAGCATGACGAGCCATGGGAGAACGTC
This sequence comes from Pseudomonas sp. NY15372, assembly GCF_048068215.1. NCBI lineage: Bacteria > Pseudomonadati > Pseudomonadota > Gammaproteobacteria > Pseudomonadales > Pseudomonadaceae > Pseudomonas > Pseudomonas sp. NY15372. The sequence continues at coordinate 23,068 of NZ_JBLUPY010000019.1, forward strand.
GCTTCACTCCTGGCGCGCAGTCACCGATACGCCATGCTGGTCGATGCCTACAGGGCCTGCAGCAGTGGTGCGCTAAGCGATGCAGAACTTCGCCTGGTGGTCATGTTGTGCCTGTTGCGCGGACCTCTGCGGCTTGATGGTGCGCCTGTGGTCGCCAAGCAATTGAAGCTGCTGGGCTGCTCGCTGGAGCAGATCGTCGTGCTCGATGTGATCGACCAAGGCACATTGCGCGATACCAGCCGGCGTGTGCTGGTGCATGTGCCTGGCGACCCCCAGGGGGCATGGCGCAGCTACCGCGACTTGCGCCATTTCGCCAACGACCTGGGCAAACGCTTGCGCACCCCGGAGTACCAGAAGTTTTTCAGCCGTTTCGTACGCCGCCGCGATGCCCAGGGCTTCTTCCAGACGGTGCGCGAGCGCTACCGTGGTTTGTCGGACCTGGCCAACGCGGCGCTGGACGAGCACGCGCTTGCCTATCCCCAGGACCTGTTCGGCAGCCTGGCGAGCGCACGCATCGAACACATCATGGACGACGCGGCGATGATCGCGGTGCCGGTGGCGCAATTGGACCGGGAGGTGCAGCGTGCCCACGACGAGCGCCTGAACGCCGAAGGTTGGGCATTGCTCAACCTGGCAGGTTTCTTCGTCCCAGGGATAGGCATGGCTTTGCTGGCGGTCAGTGCCTGGGAACTGCTGGGCGAGGCGTTTCATGGTATCGAGGCTTGGCATGAAGGGGACACCAGCGAGGCGTTGGACCACCTCCTGAATGTCGCTCGGGATGTCACCTTGGTGGGTGTCTCCGCCGTGGGCGCGACCGTGGCGAGCCGACTTTGGAACCGCTCAGCGGTGGTCGACAGTCTTGTACCGGCGCGGCTGGAGGGGGGCGCGACGAAGCTGTGGAACCAGGACCTGGCAGCCTACCGCAGTGAAGCCTTGCCGGCCGGGGCAGTGCGCGATGAGGCCGGTGTGCACCATCTGCAGGGACGCACGTGGGTCGAGATGGATGGCCATTACTACCCGGTGCGCCAGGGCACCGAGGACGGCCAGTGGCACTTGCTGCCGGCACGGAGCATGAGCCGATGGTGGCCGGGCGAAGCATATGCTCCGTTGTTGCGCCACAACGGTGTCGGCGCTTGGCGGCTGTGGTCGGAAAACCCGGGGCAGTGGGAGGACCCACGTTACCTGTTTCGTCGTCTGGGCGGGCGTTTCCGTGAGCTGGACGATGAACGGATCGGGCAGTTGCTGGCGTTTCATGACCTGGGGGCGGAGCATTTGAGAGGGCTGCATATCCAGGGGCGCGTCCCGGACGCCGAGTTGCTGGACAGCGTAATGCGCATTGGCCTGGATCTGCGTATTCGCAGGGCGGTACAGCGTTTACGTGCGGGGCAATCCTGCGATGACCTGGTGGTATTGCAGGGAGCCCGGCACCTGCCCGGCGCGCAGGCGCTACCAGACCATACGCTGGCGGAGCTGGCCTGGCGTGAGCGACGATTGTTGCTGCAACGTTTGTATGAGGGGCTCCAGGATAGCGACAGCCCGGGAACCGCTGCCTTGCGCCGGGTTTTCCCGAGCCTGCATCGGCGCGTGGCCCAGGCGCTTCTCGGCGCTGCAAGTGCGCAGGAGCGGCAGCGTCTGCTCGACAGCGGGCGAGTCTCGATGCGTCTGGCGAATGCGGCCAGGGCCGCGGTAATGCGCCTGCGCACGGTACGGGTCTACGAGGCGCTGTATTTCGATACGCCGCAAACAGTGGACCTGGCCCGTGTGGTATTGGGGTTGCTCAACGATTTGTCTTTCCGGGGCGCGAGGATCCGCTGGCGTTTGTTCGAGCGCTATGTCGGGGGGGCTTTGCTGTATGTCGGCGAAGCAGGTGACAGTGCCTTCGATCTGGTGCATGTCAACGGCAAGTTCATCCTGCTGAACGGGCATGGACACATACAAGGCGATGCCGGTGAGCTGTTCGAAGTAATCGCCAGTGCGTTTGACGAAAGCCAGCGTAATGCTTTGGCCGTAGGCGAGCCGTTGGCGCATAACCTCAGGGTCATGGTGGGGCGCGTGGCATTGCGTCAGCGCCAGGAGGTGCAGCGACTGCTGGGCGCGGGGGAACCGATGGGCTGGCTGCGGATGCCGCTGCGCCAGTCCGATGGCCGGATCGGTTACCCGCTGAGTGGACGCAGGCCTGGAACCAGCCGTGAGCAACCGGCACCGCAGGGGTTGATGGCCAGGGTTCGAGAGTTGTACCCCACGTTCACCGATGCGCAGGTGATCGCGTTCATAGAAGATATCCGCGGCTCGGTCGAGGGCGTGGAGATAAGGCTTGCCCAACTGGAAGCGGAACTGCGGTCACTGTCCAGGTCGTTGTCTTTTTGGGTCGGGGCCAGTCGCAATGCTGCGGAGCAGGACGACCGATTCGCGTTCGCCGAAGCGATGCTCGGGTGCTGGCAACGTCGGGTCATGATTGGCGGTGAGAATGACAGCCCGAATGCCCGCTATTGGTGGTCACAGGTGCAGATCGCACCAGGCATTCTTCCGGACTTGCCCGAAGGGGTCAGGTTCAATCATGTGGCGGTGCTTTCATTGCGAGGGCTTGGCCTGGAGCAGGTGCCCGATGGATTCCTGCGAGCATTTGCCAACCTGCAGACCCTGGAGCTGTCCGGAAACCGCCTGACCCGTCTGCCCGACTTCCTGATGTACATGGAGCACCTGGAATACCTGGATCTCTATGGCAATGGCATCACGCTGGACAACAGGCAGCGCCTGGCCCTGAGCCATTGTCGAAACCTGGTCTACTTGAACCTTTCCCATAATCCATTGGGGCAAGGCTTTCCTCTGCACGGCATGCCCAATCTTTGTGAACTGCACGTGCGCAATACGGGCCTGGTGGAAATACCTGACGGCGTTTCGAACTGCCAATGGCTGCGTACCCTGGACCTGCGCGACAACCAGATAACCGCTTTGCAGGACAGTTTCTTCCATACCAGGGTCTGGACAGCAGGTGTCGTGCGGATGGCGGGCAATCCATTGCCGGAGGCGCGGTTGCAGGTGCTGCAAACAGCGCGACAAGGCCTGGGGGTAGGCGCGGGATCTCCTATCCCTGCCCGTTTGCGCTGGATCGATGCGATCGGCAGTGAGCAACGGGACGACATGGCGGCACTGTGGGCCGAGGTCGAGGGGTTGCCGGGCGCAGAGGAGTTCATTGCGTTGCTGCAGGATCTGCTGGGTACTACCGAGTTCCAGCAGCGCATTGGCGCTCAGGCGCTGGCCAGCCGGGTATATGCCCTGTTGGATGCGGTCATCCGCGCCCCTGCGTTGCGCGAGGAGTTGTTCGCCAATGCCGGGGCCTTGACCTGCGTCGACAGCGTAGCGCTGCGGTTCAGTGATCTGGAAGTCCGGGCGCTGGTATGGCAAGCACAGCAGCATCCCGCCTCGGGTGACGTGCAGCATGGCTTGCTTCACCTGGGGCGACAGCTTTGGCGGCTGGAGACGCTCGATGGCATCGCCCGGCAGGATATCCAGGCGCGATTGGCCTCAGCAATCGCCCCTGACGAAATCGACGAAATCGAAATCGTCCTGGCCTACCGCCTTGCGCTGCGTAGCGACCTGGACTTGCCGGTGCAGACCAGCGAAGTACAGTTTCTGGAGCTTGCCTATGTCGGGGCTCGGCAAATCGAATCCGCCCGTGCCCGGGTGCTGGAGGCTGAGACGCCGGAATGCCTGGCAGCATCGCTCGTGGACCGCGACTTTTGGCAACTGCACCTGCGCCGGACCCAGAGCAGTCGATTCGATGAATTCAATGCACCGTTTCATCAACGGGTCGAAAGTTTGATGGAGGATGAGCAAGTTCCCGAGGCCGAACGCCTTGCCCGGATCAACCAGGTGAACCAGGAGCGTGCCCAAGGCGAGCGAGACCTGATGCTGGAACTGACCCGCGAAGCCATGGAACTGGCGCCCGCCGCCCAAGGCGCCCCCGGACGCTGATTTCGGCGAGCCTGCTTTGTGGCGGTAGGTATCTAGCGCCTCCTGGTGATCCCTGGTACCTAGGCTCACGCTCATGTTCACCAGGAGACCGGACAATGAGCGCGCGTAATGAACAGGCAATGAGGCAGTTCGATGCCCAAGCCCAGGCCTATCAGGATCACCTTGTGGGGGCACGGTTGCCTGGCTGGGTACGAGCCACGCAGACAGCCCGTCTGGATGACCTGGAGCAGGCGCTGGGCAAGAGCCTGGAATACCGGCAACGGGTACGTGATCTGCTGTCGAAGATCGAAGACATTCGGGCCTTCACCCGGCGGGCCCTGGAGTCGGCCTTGCAGCAGCGTTTCAACGCGCCGTTCGATACGGCGCGCTGGACGCTACGCGTTGGGCGTCATGAGGTAGTCATCAACCAACAGCCCGTCGGCGTGCACCTGACCGAAGTGGTCTACGAGCAGGTTCCCTTGCTTGAAGCTGCCCTGCGCAATTTCACCGCCCAGGAGGCTGCCGATGAAGGGCAGCCACGCGGCAACCGGTTGACGAGCCAGCAGCCAGGCGAGGCGTCTCCATTGTCGGCTGTCGAATTCGCGGCTTTGTGTCGAGCGCTTGATCTGGGGGGCTGCTATCAACGACACCTGCAGGCTGTGTTCGAGCCCCCGGATGACGATCGCGCGCAGGAAGCCCCGCTGTCGCAACTGGCCAATGCACAACGCTACGCGATGCTCGTGGATGCCTACCGGGCAGGGGCCGAAGGCCGCTTGACCGACGAAGAGCTACAGGTGGTCGTCGCCTTGTGCCAGAACCACGAACGACCACGTCTGGGAGGCGCGCCCGTCGTTGCCAAACAGTTGCAGGTGCTGGGCTGCCACCTGAGCCAGATCGTTGTCCTGGACATCATCGACGAGGGGCTTGTGTTCAACTCCAGCAAGCGGGTGCTGGTGTACATCCCCGGTGATCCCTTCGGCCCCTGGAGTGCTTTTCCAAGCTTGCAGCGTTTCGCCAGGAGCGTGCTGGGACAACGCTTGCGCAGCCCGGCCTATCAGCAATTCTTCAGCCGTTTCGTGCGCCGGCGCGACAGTCAACGGTTCTTCTCCACGATCATCACGGGTTATCGCGATTTGCCTGTCTGGGCGAACATCGACCTTTATGAATACACGCGTGCCTTCAGCGGGCCGCTGTTCGACAGCCTGGCGGCGTTGAGCATACGCCAGATCAAGGATGACGCGGCATTGATCGCGGCGCCTGTCGCGGCGTTGGACCGGCAAGCCCAGAGAGAGCATGACCAACGCCTGGCTGCACAAGGCTGGACATTGCTCACCCTGGCAGGGCTCTACGTGCCGGCCATAGGTTCGACGCTGTTGGCGTTGACGGTTTGGGAGTTGCTTGGCGAAGTATTTCAAGGCTTCGAGGATTGGCGCGAAGGCGACACGCGCGATGCCCTAGGGCACTTGATGAACGTTGCCCGGGACTTGGCCATCATGGGTTCGTTCGCCGCAGGCGGGGTCGCCGTTCAACGCGCGTGGCGCCGCTCGGCCAAGGTGGATGGCCTGGTGCCTGCGCGGCTGGAGGGTGGAACCCTCAAACTCTGGAACCAGGACCTGACACGCTACCGGCGCAAGGCGCCCCCGGCAATGGCGATTCCTGATCGAGCAGGTATCTTCCACCTGTCCGGGATGGCCTGGATCCGGATGGACGGCCACTATTACCGAGTCCGACAGCGGGCGGCGGACAGGCGCTGGCAATTATTGCCCGACACAACGCAAGGCGAAGATGCAGCCTTGCATGAGAACGATCACGCGCCCTTGTTGCGCAGCAACGGTGCTGGCGCCTGGCGCTTGGGGTCGGAGCAGCCGCTCGAATGGGAGGGGCCCCATTACCTGTTCCGCCGCCTCGGCGGCCAATTGGCGGAACTCGATGACGAGCAGATCGACCAGGTGCTGGCCATCCATGGTCTCGATGAGGACCAACTGCGGGCCCTGCACGTTCATGACCAGGCACCGGATGCCGCTTTGCTGGACACCGTCGAGCGCACCTTGCTGGACCAACGCATCCGCCATTTGGTTGGCAGCTTGCGTTCCGGCCGTGGCGGCGAGGACCCGGTGACCTTGCTGCAGGCCAAGCGTTTGCCTGGCGCGGCGACGTTGTCTGATCAGCAGCTGGCCGAGCGCGTATGGTGCGAGCGCCGCCTACTGTTGCAACGTCTCTATGATTCACAGCAGCACGAAGACGGCCCGTCGGGCGTATTGCGCCGGGCTTTTCCGAGCCTGCACCCACGTGCGGCGAGGGCGCTCCTGGACGCGGCGGGTAGCGCTGATCTGCAGCGCCTGCACGAAAGCGGGCGAATCGGCTTGCAGCTGGCCGAGGCGGGGGCCGCCCTGGCGCTGCACGTGCGCGTGGTGCGCGTCTATGAGGCCTTTTTCCTCGATACCCCGCAAACCCGCGATCTGGCCCGGGTCGCGATCGGCATGCTCAGGTATTTGCCCGGCGTGGCCGAGGGTGTGCGTTGGCGCCTGTTCGAGGCGCATGCACAGGGCCCGCAGCTGCTTAGGCTCGACCAAGGGCGTCAGGCATGGGACCTGGTCCATGTCGATGGCCGTTTCATGCTGCACGATGCGCAGGGCATCGCCTTGGGTGACCCTGGCGAGTTGTTCGAGGTGATGGCCCGTGCCTATGCCGACGACCAGCGCCAGGCCATGGGTATCGGTGAGCCCTTCGCGCACAACCTGCGTGTGCTGCTGGGTCGGCAAGCCCTGCGTAACCGCGTTGAAGTGGTGCGTTCGCTGCACGACTCCCAGGGTGGCCGTTACCGGCTGCCTTGGCGCCAGCCCGACGGTCGAGTCGGCTATCCGCTGAGTGGGCATGGCGCGGTGAGGCGGCAGTGGCGCCGAGGGCAGGCGCAGGCATTGCTCGCCAGGGTCCGTGAACTGTACCCGGGCTTCAGCGAACAGAACGTTACCCAGTGGATCGATACGGTACGTCAGTCGGGGCGTAGCGTGCACCGCGAGCTGGACAGGTTGGCCGAGGAGCTTGACGAGCTCGAGGACTGCTTGTTCCAGTGGGCGGAGCAACCGGCCAGTCGCGTTGTCCGGCAGGCTCGAGACAGCGTCCGTGTGGCATTCAACAACTGCTGGCGACGTGTGAGGATCGTCGGCCCCTATCCTGACCCGCTGTCCAACCACTTTCGCCTGACCATTCAAGGCATGCGGATCGGTCAACTGCCGGAATTGCCCGCGCAGGTGAGTTTTGGCCATGTCGTCGAACTGCTGCTCATGGACATGGATATGGAGCAGATACCGGCCAGCTTCTGGCGAGCCTTTCCTCGCTTGCAGGTCCTGGACCTGGGCGGCAACCGCTTGACCCGGGTCCCGCAGCAACTGATGCGCCTGGAGCATCTGCACGAGTTGATCCTGGTCGACAACCAGATCGTGCTCGATGGCCCCCAGGCGGTCACGTTGAGCCGGTGTGTCCATCTCGTGCTTCTGGACCTTTCCCACAACCCGTTGGGGCGTAGCTTTTCCCTGGCCAGGTTGGAGCAGCTGCTGCGGTTGGACATGCGCAACACCGGAATCACCCAGTTACCAGAGGCGCTGCTGGATCTTCCTCAACTGGTCTATGCCGACCTGCGCGACAACCGGATCAACGCCTTACCTGCGGCATATGACCTGGCGCCAATGGATGTGAGGCGCAGGTTGCGCTTGGCGGGCAACCCCTGTGACCAGCGACGCCTCGCCGGACAGCTGGACGATTGGCCGTACGTCGACGATCCCGATGAGCACCCGATAAGCCCTCGCCAGCTCTGGAGCGAGGCCATCGGCTCGCAGGGACGGGGCGGGCTGCTGGTCTGCTGGAGCGTACTGGAAAGCGAGGAAGGGGCCGAGCGGCTTTTCCGGGTATTGCGGCAATTGCTGCGCTCCGAAGGTTTCCGGCGTAACCCCCAGGCCATGGCCTACCGTGTGCTGGGGGTATTGCGCGCCATGGCCGACGACCCCGTGTTGCGGCGGCAGCTCTTAGATGTCGCGAACGACGAATGGGGATGCCAGGATGGTGCATCCTGGTGTTTCGATAACCTTGAGGTGAGCATGCTGGTGTATCGTGCGCAGGCCGATGCCCAGGGGCATCCGGAGCAGGCCTTGTTGCACCTGGGCCGTCGATTGTGGCGCCTGGAGGAGGTGGACCGGATCGCCCTGCTGGACGCTAGGGCTCGAGGCCTGGAGGCGGAGGGCAGCGAGGTGGGGCTGGCCTTTCGCATTGGCTTGCGCGAGCGCCTTGACTTGCCCATTGGCAGCGACGACATGAGCTATGCCCAGATCGCGGGTGTCGACGGCCCGATGCTGGACCGTGCCTACCAGCGCGTGCTGGCAGCCGAGACGCCGGGACGCTTGGCTGAGTCGCTGGTCGACAGACCCTTCTGGCAAGCTTGCCTGGAGCGCATCCACACTGACCGCCTGATGGCGCTCGATGCGCCATTCCAGCAACGCCTGGCTGCCGTGCTGGATGATGAAACGTTGTTGCTGGGCGAGCAGCTGGAACGCGCTTCCGGTATTCGTGACGAACAGCGCGCGGCGCGTCGTGCATTGATGCTCGAGCTGACACTGGCGGCGCTGGAAACGCCGCCGCCCAGGCCGGGTGGCACGGCGCCTTGATGCCAGGAGGGGCCACGGGCCTGGCAGCTTTGGGCTATGCTCACCTTGGTCGTCAGTATTTTCCGCGGATGCTGTAGGCCCGGTCTGGGGGAGCGAGTAATGGCAAGTTACCTTTCGCCTATCCACCTGTCTTGAGAGGTAGTTTAGGCTCGCACGTCGGATCTTTCTTCCTGACCTGTAGTCTTTGTTTCGAGAAAATAAGGAGATGCGCATGCTCGTTCGGTCACTGACCCTCGCCACCTTGCTCGCCTTCGCTGGCCCCCTGTTCGCCGCGGACAGCGACGCACCGCTGGCCAAGGAACTGGGCAAGGCCAGGCCCTTGGTCATCATCGCACCCAGCAGCGCCGACCCGACCTTGCGCGGGTTGAACGAGGCCCTCAAGGACCCGGCCACCCAGGCCGCTTTCAAGGAGCGCAGCCTGGTGCTCTACAGTGTCGCCAACATGATGGGCAAGCGTGAGGACAAGAACCTCGAGCAGCAGACCACCATGGCGCTGATCCGCGAGCTCAAGCTCGGGGCCAGCAAAGGCACCAAGGTGATCCTGGTGGGCAAGGACGGTGAACGGCATGTGCTCAAGGACGACGACAGTGGTGAAAAGCTCGATCCCCAGGTGATCTTCAAGGCCGTGGATGAATTACCCGCCACCGAGAAGGCGGTGACCGCACCGGAGCCTGTGGCGACGTCCAGCGAAGCCAAGCCCAAGGACAACAAGCCTGCCAAGCCCGCCAAACCGGCGGCCCCGCCCAAGCCGCTGGAGGATTGACCACCCCTTGGCCTGGGCCCAAGCGCCCAGGCCAAATTCATGTATCACACTGTATCAACCCCATGGCGTGAACCATTCCCATACAAAATCCCGCCGCTGCCGATACACCCTCGATACACCGCCGCGATGTAATGGCTCCACTTTCCAACCACAAGTGGAGCATCACCATGAAACAGTCGAAAAATACCCTTGGCCTGCTCGGCGCCGCTCTGATCGGCGGCATGGTACTTGGCAACACCGCGTTCGCGGCTGAACCTTTGACCCAGGGGTACCAACTGGCCGCAGCCAAGGTGGCTGGCGAGGGCAAGTGTGGCGAGGGCAAGTGCGGCGCCAGTGAAAAAGCCAGCAAAGGCGAAGGCAAGTGCGGTGAAGGCAAATGCGGTGCCGGTGAAAAAGCCACCAAGGCCGAGGGCAAGTGTGGCGAAGGCAAGTGCGGCGGTGATGGCAAGGCCCACGGCTGACGCCCTGGCGATCGATCAGTTGCACCGAGGCTTGTCGCAATAGCCGGCAAGCCTTGGTGCCACTGCCAAGGACAGGCCCGGACCTGTTCGATCAGTGGAGCTTACCTACATGAACGACACTCTTCTACAGGCAGGCCTCGGCCTTCGTCGCGGTCTGCTGCCCCAATTGCTGGCGATGGAGCAGGGCGCTGTCGATTTCCTGGAATGCGCACCGGAAAACTGGATCGGCATCGGTGGCGTCTACGGCCAAGGCCTGGACCAGCTGGCGGAACGTTTCGCCATCGCCTGCCACGGCCTGTCATTGTCCCTGGGGGGCAGCCAGCCATTGGACCAGGGCTTTCTGGCGCGCACGAAGCAATTTCTCGAGCGTTACCAGGTGCGCCTGTACAGCGAGCATCTAAGCTACTGCAGCGACGACGGACATCTTTATGACTTGATGCCGATCCCTTTCACCGATGAGGCGGTGCACCATGTCGCGGCGCGCATTCGCCAGGCCCAGGATCTGCTGGGGCGGCGCATCGCCGTGGAAAACATCAGCTACTACGCCGCACCTTACCAGGCCATGAGCGAGCTGGATTTCATACGTGCCGTGCTCGACGAGGCCGATTGCGACTTGCTGCTGGACGTCAACAACGTCTATGTCAATGCCTGCAACCATGGTTACGACGCCGGAAAGTTTCTCGACGGGCTGCCTCTGGAGCGCGTGGTCGGTATGCATGTGGCCGGCCATTACGACGAGGCGCCGGACCTGAAGATCGATACCCACGGCGCTGCGGTGAAGGATGCCGTGTGGTTGCTGTTCTCCCTCGCCGTCCAGCGTTTCGGCGTACAGCCGACAGTACTGGAGCGGGACTTCAACTACCCGCCGCTGGCCGAACTACTGGCCGAGACAGCGCGCATCCGTGCGCTGCAGGACGCGGTCAGGAGCGTACACAATGTCTGAGACCTTGCGCACCCAACAGTACGCCCTGGCCCGCCATATTCGCGATCCCCAAGGCAACCCGCCGCCGCCGGGGATCGAGGCACGACGCCTGAAAGTCTATCGCGAGCTGTTCTACAACTCGATCGAGGGCCTGTTGGCCGGCTGTTTCCCGGTCATGCGCCAGACGCTCGGCGACGCCCGCTGGCACGCACGGGTGCGGGCGTTCTATGCACACCACCGGTGCCAGACACCACTGTTCACCGAGATCGCCGAGACATTCATCGACTACTTGCAAGGCATCGAGCCCGACGCCCCCTGGCAGCTCGAACTGGCCCACTACGAGTGGATCGAAGCCTCGCTGTACCTGAGCGATGCCCAGGATCCGCCGCACCAGCCCGATGGTGATCTGCTCGAGGGCGAGCCCTTGTTGTCCTGTGTGGCTCGGGTGCTTGCCTATCGTTGGCCGGTGGAGTGCATCGGGCCTGATCACCAACCTGTCGAACCGCCTGAAGCCCCTACATTGTTGCTGGTGTATCGGGATGCGCAGCTTCAGGTGCGCTTTGCCCGGCTGACACCGATGGCTTATCAGTTATTGGCAGGGTTGCCGGGAACCGGACGCGAGCGCTTGCAGGCGTTGGGCGGGGAAGAGGTTCGGCGCCATGGGCTGGCGCTGCTGGAGGACCTGCGAAGACAACGCATCATCGTGGGGACCCGCTAGGCGGGTTGTGCATTCCACAGTAAAACAAGTCGTACCTTCGCATTTGCTGGCAAAGGCTTCGCCCTTGATCGCGGGACAAGCCCGCTCCCACAGGGGGGCGGCGTTAGCCGCTTGTTCTCTGCGCGACAGAGCAGCCCGGAAGGGCTGAGTGATCTCCCACAGAACAACGCATAACTATTTGATTTTGCAGGTCTTGTGGGAGCGGGCTTGTCCCGCGATCCTGCACCACCTCGACCCCAAGACCGGCACAATGGCATGCCGGTCGTCAGCTCCATTGATCGCCTGCATGGACCATTCGGTCAACCTTGGGAACCCCTGGCAGCTTGGTGAATGAATGGACGTGACGCCTGGCAATGAAATGTCGACCCGCAGCCACGTAGTGCGGCAGCTGATTCTGGTGTTTACCGGTGTGCTGGTAGTGGCCTTGACGCTTGGCCTGGTATCGCTCTACCGCCTCGCCGAGGCCCTGGATCGGCGTGAGGTGGAGCAGAGCCGCTTCTACGCCGCGTCCGCCCTGACCCAGCTGCAGAAAAACGAAAGGAGCTTCTTGTTGACCCATGCCCATTGGCAAGCTGCCTACGACCACTTGGCAGGGCCGGTCGACAGCCATTGGGCCTATGACGAAGACAACGTCGGGGCCACGCTCTACACCTCCGACGGTTATACCGGTGTCTATGTGCTGGACGACGACGGTACCCATTACGCCATCCTTGAAGGGCAGTTGAGCGACGAAGGCCTGGCGCGCCACAGCGCCAGTGCCGACCGTGTGCTGCAGCTGGCCCGTGTGGCCGACCAGACCGAGCAGGCCGCGTCGGGCTACCTGGTGTTTCGTGGCCAACCGGCGGTATTCGCTGCGGCGGTGATCCGCCCACCGAACTTGGCCCACCACCTGCCACAGCCCACCGCGGTGCTGGTGTTCATCCGCGTGCTTTCGCCCAGTGTACTCGAGCCTTTGGGCCGGTCGGTGGGGCTGTCCGGTTTCGTCATCAGCGATGTGGCCGCCGAAGTGCCCGGACGCGGGTTCCTGCCGCTGGAGGGCAGCGGCCATGCGCTGACCTGGGCGATCCCACAACCCGGCACGGCCCTGATCCATACGGTCATCCCGCCCTTGGCCGTGGCCCTGTTGCTCATCGCCCTGGCCATGGCGCTGTTTGCCCGCCACGCGATGCGCGCCAGTGCCGGCATCGACCGTAGCCACCGCCAGATGGCCGCCTCCAAAGCCGCACTGGAAACCAGCGAAGAACGCTTCAAGGCCGTTGCCGAAGCCGCCTCGGACTGGATCTGGGAAACCGATGCCCAACTGCACCTGACCTACCTGTCGGCACGCTTCGCGGAACTCACCGGGCATGCCGTACAGGCCTGGTTGCAGCGCCCGATCACCGAGTTGTTGTCCTGCGATACCAGCCACGTCGAGACCTGGTTGCACGGCCTGGCCGCCACGGGTGCCTCCGGCAGCTTGCGTTGCCAGTACAATGACCACCTGGGCCAGCAGCGGATCTGCAGAATCGCCGCACGCGCCATCGTCGAACAGGGCGTGTGTTCGGGCTTCAGGGGCACCTGCAGCGACATTACCGATGAGGTGGCCGCTCATGCGCAGATACAGCACTTATCGTTGCACGATGCGCTTACCGGGCTGCCCAATCGCAACAAGCTGTTCCGTTTCCTCGAACAAACAAGTCAAGGTCTGGATACGCCCCAGGTAGCGCTGCTGATGCTCGACCTGGACAACTTCAAGCCGATCAACGACAGCCTTGGCCACCCGGCGGGCGATGCCGTGCTGATCGAGGTGGCCGCACGCCTCGGCCAGGCCACTCGTGACAGCGACCTGGTGGCGCGGCTGGGCGGCGACGAGTTCATCATCGTGCTGGCCCGCCCGGGTGACCGTGACGACATGGACCGTTTCTGCCTGCGCGTGATCGAGGCGCTCAAGCGGCCGATGCAGGTGGAAGGGCATACCGTGCAGATCGGGGTCAGCCTCGGTGTGGTGCTGTCGGCGGAATACCCCGGTACGCCCAGCGACCTGATCCGCTACGCCGACGTGGCCCTGTACAGCGCCAAGCAGGCCGGCAAGAACACCTGGCGCTACTTCTCGGCGCAAATGAACGCGGCGCTGATGGACAAGCGCGTGCTTGAAGGTGAGTTGCGCGAGGGCATCCCACGTGGCGAACTGGTGCTGCATTTCCAACCTCGCTTCAAGGTCGATGGGGCCACGGTTGCCTCGGTCGAGGCCTTGGTGCGCTGGCAGCACCCCCGGCTCGGCCTGTTGCGCCCGGACCGGTTCATTGCCTTGGCCGAGGAGTCGGACCTAATCGTGCTGCTCGGCAACTGGGTGCTGCGCGAAGCCTGTGCCAGGGCCAAGGACTGGCCACAACCGATCATGGTCTCGGTCAACATGTCGCCGGCGCAGTTCAGCCGCAGCGACGTGGTTCGTGACGTGGGCGATGCACTGCGGGCCACGGGGTTGCCAGCCCACCGCCTGGAGCTGGAGATCACCGAGAACGTCATGCTCAACGACATCGAAGGCGCCCTGCATACCATGAATGCGCTCAAGGAGCTGGGTGTGCGCCTGAACATGGATGACTTCGGTACCGGCTATTCGTCGCTCGGTTACCTGCGCACGTACCCCTTCGACAGCATCAAGATCGACAAGCGTTTCGTCCAGTCGCTGGGCAAGAGCGGCAGTGACCGCAGCGTGGTGCAGGCGATCATCAACCTGGGCAACGCCATGGGCATGACGGTGACCGCCGAAGGGGTCGAGACCGCCGAGCAACTGGCATTGCTCAGTGACGACCAGTGCCATGAAGTGCAGGGCTTCTTGCTCAGCAGGCCGGTGGAGAACGAGGTGTTGGTACGGATGATGTCGGAGCAAGGGGGACCCCAGGTGCATTCGAAGGCGCGCTGAGGCTTCGCGAGGCAAGCCCGTTACAGAAATGGGGCGTGGCGACGCGGCCGCGGCTCAGCCTACCCGCAACCACATGGCCGAAGCATCATCGCTCATCTTGAAGCGCGGGTAGCGCATGCAGGCGGCATCGTCGTGCTCGATACGCCTGAGCAGCTGGGCGAGGGCGCCCAGGCCGTCAGCGAGCATCTGTGTCATGAACGAGGCGGGGGTGCAGGCTTCATAGGTGTCGAACAAGGCGGCAAAACCGTCGCTCATCAGCACCAGGTCATCGCCTCGGGCGACCGGGACACGGTTGTAGCAGGTGCCAGCCTTTGCCAGCCGCGCATCCACGCCAAGCACGGCTTTCGGGCGTTCGCGGGCTACGCGTCGGTCTGCGATCACCGCAGGTGTGCGCACGCCATGGGCACCGGTGCCGGGCCCCAGGGCTACCGCCTCGGCGCGTTCGGCCTCGCGATCCGGTTCGGGCGTCAGGAAGGCAATGCCCTGGGCACTGCGGTGGAGCACGACGCAGTCGGCCAGGTGGGTACAGACCAGCTCGTTCCCTTCAAGGCCCACCGCCGCAAAGGCGGCACGGGGCAGTTCCCATCCGGCGATGGGGTCACGCTGGCGGTCGCGGGCATAGGCCAAGGCCAGGTCGTCGAACACGTGCTCGCACACAGCTTGCAAAGGGCCCGTGGCCAGGGTGAAGGCGCGCTGGGCCTGTTGGGCGAGCCAGGCCGCGCCGCCACGTTCGCCCAACAGCCCCGCAGGCCCGAGGTCGGTGGCCCCGTCGATGACCCAGGCATGGCGTTCGGCGCTGCCGATACGATCATCGTTGGGCACATCGGCCTTGCCAGCCAGGCTCAGGCTCTGAATCAGGTCCAAATGCATGGTTCGTTAACGTCTCGTTGCAAGGGGAAGTGGTTCGACACGGACCAACGGCCCGAGGTTCGCTCGCCAGCCAAGGTCGAAGGGCTAGACTGCATCTGTCCAACATGATGGTGGAGAACTGCCATGATCGCCAAGAATACGATCTGCCTCTGGTTCGACGACGATGCGCTGGAGGCGGCGACCTTTTATGCAAACACCTTCCCCGACAGCGCCGTCGGTGCCGTGCACCATGCGCCAGGTGACTACCCGTCAGGCAAGGCGGGCGATGTGATCACCGTGGAGTTCACTGTGGCTGGTATCCCCTGTGTCGGCCTGAACGGTGGGAAGGCCTTCTCCCACAGCGAAGCCTTTTCCTTCCAGATCTGCACCGAGGACCAGGCCGAGACCGACCGTTTATGGAATGCCATCGTCAGCAACGGTGGCCAGGAAAGTGTCTGCGGCTGGTGCAAGGACAAGTGGGGGATTTCCTGGCAGATCTCGCCACGGGTGTTGCTCGAGGCCATGGACCATCCCGATCGGGCGGCGGCTAGGCGGGCATTCGAGGCCATGATGCAGATGGGCAAGATCGATGTTGCCAGGATCGAAGCCGCGCTCAGGGGCGCGCAATGATCGATGTCGAGCGGTGTATTGGCACGCAAGAAATCACCTGCTCCAGTGTTTAAGGCATTTCGTCAGCCGGTCGGTAAATTGACTGAGCGCAGCCAGGGCTACCTCGCGTCGTACATGAACACAGACTCAGCTGTGTGAAACTGACATGAGGTGAAAATCATGGCTAGCAATCAAGACGACCGTAAGAACCAAGGCGGCAGCGCGCAGAACAACCCAGGCAATTTCGCCAATGACCGGGAGAAGGCGTCCGAAGCTGGCCGCAAGGGCGGCCAGGCATCGGGCGGCAACTTCGCCAACGATCCTGAACGTGCCGCCGAAGCCGGCCAGAAGGGCGGGCAAGTGTCCGGTGGCAACTTCAAGAACGACCCCGAGCGTGCCGCCGAGGCTGGCCACAAGGGCGGTCAGATGTCCGGCGGTAACTTCAAGAACGATCCCGAACGGGCCTCCGAGGCCGGCCGCGTCGGTGGCCAGCACAGCCATGGCGGTGGTCGCAAGAGTGACGACGACAATCGCTGATCCGTGTTGAACCACGCCAGGGCGCGCCCGCGCCCTGGCTGCCAGTGGCGATACCCATGAGGGTCGATGCAATCGACAGGCAAAGCCGGATCGGCCGCTCGCACGGTCAGTGGTCAAGCGGATTGAACCCCGCTTCATGGGCATGACTCCACCTAAGGCAAACCGTGTTTTCGAGCAACTGACGAGGTGCTGAATGAACGCAATCGAGCTGTTGACCCATGACCACGAAACCGTGAAGAAGCTGCTGGCGGACCTGTCGGCGACCACCGAGCGTGCGGTGAAGAAGCGCAGTGAACTGCTGGCGCGCCTGGAGCAGGAACTGCAGATCCATACCACCATCGAAGAGGAGATCTTCTACCCCGCCCTCAGGAAAGTCGGCGGCAAGGAAGACGAGAAGATGTACTACGAAGCCAAGGAAGAGCATCGCACGGTCGATTCGCTGGTGCTGCCCGACCTGCTGCAGACCCAGCCGGATACCGTGGAGTTCGCCGGCCGGGTCAAGGTTCTCAAGGAGCTGCTTGAACACCATATCGAAGAAGAGGAGGGCGAGATGTTCCCGCGGGCGCAGGAGCTGTTCGACAAAGCAGCCCTCGACGAGCTCGGCCAGGCCATGCAGGCACAGAAAAAACTGCTCAAGGGCGATCGCCGCGCTGCCTGACCCTTCACCCACGGCTGGTATTGCCCAGCCGTGGGTTTCCTGCCGTGAACCTGCCGAGGTGACCGACCATGGCCCAGCACCTGTTTCTCATCAGCTACATCCTCGACAACCAGCCTGGCACCTGTGAAATGCGCAGCGATGACGAAACCGTCAGCCAGGAGCATGCCCGCAGCTACCTGCAAGGGCTTCATCGGACAGAGGCGTCATCATTCACCGACATCCAGGTCCAGCGTCTGGAGCATGACCACGAGCCGGGCACCTCGCCTGCGCATTACCAGCAACCCTGAACCCTTGCCGGGGCCGCTGTGCGGCCCATCGCGGGGCAAGCCCGCTTGGCCTACCGCTGCCCGTAGGCCCGTGAAGTCCCTGTAGGAGTGGGCTTGCCCCGCGATCAAGGGCGAAGCCCTTGCCATGCGGTCGCGTTTCCAGGTCCTTTCCCGCAGCGCGGACGCCAAAGATCACCCATCCGGCCCCAGCAGATATTCGACCAGGGTGGCCGCGCAGGCATCGATGCCTTCGTCGAGTACGATTTCGACGCCATGGGTATTTTCCGTCGGAATCGCCAGGCAGCCGGCTCGTGCCGCGATGCCGGAACTCATCACCGCGCTGGCATCGGAGGCGAAATCCACCAGCAGCGCGGCCTGAGCCTGATAGCCGGCGCGCTGGGCGGCGCGCATCAGCGCGCGGACCACCGACGGCGTGTAATAGCCTTTCTGATCGCCCGTATTGACGATCGGATCGGCGCAAAGGCGCGTGCCGTACTCCTCGAGCACTGGGCCGACTTCCAGGGCAATGATGGTATCGCCTGGCAGTCTGGATGCGGCGTACATGGCGCCGGCATTGGATTCTTCTTCCAGCGTGGTGCACACGAACCAGACGTCTTGCGCCAATTCATCGCGTCGCCTGCGCAACAGATGGGCCGCGGCGATGGCCGCCACCAGCGGCGCACGGTCGTCGAGAAAATGCGCGGCCACGGCATCGGGCAAGCGATACGGCTGGCGCCAGTGACGGCTGAGCACGACCCGGGTCCCCGGCCGCACCCCAAGGCGCGCAAGGTCGTCAGGCGAGCTGCGTGTCACCACATGCACGTCCTGCCAGTGCACCGCGCCTGAAGTCACATGCTGACCGACGGCCGAGCCGCTGCTGGCATGCATCGAGCCATACGACAGCACGCCCGGCAGGGTCTGGTGGTCAGCCAGGATCTCCACTGGGCAGACACCGAAGCTGATCGGCTGTGCGCCACCGAGAGCGGTGACCTCCAACGTGCCGTCCTGCTTCACCCGCTTCACGATCATGGCAATCTCGTCCATATGCGCCATGACCCGGATGCTGTCCTGCGGCTGGCTGGGCGTCGCGGCGCGCAACAGCCCCAGTACGTTGCCTGCGCGGTCGACCTGCACCTCATCGCAGCATTCGGCCAATGCGGCCCGGCAGATCTGCCGGACTTCGTCTTCCTGGCCGCCGGGGCCGTAGGCCAGGAGCAGAGCTTCGAGAAGTGTTCGGGTGGTTTGCATCGCTCGTCATCCTGAGGCGGGACATTAAAAAAAGCCCGTCCGAAGACGGGCCAAGACCTGATGTGGAGAGTCGAACCGACCCTACAGGGTTTCTGAGTGGCAAGCCGTGCGGATACTCCAGTCTGTTTTGCAACCTGGCGACGAATGGTGCCGTCGCCAGGCCAATGAACGTTCGCAATGCGCTGTTTCGAATGATAGGGCGCAATTCAACTGGAGGCCCTTGGAAAGTTGCGCTAACTATCTAAAAGGCTGACTTCGCTTGCGAGGCCGATTCCAGGGCATATGCCCCGGGCAATACATGGAGTACAGATCGAGGCGAGACGCCTCGCAGGAGAACACATGAAGATCACGGGAACCTTGAAATGGGCCTTGCTGGGCCTGACGTGCAGCGTGCTCAACGCCCAGGCCGCGGAGGCCAGGAAGGTCGATGTGCTGCTGGTCGGCGGCGGCATCATGAGCTCGACCCTGGCGGTGTGGCTCAATGAAC
This sequence comes from Pseudomonas sp. NY15372, assembly GCF_048068215.1. Classification (NCBI taxonomy): domain Bacteria; kingdom Pseudomonadati; phylum Pseudomonadota; class Gammaproteobacteria; order Pseudomonadales; family Pseudomonadaceae; genus Pseudomonas; species Pseudomonas sp. NY15372. Next base: position 42,100 of record NZ_JBLUPY010000019.1, read on the forward strand.
TGGAGCCTGGCTGGTCCATGGAAATGGTCGAGCGCCTGGACAAGGTCGCCGAGGAGAGCTCCAACGGCTGGAACAATGCCGGCACCGGGCATTCGGCTCTGGCCGAGTTGAACTACACGCCGGAAAAGAACGGCAAGATCGATATCACCAAGGCCATCGACATCAACGAGTCGTTCCAGATTACCCGGCAGTTCCTCGCCTGGCAGGTCAAGCAAGGCGTGCTGAAGAACCCGCGCTCGTTCATCAACACCACGCCGCACATGAGTTTCGTCTGGGGCGACGACAATATCCGGTTTCTGAAGAAGCGCTACGAGGCGCTCCAGGCAAGCCCGCTGTTCAAACCCATGCAGTATTCCGAAGACCCCGAGCAGATCCGCAAATGGGTGCCGCTGATGATGGAGGGGCGCGACCCCAACCAGAAGCTTGCGGTGACCTGGACGCCCATCGGCACCGACGTCAATTTCGGCGAGATCACCCGTCAATACGTCGGCTACCTGCAGGGCAGGCCAAACTTTGACCTGAAGCTGTCCACGGAGGTCGAAGACATTACCCGCAACGACGACGGCTCCTGGCACGTCGAGTACAAGAACCTCAAGGACGGCACCAAGGCCGCGACCGACGCCAAGTTCCTGTTCATCGGCGCGGGTGGTGCCGCGTTGCCACTGCTGCAGAAGTCCGGTATCCCTGAGGCCAAGGACTACGCAGGCTTTCCAGTCGGTGGCTCGTTCCTGGTCACCGAGAACCCGGAGCTTGCCCAGCGCCACATGGCCAAGGCCTACGGCATTGCCGCCACCGGGGCACCGCCGATGTCGGTGCCGCACCTGGACACCCGCGTGCTCGACGGCAAGCGCATGATCCTGTTCGGCCCGTTTGCCACCTTCTCCACACGCTTTCTCAAGGAGGGCTCGCTGCTCGACCTGTTCGCCAGCATGTCGCTGCACAACACCTGGCCGATGGTGCGGGTGGGCGTGCGTGAGTTCGACCTGGTGCAATACCTGGTCGGCCAGCTCATGCAGTCCGACGACGACCGCTTCGAAGCGTTGCAGACGTACTTCCCGCACGCCAAGAAGGAAGACTGGCGCCTCTGGCAAGCAGGCCAGCGCGTGCAGATCATCAAGCAGGACGACGAGCTGGGTGGTGTATTGAAGCTCGGTACCGAGGTGGTCATGGCCCAGGACGGTAGCATCGCCGGTCTGCTGGGCGCCTCGCCGGGCGCTTCGACCGCACCGCCGATCATGCTCGACCTGCTGCACAAGGTATTCAAGGACAAAGCCGCCTCCGCGCCATGGCAAGAGAAGTTCCGGCAGATCATCCCGTCCTATGGCCTTCGCTTGAACGATCACCCGGACAAGCTTCACGAGGAGTGGGCCTACACCAACGAGACCTTGCAGCTGGCGCCACCGACGGAGGGTGAAACCCAGGTCGCGGCGCCATAAGGCGCTCAGCTGAGGCGTTGCGGTGCGATTTCCTGACGCATGGAACAGGGATGACATCAGAGGCGCCGCAGCCAACCTCGATGGCTCGTCTAGACTTAAATTCCGGGCCCGCTTCGCAAGGGGCCCGCACCATCCATCCGACCACCGCCCCCCGGACCGGACGTCGCCGACGGTGGCCTTCTTGCAGAGGAGGGCAGGTCATGGACGAGTCGAGGCTTCATGAATTCATGGGCAAACTGGTGGGCGACATGGGCGCTGCGGCGACCCTGGCCAATGTCATCCTGGGGGACGAGCTGGGGCTGTACCGGGCCATGGCCGACAGCCAACCGGTGACGCCCGAGGTGTTGGCGCAGCGCACCGGTTGCCATCCGCGGCTGTTGCGCGAATGGCTCAGCGCCCAGGTGGCGGCGGGCTACATGGTCCACCAGGACGGCGCGTTCAGCTTGCCCGAGGAGCAGGCCATGGCCTTGGCCATCGAGGAGTCCCCGGCCTATATGGCCGGCGGTGCGGCGGTGGTGGCGTCCCTGTTCCACGACAAAGACAAGCTGGTCGCGGCCATGCGCGGCGATGGCGGCCTGGCCTGGGGCGATCACCACCCGTGCATGTTCAGCGGTACCGAGCGGTTCTTCCGCCCCGGCTACCGGACGTTCCTGGTGGCAGACTGGTTGCCGGCGCTCGAGGGCGTTACCGCTAAGCTGCAGGCAGGGGCCAAGGTGGCCGATGTCGGTTGCGGCCATGGCGCCTCGACCATCGTCATGGCCCAGGCGTTTCCCGCCTCGCAGTTCATCGGCTACGACTACCACGGGCCCTCGATCGTCATTGCCAACCAACGTGCCGAACAAGCCGGCGTAGCCAGCCAGGTGCGCTTCGAGCAGGCGTCTGCCAAGGATTACCCGGGCAAAGACCACGACCTGGTGTGCTTCTTCGATTGCCTGCACGACATGGGCGACCCGGTGGGTGCGGCACGCCACGCCTACCAGGCGCTCAAGGATGACGGCACGGTGATGCTGGTCGAGCCCTATGCCGAGGACTCGCTGGAGGGCAACCTCAACCCGGTGGGGCGGCTGTTCTATGCGGCGTCGACGTTCATCTGCACGCCGAACTCACTGTCCCAGGAGGTGGGATTGGGCCTTGGGGCCCAGGCTGGGGAAGCGCGCTTGCGGGCGGTGTTCGAGGAGGCGGGGTTCAGCCGGTTCCGGCGGGCGACGCAGACGCCGTTCAACCTGATCCTGGAGGCGCGCAAGTAGATATTTTTCAGCGACAGCTTTGTGTATGCAGAAGGGGCGCCATCTGGCGCCCCTTCCGTTTGCTGCTTAGGCTTGTGCGTCCCAAGGACGGTCGCCTTTTTCGTCTTTCACGCGGGTCGGCAGGCCCATGACGTCCAGCGCCTTGAGGAACGGCTCGGCCGGCAGCTCCTCGACGTTGACCATGCGCTTGGCATCCCACTCGCCGCGTGCGACCAGCAGGGCCGCGGCCACCGGCGGTACACCGGCGGTATAGGAAATGCCCTGGCTATCGGTCTCGGCGAAGGCTTCTTCGTGGTCGGCCACGTTGTAGATGAACACTTCGCGCGGCTGGCCATCCTTGGTGCCTTTGACCAGGTCACCGATGCAGGTCTTGCCGGTGTAGCCCGGGGCCAGCGAGGATGGGTCGGGCAGGACGGCCTTGACGACCTTCAGCGGTACCACTTCCAGGCCTTCGGCGGTCTTGACCGGCTGTTCGGACAGCAGGCCCAGGTTCTTCAGCACGGTGAACACATTGATGTAGTGCTCGCCGAAACTCATCCAGAAGCGGATGTTCGGCACGTCGAGGTTCTTCGACAGCGAGTGCACTTCGTCGTGGCCGGTCAGGTAGAGGTTCTGTGAGCCCACTACCGGCAGGTCGTCGGTGCGCTTGACCTCGAACATCGTGTTGCTGGTCCACTGGCTGTTCTGCCAGCTCCAGACTTGCCCGGTGAATTCGCGGAAGTTGATTTCCGGGTCGAAGTTGGTGGCGAAATACTTGCCATGGGAGCCGGCATTGACGTCGAGAATGTCGATCGAGTCAATGCGGTCGAAATACTGTTGCTGCGCAAGCTTGGCGTAGCTGTTCACCACACCCGGGTCGAAACCGACGCCGAGAATGGCGGTGATATTCTTCTGCTGGCACTCTTCGAGGTGTTTCCACTCGTAGTTGCCATACCAGGGCGGCGTTTCGCAGATCTTGCCTGGTTCTTCGTGGATCGCGGTGTCCAGGTAGGCGGCACCGGTGTCGATGCAGGCGCGCAGCACCGACATATTGAGGAAGGCGGAGCCAACGTTGATCACGATCTGCGATTCGGTCTCGCGGATCAGTGCCTTGGTCGCCTCGACATCGAGGGCATTGAGCGCAAAGGCCTGGATGTCGGCGGGTACCTTCAGGCTACCCTTGGCCTTGACGCTGTCGATGATGGCCTGGCATTTGGAGATGTTCCGTGACGCAATGGCAATACGACCGAGCTCGTCGTTATGCTGCGCACACTTGTGGGCCACCACCTTGGCGACACCTCCTGCACCAATGATAAGAACGTTCTTCTTCAATTTACCTGTTGCTCCTTACTCAAAGGGCCTGCCTCAGGACAGGCTGGAAACGTAGTCTTCGAAACCGAACTCGCGCACCACCTCGACGCTGCCGTCGAGCTGCTTGACCACGATGGCCGGCATCTTCAGGCCGTTGAACCAGTTTTTCTTGACCATGGTATAGCCCGCCGCGTCGATGAACGACAGGCGATCACCGATGGCCAGGGGCTTGTCGAACTGGTACTCGCCGAAGATATCGCCGGCCAGGCACGACTTGCCGCAGACCATGTAGGTGTGCGCGCCATCGTTGGGCGCCATCTTGGCATTCAGGCGGTAGATCAGCAGGTCGAGCATGTGCGCTTCGATGGAGCTGTCCACCACGGCCAGGTGCTTGCCGTTGTACAAGGTGTCGAGCACGGTGACTTCCAGCGAGGCACTCTGGGTGATCGCCGCTTCGCCCGGTTCCAGGTACACCTGCACGCCGTAGGTTTCGGAGAAGGCCTTCAGGCGTGCGCAGAATGCATCCAGGGCATAGTCTTCGCCGGTGAAGTGGATGCCGCCACCCAGGCTCACCCACTCGACCTTGTGCAGCAGGTGGCCGAAGCGCTCCTCGATGTGCGTGAGCATCTTGTCGAACAGGCCGAAATCACCGTTCTCGCAGTTGTTGTGGAACATGAAGCCGGAGATCTGCTCGATCACTTGCTCGATCTTTTCCGGGTCCCACTCGCCCAGGCGGCTGAAGGGGCGTGCAGGGTCGGCCAGCAAGTAGTCTGAGCTGCTCACCTGCGGGTTGACGCGCAGGCCGCGGACCTTGCCTTCGGAGCGCTCGGCGAAGCGCTGCAACTGGCCGATGGAGTTGAAGATGATCTTGTCGCAGTTCTCGAGCATCTCCTCGATCTCGTCGTCGGCCCAGGCCACGCTGTAGGCGTGGGTTTCGCCGGCGAACTTCTGGCGGCCGAGCTTGAGCTCGTAGAGCGACGAGGAGGTGGTGCCATCCATGTATTGCTGCATCAGGTCGAACACCGACCAGGTGGCGAAGCACTTGAGTGCCAGCAGGGCCTTGGCCCCGGACTGCTCGCGCACGTAGGCGATCTTCTGCATGTTGCCCAGCAGCTTCTGTTTGTCGATGAGGTAGTACGGCGTCTTGATCATTTAAAGGCCCCCGGCCAGGCCGGCCAAAAAAAGGACACGCATTGTGCCTTCACTTGGCACAGATCGAAAGGGTGGAAGGCGCATTTCGTCCGACCTGCAAGCGCATTTACTACCCTGGGTGCCCCTCGAGGGCGCCAAGGTGCTGTTCTTCAGTAAAACAGCAGAATGTGACTGTCGTAATCACCCGGTAGGCATTGGTAGAAGGGCGTCTGGCAGCTTGCCTGGCCCGTGGCAAGCGCCTGGGATGGCCGATCACGCTGAAGTGCGAAGCATGGTTTGCAGTCATGTGTGTACTGGTACTTCTACCGGTTCATACCCCGAAAATAGGCCACTAAGATTTAAATAAGAAAATGGCTACATGTTGCAGTTGTCGCTGTTTCCTGGTGTTTGACGCCTTAAAACAGGCGGATACGCTGCCATTCCCTATATGCCGCTCTATTGTCGTCTGAATGATTAGCACCTTCGTTTGCCCTTTTAATCAATATGACGGGCGTACGCGCCTGTCCTATGCATGAGACCTGCTTCGATGCGAAAACAACTTGATACACATATTGCTACAGTTAAAAACGCAGGTTTTAGCTCACTTGCTTGTGCGGCGCACCTTTCCTGTGAAGAACTACATGCTCGTCTGGGGGACGATTTGTCGCAAGATGAGTTGGAAGACTTGCATACGGCTGCCCGGCAGGCGCACGACGATTCATTGATATTGGAAAAGAAAATCCTGACGCGGGCTTCGCCCTTGCTCCCCAATGCGGTGAAAGCAGAGATAGAGCAGCCCGACGTTTCGCTGCACGACTACGAGCAGTGGTTCGGCGGGCGGGCAGCGGAGTACGCCGCGCCTGGCGATGTAGCATCGATGTTTTCGCCAGCCGCTTATCTGGTGGCCATGTACCGTGAAGCCAAGGCGCTTTACAGCAAGGATTGCCCATGGCACATCGACAACCGCCGTCCAGACCTGAAGAGGCTCGTGTTGAGCCAGGAAAACCTGGACACACCGCGCAGCGCGTTGAGCCTTTCCAACGATATCCTGCTGGAGAAGGCCCAACAGGTGCTGGATCGGGAAAGGGAGGCAGGGGCTTCGGGAGAGAATGTGTTGGAGGTGCTCTCGCGTCACCTGGGGGGCGGTGGCACACCGTATCATCATAACCACGACCGCTTGCGCCAGGCATATGCCCAGCAGGATCCGAGCCATGCATGGATACAGGCGGCACCGCAGGTGACGAAGCATTTCAGTGGCGCGTCGCTTGCTGCCATTTCCTATGATATTCCACCTGCACTGCATGCCCTGCTGACTGACGAGGTCACCGAAGAAAACGCCGACAAAAAGTTCAGTAAATACTTCCCTGGCACAACACCCTCCGCGATGTTGCAGCCAATACGGATGCGTGACTACTTCAGTTTGTCGGATGCGGAGCTGCAAGGTTTCCTGAATATGCAAGATGCCGCGGACTACAGCGGTAGGACCTTGGTCAAACGGGTGGGGGGCGTCATAAACAGGGTGACGCTGAGCGCCCCATCTGCATTTATAAATTATGTTCGGCTGTACCCCCTGGAAGCTGGCAAGTGGTTGCTGAGTTTCAATCTGAAAGTATCCCGCGTTGATGTATTTACAGTGAGCGGTGCTTTTAATATGTCTCTCAGCGCCTCTGATTTTGGTGTGACTGAGCTACGGCCTAATACCGAGTACCGCAAGACTTTCGATTGGGCGGATGTGCCTGAGACGTTCGAGATTTCGACCTTTTGGCGTAAATCCCGCGGGGGAGGGTATGGCGGGCATCGGCATCCATTTGCGTGCTCGTGCCAGAAATTTTCTGCCGCCTCGTACGTACTCAAGCTGAACAAGGCCATTCGTCTCTACAAAGCGACCGGCCTGCCAGCGCAAGAACTGCAAGCTATTGTCGACAGCGTGGACCCGAACCAGATCAGCAACGAAACATTGGCAGTGCTGTTCCGCACCGCTGTGCTGGTGAAACGATACGGTATTTCCCACGAAGAGGCGCTGGTCATGGCCAGGGGGCTGATTTCGCAGTCGGTGCATGCCGGCCAGGCAAGCCAGTTCGACCGCCTGTTCAACGACCCTGCGTTGGTAGACGGCGGGCTGGGCATCGAGAACAAGCCCATAAAATTGCACCCATCGCATGCCGACAGGGACGCCGCTATCAAGGCAACCCTCAAGCGTGCTTGCCAAACGGACGACGAGGGCCTCTATCAGTTGGGGCGTACATTCGCGGCTGGGGAGGGCACCAATGTCACGCTGCGTCTCGTTCTGGCGCAGTTGTCAGGCATCTATACCTTGAGCCTCTGGGCGCGGCTGCACGGTCTCTCGCCCGTTGAGCTACGCCAACTGTTGAGCATGATCGGCCTGCCTAAAGCACTCCACAGTGCACCGGCCACCCAATGGCTGGCATTGCTCGAAGGGCTTGATGCGATCGTCAGCTGGTTGCGTGATCGCAATTGGACCGTGGGCGACCTGCTATTGATGACGCGTGATGTGGATGATCTTCCGGCCAGTACCGAAATCACCAATCTGCTCGGGGACATGCGGGCGGCAGTCGACAGTGCCGAGCTGCCGGAGAACCCTGCCACCCAGGACTGCATTCGAGCGTTGACGCCTTTGTTGGCCTCAGCTTTCAACCTGGGCGGAGAGACCGCGACTCAGGCATTGTTGATCTGGGCGGACCGGGCAAAGCCAGGCAACCTGACACTGGCGCAGGTTTGTAAAAACCTCAAGCTCACGGCGCCAAGCGTCGCCCAGGCCAAGGCAATGACAGCTTTCGCGTATGGGTTGGCACAACGAGCGCTGATCGCGCATGCCACTGCGGTGCCGGCCGATCTGTTGGCCCTGTTGATCGAGCAGCCTCGACTGCTGCTTGCCTCGGCCACCCAGGGCAGCGGTAGTACCGCCACCTTGAAGTGCAGCATCCAGGTCGTCATGGCGTTGGGTGATTTCAGTCAGTGGTTGAGCACCTTACCGGATCTGACGGGCGCCAGTGGCGCCTTGGTCGCAGCCCTGGAGACAGGCGTTGCCCCGTCGCTGCTCGCTAAGGCGTCAGGGCTTTCGGAGTCGATAGTGGCCCAGGCCGCCCGGCAAGCGGAGTTGAAGGCGGATGTGGCCGATTCTGCGAAACTCTCCAGTTGGCAGGAAATCGCCGTGGTGCGGCAATGGTTGGCACTGGCCTCTACATTCAATGTGATGCCAGAAACCGTGGGGCAGATGCTGGCCTTGGACTATGTTATCGGCAGCCCGGCGACATGGGACGATTGGCGCAAGGTGGCGGACGGCTTCATGGCGGGCTTGCGCCCGGTGCAGATGCAGGCGGTACAGGCCAACACCGAGAGGGCATTGAGCCTGGCGCTTGCAGGGTTCGTGGGTGAAAAGGAACACTTCACCATTGAGCAACTGAATCAGCATTTGTTGCTGGACAGTCTCAACAGCGCGCAGGTGGTGACTTCACGCATTGCCGAAGCCACTGCCGCTGTGCAGATGTATATCCATCGGACCCTCTCCCGACCTGAGGACAAGCGGGCGTTGCGCCAGGAGGTGGTGGATCGACAATTCTTCCGGGACTGGTCACGTTGGAACGCTCGCTACGCGACCTGGGCTGCCGGGCAGATGCTGAGGTACTACCCGGAAAACTACATCGACCCCACCATACGCCTGGGGCAGACCAAGGCGATGGACGACATGCTGCAGATGCTCGGCCAGGCACAGGTCAATGCCGACACCGTGGGCGATGCTTTTCACGGTTACCTGAGTGCGTTCGAAGAGGTGGCTAACCTCGAGACGGTCAGTGGCTACCATGACAGCCGCAATGAGAAATCTGGCAAATCCTGGTTCATTGGGCGTACTCGTGGTGAGTTGTGTGAATACTGGTGGCGCACGGTGGATGAAGGCAAGCGGAGCGCAGAGGGAGTACTGCCGGCCAATGCCTGGACGGGGTGGACGAAAATCGAGCTGGCGCCAACGGTGTGGGGTGACTTGATAAGGCCGGTGGTCTATCGCGAGCGTCTCTACCTGGGGTGGGTGGAGCGTTACGAACATATCACTGCCCGTGATGAGAATGGCAAGGTGACGGCTCGTGAATGGCGTTGGTCGTTCAAGCTTGCCTGGTTGCGCTACGACGGTACTTGGTGTGCTCCGATCGATTATCCACTGGCGCAGTCGGACGTGACGGAGCTGGAGAGCACATCATTGGAGAATTTGTCGCTATTCGTCGCTTCGCGACCAGCGCGCAGCGGGCTTTTGATCGGGCTCTATGACCGCAAAACCGTCAGTAGGGCAGAGATCACGAACTTTGCGGGTATGGAAATCTTCGAGGACTTGAGCAGCAAACCGATCTCTATCACCCCTCTGCTCAAGCAAGTTGCACATTGGCTTGACTCGTCGGCCAGCATCGGCATGTGTGCGGTGTTCGATGGAGAGGGAAGGCCGGTTGTAGACAACGCCATGCCTGTGAAAGCGGGGTCCGGGATACCCGCAGGGTTCCAGAAGTTTGATGTCTCGCTCAAGAGTGTGAAGATCGCGGATATCAACGAAACCCTTGACCGCTATAGCTTGGTACTCGATACCTTGTTGACGGTTGAGTCGAAGCAACCGGAGGTAGAGAACAAGTGGGTCACCGCCTTGGTTCACAAGTACCCAGCGCTGGGCCAGGAAAACCAGAAGGTACCGACCTTGGCGCGCTGTGGTTACGGCGCCTTCATGGTGCGCAAGGAGAATGATCAGTACTGGGGGTACTTGTGTGTAGGGCGTGAACAGTTCGAGCGATTCTTTTCCGCCGACCATGGGCAGATTCAACGGGTGTTCGATGTGCCCCTCGTGAACGAGAAATCGACTTTTCGCAAAGAGTCGACCGTTAGCGGAGATGCCTATGTCGGACGTTATAGGATCCAAACAGGGAAGTACCCATTACTCTCGATGAACATACGCTTCGAAGGGGCGGGCATGCTCATTCCTCAATGGGGCGAGGTCAATATCCGCGAACTGCTGGCCTACCCGAGTGGTAAAGGTCAGGAGAACGTCACGCCTAGCCGCTATGTGGACCCCCTCGGAAAAGTACCGGCCTCTGAAGTGCAGCGTTTGATCTATAGCGCGAACGAAAAGGCATTCACCGTTGAGACCGCGAAAACCGCATTCGATCTGAGCAAAGGCCCGCAGCAAGTGAGCTTTACCGGTATCTTCGATAAAGGCAACACGGCGGATTGGGGTGATAATGCACAAGCATTCCACCGGGTCGAATTTCGATTTGGCAAGGGTAAGGCTCGTCATTACCTCATCCGCGTCTACAAAGAAGCCGACACCCTGAAAACAGCGGTTATCGGTACCCTGTATAACAACGCCCAATACCTGGCACGCCGGGGTTGGGTCACCCGCCTCAATACGCTGTTTGCTCGCCAACTCACGGAGCGAGCAATCGCAGGCATCGACACGGTGCTGAGCTACGAGAGCCAGGAGATTCCCGAGCCTGAGATTGGCGTAGCGGTGCGTTTGACGTTGCCGTTATACGACAAAAGCTACCACGGTGAGGATAAATCCGCCCAGATATGGCTCAGTACCTCCAGCACGCAGAGCACCCTGCTATGGACAGGCGAGCTGAGCGACAAGGATAAAGTAGTGGTAGACGTAACGTTTGCGCCGGATGCCGTGTATAGCGGCCAAAGGTCCTATCACCTGGAGACGAGGTACCGAGCGAAGAAGCACACGGCACCCGGTGGCAAAAGCATCATGATCACCCAGGACACTCTCGCGATCACCCGCAGTTCCGATGTGGGCGCGAAGCTTTCCAAGAACAATGTGGACAGCGTGGAGGTAATTGGGAGGAACACGACCACGCTGATGGACTTCACTGGCGCCAATGCCCTCTACTTCTGGGAGTTGTTCTACTACACACCGATGATGGTGATGCAGCGTTTCCTGCAGGAGGAGCGCTTTGAGCTGGCCGAGCAGTGGCTCAAGTATGTCTTCAACCCGAACGGTTACACGGTAAGGAACCACTACACATCGCGTATGTGGAATGTGCGCCCCTTGCAGGAAGATACATCGTGGAACGACGAACCGTTGCAATCTTTCGATCCGGATGCCATCGCCCAGAACGACCCGATGCACTACAAGCTCAACGCATTCATGCGCCTGCTGGACATCACCATCGGGCAGGGCGATGCGGCTTACCGCAAACTGGAGCGCGATACGCTGACCGAGGCCAAGGTTTACTACCAGCGCGCCCTTGACCTGCTGGGTTCGGCCCCCTGGACGGCGCCGGGTACCAACTGGGGCGATCCGATGCTTGGCCAGGCAGCGTCGACATCGGTACACAGCGCTCGAATGGCGGGGCTGACAAGTCTGGCTCAGGGCATTCAGGTCGCCAGTACCAACGTTGCAGGTGGGCCAGGGTTCCTGCCGGAAGTCAACCGCGTGATGCTGGGTTATTGGGAAGCACTGCGTATCCGGATGTACAACCTGCGGCACAACCTGACCCTGGACGGCCAACCGTTGAACCTGCCGCTATACGCGGCGCCGGCCGATCCGAAGGCGTTGCTGGCCTCGGCCGTGGCAGCCGAGGCCGGGGGCGAGAACGCGCTGCCGGAAATAAACAACGTACCGGCATTGCGTTTCGTTCCACTGTTGGAAGGCGCACGGACCATGGCCTCGCAGCTCATCCAATTCGGCAGCACGATGCAAAATATCCTGGAGCGCCAGGATGCCGAGGCCTTGGCAGAGCTGCTCAATACCCAGGGCGTGGAGTTGGCTGTCAGCAGCGTGGCGTTGCAAAAGCAAACGCTCAACGAGTTGGCCGCCGAACGCGTGACGCTCGAGGCGTCGCTGCAAGGTGCCACGCTGCGCCGCGATCATTACCGTGACCTGTACGAAGAGAACGTCAATGCTCGCGAAATGCAGGCGTTGGATCTTTCCACCGCAGCCCAGACCTTCAACGCCATTGCGAAGGTGCCGTTCACGGCCGGGGCCTTCCTGGACGGACTGCCCAATATTTTCGGTCTGGCCAATGGCGGTCACCGGCCTGGTCAGGCAGTCAGCGCAGTCGGTACTGGCTACACCTTGTATGCCGACGCGCTCAATGTGGCCGCGTCGCGCATAGGCCAGGAGGAGAGCTACCGCCGACGCCGCCAGGAGTGGGAAATCCAGCACAAATCGGCGGAACAGGAAATGGCGGTCATCCAGGCCCAGCTCGACGCCCTGACTGTGCGCGAAACCTCGGCCAGCATGCAGATCGCCCACATGGAAACCCAGTCGGCCCATGCTCAGGCGCAACTGGCCCTGTTGCGCGGCAAGTTCACCGGCAAAAAGATGTACAGCTGGCTGCGGGCACGGCTGGCCACCATTTTCTACACCTACTACGACCTGACGGCCTCGCGCTGCATGATGGCGCAGAAGGCGTTGCAGTGGGAAAAAGGCGATACCACCCGCTATCTGCGCACCGGTACCTGGAACGGTGCCTGGGCTGGCCTGCTGTGCGGTGAGGGGCTGATGTTGGCCCTGGGCCAGATGGAAAACGCCTGGGTGAAATGGCAAAAACGCGAATTGGAAGTGACGCGCACCGTATCGCTGGCGAAACTCTTTGACGGGCGCCTGACAGTAAGGGACCAGGCCGTTTCCTTGAACGGTGCCGTCAAGGCGCTGATCGATGGTAAATCGGTTACGGTCGACAAGTTGCCGTTGAGCAGCCTGACGCTGGCCCAGACGGGTGACCTGTCCGTGCAGTTCGGCCTCAAGGAGCTGGGCCTGGTGGCGGGTTTCGAGAAGAACGCCATGCGCCGGATTCGACGCATCGCCGTTACCCTGCCGGCGCTGCTTGGGCCCTACCAGGATGTGCGAGCGCGGCTGCAGACCAGTGCCACGGGCTTGCCGGCAGGCTGCAACGAGAGCGCCATTTCCCACGGCATGCAGGACGGTGGTGTGTTCGCACCGGATGGGGCCGACTCGCATCCACGCTGGAGCGCCCAGTGGCTACCGTTCGAGGGGTTGAGCATCGCGAACGCCAGCGACACGGATGACAAGACAGTCATGACCCTGAATTTCGCCGAGGCCCAGGGCGAACAGAAGTCACTGTTGCAGAGCCTGAGCGACATCATCCTGCACGTCCAATACACCGTGCGTTGAAGGTGTGGGAGGGCGCGTTCGCGCCCTCTTTTTCCCTGACCGTCGGTCGCGGCAATGGACCCTGTGGCCTTGCGCAAGCTCGAACGTGAGGCAACCCAACCGATCAGGAGAGCTTCGATGAGCAAGCACCGTGACGCTGGCCATGGCTTCGCCGACGATCCACAGAAAGTCAGCGAGGCTGGCCGCAAGGGCAACACCAAGCAGGATGTGAAGACCGATCGAGCCGAGAAGGCCCGGGTCGGTGGTCAGCACAGCCATGGGGGTACCCCACGGCGTGGCGAGGGCTGACAGGCCGGAACCCAGTCCCTGTGGCAGCCCTGGCCAGGCGGGAGCAACTGTCTTGAGTGGCTTGCCCCGGCCCTATCGCTGGCAAGCCAGCTCCCACAAGTAGGGCGGTGTCTCTGAAAGCAGCTCAGGCCAGGCGGAATCGCCTGTCTTGAGTGGCTTGCTCCGGCCCTATCGCTGGCAAGCCAGCTCCCACAAGTAGGGCGGTGTCTCTGAAAGCAGCGCAGGCCAGGCGGGAGCAACTGTCTTGAGTGGCTTGCCCCGGCCCTATCGCTGGCAAGCCAGCTCCCACAGGTACGGCGGAGGCTCTGAAAAAGGTCTGAGAGCTGGCGCGATTCCTGTGGGAGCCGGCTTGCCGGCGATGAACATTGCAGTGCGGCCCTGCGTAGCGATCAGCCCAGCGGTGGCGTCCGCGGTGGGACCATGCGCCGCGAGCCGGTGGACTCGAACGCCGCGCCGAAGCGCAGCAGGTCGTTGTCGCTGTAGGCGCGGCCAGCGAAGGTCAGGCCGACCGGCATGCCGATATCCGCCATGACGCCCATGGGCACGGTCACGGTGGGCACGCCCAGGTGACGGATGGCCAGGTTGCCGTTGGCCACCCAGATACCGTTGCTCCAGGCGATATCCGCCGAGGCCGGGTTGACGTCGGCATCGGCCGGGCCCACGTCGGCGACAGTGGGGAACAGCACCGCATCGAGGCCCAGGTTGTCCATCCAGTCCTCGAGGTCGAGCTTGCGGGTCTTCTCCAGGCCACGCAGGCCGTCGGGCAGGGTTTCGATCTGGTCCCAGGTCTTCAGGCCGCGCTTGGCCATGTTGACGTACTCGTCCATGCCGGCTGCCAAATCATCCTCGCGGTTGGGCAGGGTGCCCGGGTCATGGGGGAAGATCTGTGGGCCATCGACATCGGCCAAGCGGTTGAGCTTCGGGTCGCCGTTGGCGCGCAGGAAGTCATCGAAGCCCCAGCCAGACAGCTCCCACAGCTCATCGTGCAGGAATTCCTTGGAAACGATACCGCGGTTGTACACGGTCGGAGCGCCTGGGCGATCCCCCTCGCAATTGGACACCAGCGGGAAGTCCACCTCGACCACCTCGGCGCCCGCCGCCTCCAGGGCCTGGCGTGCTTGCTTCCACAAGTCGATGACGCTGGCCCGGGTGTTGATGCGCTGGCCGGTGGGGCCGCCGATACCGGGTTTTTCCGAAGTGCCGGCCTCGGGGTCGGCATTGATGTACATCTTCGGCACGCCGAAACGCTTGCCTTTGAGTGCGCTGGCATCGGCTGCCAGGTCCAGGTAGGAAGCCGGGCGCACGGACGAGGCGGCCGGGATCGGTACCCAGGGCTGCAGGCGCCACAGGTCGCCGCGCTTGTCGGCATCGTCGGCTACGACCACGTCGAGGATTTCCAACAGGTCGGCCATGGTACGGGCGTACGGCACCACCACGTCCATGGTCGGGGTGAGTGGCCAGTTACCACGCACCGAGATCACGCCGCGCGAAGGAGTGTAGGCGCACAGGCCGTTGTTGGACGCCGGGCCGCGGCCGCTGGACCAGGTTTCCTCGGCCAGGCCGAAGGCTGCATAGCTGGCGGCAGTAGCGGTGCCGGCGCCATTGGACGAGCCAGAAGCGAACGGTGCGGTCAGATAGGCGGCGTTGTATGGGCTTTCAGCGCGGCCATAGACGCCACGCTGCATGCCCCCGTTGGCCATCGGCGGCATGTTGGTCTTGCCCAGGCAGATAGCCCCGGCGGCGCGCAGGCGCTCGATGGTGAAGGCGTCGCGCTGGGCGACCAGGTCCTTGAACGCCGGGCTGCCGGATGCGGCGGTCAGGCCTTTGACCAGGTAGCTGTCCTTGGCGGTGTAGGGGATGCCGTCCAGCGGGCCGAGGGTCTGGCCCTGTGCCCGGCGGGCATCGGAGGCTTCGGCCTCCTTGAGTGCATCAGGGTTGCGCACCACCACGGCGTTCAGAGCGGTGGCGGTGTCGGCTCCGTCATAGGCGTCGATGCGGGCCAGGTAGGCCTTGACCAGCTCGACCGCCGTCGTGCGGCCGGCCTCGAGCGCGTCGCGCAGCTCGGCAATGGAAACCTCGGTTACCTCGATCATGCTGTCACCAGTTATGCAGGTGGAAACTCGTGGCGCGAGTGTAGCAAGAAGCCCAGGGCCGGCGCAGGCATGCACCGTGGCAATGGTTATTTGCATGGCGGCAGTGTCGGTGCGGGAGAAGTGTGCGTTGGTGCATGCAGGGCGGGTATTGCCGGGGTGCGGTGCAGCCCAATCGCGGGGCAAGCCCACTCCCACAGGAGTTTGGGATCGCCGTCTTCCTGTGTGTGGGCTTGCCCCTATGCACTCAATCCAGGTCCGCCGCCGAATGGCGCTCCGGCACCTGGCTGGCTTCGTCTCCCCAGGTCCGGTTGACCCGGGTGCCGCGTTGCACCGCCGGTCGCTGGGCAATCGCCTCGGCCCAGCGCTGCACATGCCGGTATTCATGCACCGCCAGGAACTCCGCCGCGTCATACAAGTTGCCGAGCACCAGCTGGCCGTACCAGGCCCACACGGCGATATCGGCGATGCTGTACTCAGCCCCGCCCAAGTAGGCGCTTTCGGCCAGGCGACGGTCGAGCACATCGAGCTGGCGCTTGGCTTCCATGGTGAAGCGGTTGATGGCGTATTCGAACTTTTCCGGTGCGTACACATAGAAATGGCCAAAGCCGCCGCCCAGGTAGGGCGCCGAGCCCATTTGCCAGAACAGCCAGTTCAGGCACTCGGTGCGCGCAGCGGCACCCGTGGGCAGGAAGGCGCCGAATTTCTCGGCCAGGTACAGCAGAATCGAGCCGGACTCGAACACCCGCACTGGCGGCTCGACGCTGCGGTCGAGCAGGGCGGGGATCTTGGAGTTGGGGTTGACCTGGACGAAGCCGCTGGAGAACTGGTCGCCCTCGCCGATGCGGATCAGCCAGGCGTCATATTCGGCTCCCGCATGCCCGAGGGCCAGCAGCTCTTCGAGCAGGATGGTCACCTTGACGCCGTTGGGCGTGGCCAGGGAATAGAGCTGCAACGGCTGCTTCCCCACCGGCAGTGCCTGGTCATGGGTCGGGCCGGCGATCGGGCGATTGATGTTGGCGAACTGGCCGCCGGATGGCGCTTCGTGGGTCCAGACCTTGGGTGGAACGTAGGGCTTGCTCATGCGCGGAATCTCCTGAAGGCTCGAAGCGGTCACGTAGAACGTGGACCTGCATCTATGCCATGGGTTCGACGCGAAGGGCAAATGTACTGGCGTGACGGGCGGCGAACACCGGCCCCTTGTGGGAGTGGGTAAACCCGCTCCCACTAGGGGCTCAGTGCTCAACTCGTCAAGGCACTCAGGCAACCGGGATCAGCGGGTCGGCGGCAGCCAGCGCACTGGCGCGGTCCGGGGCCGGCGGGTAGATCCAGACCGAGTTGATCTGCGCCTTGAGTTGCTTCGCCTCGGCCTTGTCTGTCGGTGGCGAGACCCTGCGCTCCCACCCTTCGGTATACACCGCCCCCCAGGCGCCGAGGTCCAGGCAGGTGACGTACTTGGGCTGACTGTAGGTCATCGGTGCCACACCGATCAGCTCGGCGGCGGCGTTATTGCCTGCGTAGCGTCCCAGGGGAATGGCGTGCTGGCAGGACATCACCGCATGGTTGCCGACCTCGTCGCAGGCGGCGAAGGCCACATCGCCGGCGGCATACACCGCGTCGTTGCCCTTGACCTTGAGGTTGCCGTCCACATGCAGGCGGCCTTGGTGGTCACGCTCGCCGTGGATCTGCTCGGTGAGCGGGTTGGCCTTGAAGCCCACGGTCCAGATCACGGTGCTGGCGTCAATGCGCTGGCCGTTGTCCAGCAGCACACCCTCGCCATCCACCGACGCGACGGTGGCGCCGCAGATCCACTCCACGCCCAAGGCCTGGGAGGCCTGCTCGATCGCAGGCCGGATACCTTCGCCCAGTGCTGCGCCGATCCTCGCGCCGCGGTCGACCACCACGATACGCAGGCCAGCCTGTGGGCCAAGGATCGCCCGCAGGCGGCTGGGCAGCTCGGTGGCCGTCTCGATGCCGGTGAAGCCGCCACCGGCGACCACCACGGTATTGCGTGCGGGGCTCGGGGGCAGGGCCGCGAGCGATTTGAGGTGTTCCTCCAGGCGTACGGCCGACTCGATCTTGTCGACGTCGAAGGCATGCTCGAAGCCTGCAAGGTCCGGGCGGTTGAGCTGGCTGCCGCAGGCCATGATCAGGCGGTCGTAGCCAAGGTTCGCCTCGCGCCTGCCAGGTTCGCGGTAGGCCACGCTGCGCGAGGCCTCGTCGATCCGGTAGGCCGTACCTTTGACGAAGCGTACATCGACCGCATCGAACAACGCCTGCAGCGGCGCGGCCATGTTATGTACATCGGGCTCGTAGAAGCGTGGGCGGATGTGCAGCTCGGCCTGGGGCGCGAGCACGGTGATCCGGACATCGTCGCGGCCATGTAGGTCGAGTTGGCGCGCCGCGCCCAGGGCGCTCCACAGGCCGGCGAAGCCTGCGCCTATGATCAGGATCTGTTTCATCGTTGTGCTCCTGCGATTGCGAGGGAAGGCCTGGCGCCCATTGTCTCGGCGCCTTGGAAACAACGATGCTAAGCGCAGCGGGTGCCCGGCCCTAGGCCAAAGATCCCTGGATTTCGGCCAAGGGCACGCTGCGAGCGAAGCGGGCACGGTAGTCGCGCGGCGTCACCGCCAGGTGGCGCTGGAAGGCCAGGCGCATGCGCTCCTCCGAACCGAAGCCGCATTGGCGGGCGATCTGCTCGACCTGTTGAGAGGTGTTCTCCAGCAGGCGCCGTGCCGCCTCCAGGCGGAACACCTCGATGGCCTTGGCCGGGGTGCGGCCGGTCGTGTGTTTGTATACACGCGTGAAGTTTCGCAGGCTCATGCGCGCTTGCTCGGCCAGGCGTTCGACGGTCAGGTGCGGGTCGCCCAGGTGGTCGTTGAGCCATAGGTGCAAGGCTTCGAAGGCGCCGCTGTCCTCGCCTTGGGCCTTGAGCAGTTCGCTGAACTGGGCCTGGCCGCCTGGGCGTTTGAGAAATACCACCAGCTCCCGCGCCACCTGCATGGCCACCTCGCGGCCGCAGTCGAGTTCCACCAGGGCCAGGGCCAGGTCGATACCGGCGCTGACGCCGGCCGAGGTCCAGACCTTGCCCTGTTGCACGAAGATCGACTCGGCATCCACCTCGACTTCGGGGAAGCGCCGACGCAGCGCGTCGCACATGGCCCAGTGGGTGGCCGCGCGGCGGCCGTCGAGCAACCCCGCAGCGGCCAGCAGAAAGGTACCGCTGCACACCGAGGCGGTACGTTGGGCGCGCGCGGCGGCCAGACGCAGCCAGCCGACCAGCTCGGCATGTTCGGGCAGGGTGCGGACGATTTCCGGTGCCCCGGGCACCACCAGGGTGTCGATGGTGTCGCGCAACAAAGGTTCCAGCGGTTCGGTGCCCACCGCCAGGCCTTCGGCGGTGGCGACCAGGTTGCCTTCGAGGCTGGCAGTGTGCATCTCGTAACCGGGCAGGCCCCGCTCGGCGCGGGCTTTGCCTGCGGCCCAGAACACCGTTTGCGCACCGGTGAGGTCGAGCAGGCCCATTTGCGGGTAGGCGAGAAATACCACCCGGTGGGGGCGGTCTACCGAGGGCGGCAGGGCGTCGGGCACATTGGCGGGGTGGGTCATGGTGCACATCGCAAGGGGGGCGGATGCGCCCATGTTACACAGCGTGAAGCGGCGAGGGGACCGCTACGCACGCCTTTCGCGACACAAGGTCGCGCCCCTCGGTAGGTCACCGTGGCAGCGGCCTTGCGTCGCGGTTGGGCTGCCAAGCAGCCCCACCAGGGCTCAGTTATCGGTCAACGGCTGGTCCTGGGAAAGCAGGGCCTTGGCAAGCTCCTCGTCACTGACCTGCAGGCCTGGGTTGGCCTTGCGGGCCTGCTCCAGTGCCGATTCCACATAGGCGCCACGGATGGCGCCACCGCTGGCGATGAAGGCGGACAGCTCATCCCTGGCCGGAATGATCCGTTTGTCGTCCTTGAAGGTTGAGTACAGCGAGGCGGAGATCCCCGCCGACGTGGCGACATCGCCCGCATCCACACGGGCCAGGGCTGCGCCTGCTGGCAGCAGGAGCAACAGCGAAGGGACGAGCAGTAAGTGGCGCATGGCAAGACCTCCAGGTGAAGCCCAAGGGATTTACTGCATGTTGTTAAGAGCGGCGAAGGTCGCTGGGAGTTCCGTTGGCCGAACAGGCTTATCTCCAACCGCATTCGCGGCGCATACCTTGTCTTGTGAGGGATCACCCAGCCCTTCCCGATGTCGTGGGCCGGGAGGGTCATGGAAGGTTTCGTCCAGGTCTGCACGGTTTGTATAGCTCCTAGCCCTGCGAGTTCATCGGCCTGGCGTACCCGCATAAGATTTTTCTATCGATAGCTCTTACCTCTGCGGCATCGCCGTGCTGCCAGGCGGCGTTGGTCGTCCTGATGCCGACGCCTGATGCTTCTTCCATTTCCTCACCTCCCAGGGCAACCGGGAGGGCTGACACGGAGTCAGATCATGTCCGATACACCTGGCGCTTCCCCCGGGACGAGCCGTGAACCCCTGTTCACCCCACCCGCGCTGCCCAAGGGGGGCGGCACCGTTTCCGCAGGCGGCGGAATGTTGTCCGTCGGCAGCGCCGATGGCGCGGCGGGCTGGTCTCTGCCATTGCCACTGCCCGTCGGGCGTGAACTGTCACCGCAGCTGACGCTGGGCTACAGCTCCGGTGGGGGCAACGGCGCCTTTGGCGCAGGCTGGAATTGCTCGCCGCCCGCGGTGTTCCGCATGAGCCGTTTCGGTATCCCTCGCTACAACGAGCAAGACCGCCTGGTGGGGCCGGATGGCGAAGAAATCCTGCGCGACAAAGGCATGCCACGGGTTGAGAACACCCTGCCGTTTTCTGCTGTACAGGCGCCCCACACCGTGACCACCTGGGTGTCGCGTAGTGGCGCACCGGATCAGCGCCTGGAGCATTGGCGCTCGCAGGAGACACCCGAATCGCCAGGCTTCTGGCTCAACTACCACGCCGATGGCAGCATCACGCTGTTCGGCTGGTCGGCCAGCGCCCGGTTGAGCGACCCGCACGACCCGACGCGGGTGGCCGGCTGGTACGCCGAGGAAACCGTGAGCGCCAAAGGCGAGCATGTGGTGTACACCTACCGCGGCGAAGATGCAGCTGGCTGCGACGAAGACGAGCGGGCTGCCCATCCGAAGGTCGCGAGCCAGTACCTTACGGGTGTCTATGCCATGAACGCCACGCCAGCGACTGCGCTGCTGGTGCCGGAGCACGCCTTTCGTGCCGACGATTTCATGAGCGTGATGCTGCTGGACTACGGTGAGCGCGGCACCGACCTGGACACGCCACCGCCGTTCGCAAGCACGGCGCAATGGCCGGTGCGCGAGGATTGCCTGTCCTTCTGGCGCTGGGGGTTCAACAACCGGATCCGCCGCCTGTGCCATGACGTCGTGTTGTGGCATCGCACCCGAATGATGGCAGGGCAAAGCGACCCAACCCCTATGTTGGTGTCTCGGCTGCACCTGAGCTATGAACCCTCCGCTGTGGCGACCCTGCTGGTGGCGGCTCGGCAGGTCGCCTATGAGCCCGATGGCACGCCGCTGTCGTTGCCACCTGTGGAGTTCGAACTGAGCCGCCCAGGGCGCGAGGCGCCGCAATGGGAAGCACTGCCGGAGCTCGATGGCTTCAGCCCGCCGCACTGGCAAATGGCCGATTTGTACGCAGAGGGGCTGCCCGGGCTGTTGTACCAGGACGGCAGCGCCTGGCGATACCGGGCACCGGAGCGCAAGGGGGAACCCACCACCGATACAGTGACCTGGGGTGAGCCGCAGGTACTGCCCCTGGCTCCCTCGCTGGTCGGTGGGTCGCTGACCGACCTCGACGGCGATGGCCGCCCGGAATGGCTAGTGACCCAACCCGGCCTGCAGGGCAGCTTCACCTTGGCGCCGGATGGCCAATGGGGCAGCTTCATTGCGCTGCAGGCGATGCCCTCGGAACTGCTGCACCCCTCTGCGCAACTGGTCGACCTGACCGGAGGCGGCCTGCAGGACATGGTCATGATCGGGCCGCGAAGTGTGCGCCTGTGGGCCAGCGCCGCGAGCGCGGGCTGGGACAGGGCCGTTGAAACAAATTATGACGGGAAGACCCCATTACCCATGCAAGGCGGCGAGCACCGCCTGGTGGCATTCGCCGACCCTGTCGGCAGTGGCCAGCAGCACCTGGTGGAGATCACCGGCCAGGGCGTGACCTACTGGCCGTCCCTCGGCCATGGCCGCTTCGGTGAACCGGTGCGCGTGCCAGGCTTCGCGGTCAACGATTTCGTCGCGTCGCGCATATTCCTGGGGGACACCGACGGTAGCGGCACCACCGACATCCTCTACCTAGAGGCGGACCGTATCCGTGTATTCATCAGCGAGTCCGGCAACCGCTTCATGGAGGGGCCGTCCGTGCCGGCACCCGCTGGGGTCGCTCTCGACGACACCTGCCTGCTGCAGGTGACCGACCTGCGCGGCCAGGGCACGGCCGAGCTGGTGCTGACCGTGCCGCATATGACGCCACGCACCTGGACGTATCGGTTCAACGATACCCGGCCATGGCTGCTCGCCGAGGTGTGCACCAATACCGGGAGCCGCACCCTGTTCCAATACCGCAGCTCGGCCCAAGGCTGGCTGGATGAAAAGGCGGCACTCAAGGCCCAGGGCAAACCGGCGGTCAGTCGCCTGCCGTTCCCCGTGCACATGCTCAGCCGAGTCACGGCGATCGACGACATCAGCGGGCTGCGTACCGTCAGCGGCATGCAATACCTGCGTGGTATCTGGGACGGGGTGGAACGCGAGTTCCGTGGGTTTACCCGGTTGATCCAGACCGACACCCTGAGTGATGCACAGGGTACCGGCGTAGAGCGTTCGCCGGCTGCGCAGGTACACAGCTGGTTCCTGAGCGGCATCGAAGCCTATGACAGCGTCCAGGAAGGTGCCTTTGCAGGGCAAGGTTCGGCAGAGGGCGACTTCCCCTTGAACCCACTGCGTATCACGCGCCTGGGGGCCGATGGACGCGATGAGCCCGTTGAACCTGAAGGCGAGACGCGTCGCTGGTTGCTGCGTGCCCTGAAGGGCATGCCGGTGCGCACCGAAACCTATGGCCTCGATGGCAGCGCATTGGCTTCGGTGCCCTACAGCATCACCCGCCAGCGTTGGCAGGTGCGCCTGTATCAAACCGCAGACGCACGCAAGCCTGCGGCGTTGGTTACGCCGGTGGAAACCCTGACCTTCGCCACCGAACGCATCGCGCAGGACCCGGTGGTCTCCCAGTCGGTCGTGCTCGAGCAGGACCGCTACGGCAATGTGGCGCGCGCCGTGGAGCTGCGTTACCCGCGCAGGCCTGCGTCCACGCCGTCGCCTTATCCGGATACCTTCCCCGACGGCCTGGAACTGGCAGCGCGCGACCCTCAGCAGCAGCACGCCTGGCTGACGTTGTCGCGCAATCGGGTACGCAACCTCGACGCCGGCCCTACCCATGTGGTAGGCCTGGTGGAGGCGACCCGCACGGATGTCCTGCAACTGGCGCCTACCCAGGTACCGAGGGGCGGTTTCAGCGTCGAGAACCTGTCGTCTGCAGGTAGCCCCCTCGATGACCTGAGCAGCGCCACCTTGGCCAGCCATGTCCGCACCCAGTGGTGCGACGAGGCAGGAAACCCCAGCGTTGCACCGGTACGCCAGGCCCTGGCTGCCTATACCGAAACCGCCATGTTGGATGAGGCCTGCGTGGACGTGTTCAAAGGCCTGATGTCGGATGAGGCGTTGGCGCAGATGCTGGAAAAGGCCGGCTATCACACTGTTCAGCTGCCTGAGGACAACTTGCCCGTATACACCGGCCGCCATGGCCTGGCCCGATATCTTGGAGCCGCCGGTTTCTATCGGCTGGCTGGCGTGCGGGAAAGCGAACTGATGGGCGAGACGGTGATCGACTGGACTCCCCACGCCTTGCAGGTGGCGAAGGTGACCGACGCCGCCGGTCTGGAAACCACCTTGCGCTACGACTGGCGCTACCTGACGCCGACAGCGCTGGTCGACCCGAACGACAATACGCGGGAAGTGGCCATCGATGCCCTGGGCCGGGTATCGCAGACGCGTTTCCATGGTACCGAGCAAGGCATCATGACCGGCTATTGCAGCGGGCGAGCCTTTGCGGTGCCAGAAACGGTCGAAGGCATGCTCGCGCTCAAGGGCGGCGAAGTGCCCGTGGCGACCGCCCACCGGATAGTGGCCGACAGCTGGATGCCCCTGACGCGTGACCGGCAGGGCAACCCCTTGGCCACCCGCACCGGCGAACTGGCGCTGCGACGCATGGCGAAGGCCCACGGCCTGAAGCTGCTGGATCTGGCCGAGGGGCGCGAACCCCCGCATATCTGCAGCCTGCAGACCGATCGCTACGACGGTGACCCGCAGCAGCAAGTACGCCTGAATATCACCTACAGCGATGGCAGCGGTCATCTGTTGCAGACCGCAGTCCTGCACCCTCCAGGTGATGCCCTGGTTCGCACGCCCGAGGGAGGGCTCGAGGTGGGCACCGACGGCAAGGCCGTGACCCGGCACGCTGCGGTGCGCTGGGCCGTGACCGGCAAGACCGAGTACGACAACAAAGGGCAAGCCGTACGCACCTGGTTGCCATTCTATCTGGATGACTGGCGCCCGGTGTTCGACGCCAGCGCGCGTGAGGGGGTCTACGCCGACACTCACTTGTATGATGCTTTAGGCCGTGTGTACCGGGTGATCACTGCGGCGGGCTGGGAGCGGCGTACACAGTTCTACCCGTGGTTCACGGTGGCTGAGGATGAGAACGACACCGCCCATGATGTGCTGCGGGGTCGCGCAGCATGATGAGTGAGACGAATCAGGCCGTTGCCCAGGAGAACCCGTTTTTCACACCCCCTTCGTTGCCCAAGGGTGGAGGTACCCTTGGTGGTAGTGCGGGGGCATTGTCGGTCGGCGGGCCGGACGGCGGTGCCGGCTGGCAGATCCCTCTGCCTGTGTCGGCGGCACCGGCCCGCGGCCTGGCGCCCGAACTGGCATTGGCCTACAGCAACGGTAGCGGCAATGGTGTGTTCGGGATGGGCTGGCAGCTTTCGCTGCCGGCGATCCGCTTGCGTACGCAGCACGGCGTTCCCCGTTACGATGGCACCGACCGCCTGAACGGGCCCAGTGGCGATGAGCTGCTGCGCACCCAGGACGCCGTGCGTACCGAAACGCGCCTTCCCTTTGCCGATACCGACAGTGGTACCTACACCGTTACCCGTTACCAGGATCGCTTCTCGGGCCTGAATTCGCGTATCGAGTGTTGGCAGGAAGCTGGCACGGACGGTGCGGTGGCCCGCACGTTCTGGATCGACTTCACACCCGACGGCGGCCTGGCCCTTTACGGTTGGTCGCCCGATGCCAGGCTGGCCGATCCACAGGACCCTTCGCGTGTGGCCGAGTGGCGTATCGAGGAGACCGTCACGGCCCGAGGCGAGCACATTCTTTGGCGTTGGCGCCAGGAAGACAACGCGGGTTGCTCGGTGCAGGAGCTTGCCGACCATCCGCACGTGGCCGGCCTGTACCCGGATACCCTGTACTGGATGAACCGTACGCCGGCGCTGCATTTCCTGCGACCTGGCATGGGCCCGGCCGATGCCTGGGAAAACGAGTGGCTGGCGTTGCTGGTGTTCGACTATGGCGAGCGCGGCACGCTGGCCGACCAGGCTCCGCCACTGGCGACCACGGCGACCTGGCCTGCCCGGGACGATGCGCTGTCGCTGCGCCGCTATGGGTTCGAGGTCCGCACCCGCCGGCTGTGTCACGACATCCTGCTTTGGCACCGCACGGCCATGATGGCCGATGCCGCCTCCCAGGATGCGACGGCGCAGTTGGTATCGCGCCTTCACCTTACCTATGAAACGTCCACGTTGCTCACCCAACTGTGCGCCGCCCAGACACTGGCATACGAGGCCAATGGCACGGCGGTGTCCTTCCCACCGGTGGAGTTCGCCTTGTCCGAGCCACCCGAGGTATTACCTGACGCAACGCAGTGGCAACCCGTGTCCGCGCTGGACGGCTTCAGCCACGAGTCCTGGCAGATGGCGGACCTGTACGGTGAGGGTATTCCAGGGTTGCTCTACCAGGATGATGGCGCCTGGTGGTATCGGGCGCCGGTTCGGGACGGCGAGGGCACTGCGTCCAGGCTGGCGCCTGGGTACGCCGGGCTTTTCGACGCCCCCCTCGATGACCGGATAACCTGGGCTGCGGCGACTCCCCTGCATCGGCTTCCCTTTGGCGGCAGGGCGCAATTGGCCGACCTCGATGGTAATGGCCAACCAGAGCTGATAATGGCGTTGCACGGCATGCGGGGCAGTTTCACCTTGCAACCGGATGGGCATTGGGGCGGCTTCAAGCCTTTTGCGCGCTTCCCGGTCGAGTTCGATCACCCGGCTGCGCTGCAAGCCGACCTGACCGGTACGGGGTTGGCGGACCTGGTGATGATCGGCCCTGCCAGTGTGCGCCTGTGGCCATCCGCTGGGACGGGCGGCTGGGCGCCTGAAAAGACCGTGGCTCATCCAGGCCGTTCGCTGCCTCGACCGAGCAGCGATGGTTCCCGCCTGGTCGCGATCAGCGACATCACCGGGGGAGGGCTTTCGGACCTGGTGGAGGTCACCGCCGACGGCGTCACCGCCTGGCCATCGCTTGGGCATGGCCGGTTCGGCAACCCGCTGTCGTTGCCGGGGTTTTCACTGCAGCTACTCAGGGTCAAGGACGGCAGTGCCCTGGCCTTCGAGCCCAATCGGATCTACCTGGCCGACACGGACGGCACGGGGGTTGCGGACCTGCTGGTGATCGGCCGTAGGGGTATCCATGTGTTCAGCAACCAGAGCGGTAATGCGTTTCGCTACAAAGGTGTGATTCCACCGCCTGCCGATGTGACGCCGGATGCTACCTGGCGCTTGCAGGTCGCGGATGTGCGGGGACTGGGAATGGGGAGCCTGGTCTTGACGGTCCCGCACATGAAGCCGCGTAGCTGGGTATTGAATTTCGCTGCTATACGCCCTTGGTTGTTGACCACCGTAGTGGACAATGTCGGCGGTCGTACCGAACTGACCTACCGGAGTTCGGCCCAGGGCTGGTTGGATGAGAAAGCCGCTCTGCAAGCGGCTGGGAAGACCGCTGTCAGTTACCTTCCGTTTCCGGTGCATACCGTTTGCACGGTTACCCAGGTCAATGAAATCACCGGGCTGGTACTGGGCAGCGAAACCCGCTACCTGGGGGGCGTATGGGATGGCAGAGAACGCGAGTTCGCAGGCTTTCGCTGTGTCGTGCAAACCGATCGCAACAGCCGCAGCGAGGCCGATGCCGTGGCCCGTGCCGCTGTGGTGTCCCCCCCAGTGCGCACGTGCACCTGGTTCTATACCGGCACCGAGGCGGTCGACAGCAAGCCTTTGGAGCAGGCTCGGGAAGAGATCGACAAGGCCTTCAGCAAGGGCCAGATCCGCTTCACCGCCTGGCAAGACGGTGCGGACAAGCCCGAGGAGCCCGGGGCGAACGCCGAGCGTCGGCGGAAACTGTATCGGGCCGTGCGTGGCCAGGTAATGCGCACCGAGGTGTACGGCGAGGACGATCACCCGGCAGCGGCAGTGCCCTACAGCATTTCCCGCCAGCGGCTGCAGGTCCGTGCATACGATAGCCTTGGAAGAGACGGCAAGCCTGACCGCGACAACCCGATCACGCAAGTGACGGTGCTGGAAGCCTTGTCGCTGGCCTGCGAACGTGTTGCGAGCGACCCTGTGGTAAGTCAAACCATCGTGCTGGCGCAAGACCTCCACGGGGTGCATCTGGACAGCGTCAGCATCACCTACCCGCGGCAACTGACCCCGGCCCAGGTGGAACGTGAGGAAAGTGTGCGGGAAATCTACCCCGCGACGCTACCGGCCGGTGTGATCAAGGAAACCGCCGACAGCCAGCAATACGACTGCTGGATGAACCTGACACGCAGTCGTGTCCACCACCTTTCGGCAGGTCATGATTTTGTCGTTGGCTTGCCGCAGGATACCCGCACCGATGTGGTCTGGTGGGGCACCGGCCACCCGAACGGCAACCCCGAAGGTCGCGAAAACCGGCGCATCCCAACAGGAGGGTTCACAGCCGACAACCTGCAATTGGCGCAACTGCTGGCAGAACCGGGCTCGTTGGTGTTCGACGGTTATACGAAGACCCGCTGGCGGGACAGTGCCGGTACCGCGCTGCGGGATACCCCCACGCGCCAGGGCCTGGTTGCCTGGACCGAAACCGCCCTGCTGGACGACCTGGACCTGCAGGTGTTCGGCCCGATGTTGGACCAGACCTTGGCCGATCTGGTCGATGCCTGTCTCGACGATGCCACAGGTTCGATCGACCCTGCCGTGCCGAGTCGCTTGCGCCTGCGTGTTCAAGAGCACGTGACGCCTGACGCTTTCTTCCAGGCGTTCATGGCGTTTTCCCTGCAACAGGAGCAACTGCCCACGGGTGACGGCCGCCTGCGCGAGGCAACCGTGCAAGCCTTGCAAGCGGCATTGAGGGAAAAGAAGAGCGGGCCGCGGACGATCGCAGCCGACGCGTTATGGGCCGCGCTGGGAGCCAGCGATACGCCAGGGGGCATTCCTCGCGATCAACTGCGCTCGGCCGTGCAGGCCTATGCCGACCAGCACCCCCATGACGACGAAGCGCTGCTTGCCCTGAAACAGGCGCTCGTTGCCCAGGCCATCACGCCGGACCTGCTCTATTGGCAGGTGTTGTCTACGGCGCTGGACAATGAAGGCAGGCAACAGGCTGCCCTGGCGCCATTGGCGCACGTACTTGGCCAGCGTGTACAGGCTGACAACCTCGAGGCATTGCTCGAGCGTGGGGGCTACAAGCCGCTGACGGTTCCCCACGCACCGGCCGTCACGAATGTCTGGGGTGGAGTGCAGAACATTACGACGTACCATGGCCAGTCCGCTTTCTGCGTGGCCAAATGCGTGCGCGAGAGTGAGCTGCTACCTGAAACCGCTTTGACATATTCGCCTCATTACCTCTCGGTGAGTGGCGCTACCGACGGTTTCAGCTTCGCCTCGCAGATTGTCGCGACCGATTGGCGTTTTCTACG
This sequence comes from Pseudomonas sp. NY15372, assembly GCF_048068215.1. NCBI lineage: Bacteria > Pseudomonadati > Pseudomonadota > Gammaproteobacteria > Pseudomonadales > Pseudomonadaceae > Pseudomonas > Pseudomonas sp. NY15372. The sequence goes on from NZ_JBLUPY010000019.1 coordinate 70,845, forward strand.
CCCGATACGCATCAAGGACAGCAACGACAACATCACCGAAGTGGCGCTGGATGCGTTGGGGCGTGTGCGGTACAGCCGTTTCCATGGGACCGAGACGCCGGTTGGCGAACGTGGTGCCGTCCCGGTCGGCTATTTGAGCCCGGTTGATGACTTCACCCCGCCTGCAACCGTGGAGGATGCGGTCGCATTGAGTCGCGCGGGTACGACCTTGCCCGTCCACGAAGCGTTCACCTACATCACCGACAGTTGGATGCCGTTGACAGTATGTGCCGACGGCCAGCTCGCCGAGCAGCGCTGCGGGGCATTGGCCCGGGCACGGCAGGATGCACGATTGATGCGGGATGCGATCATCCCGCCAGAGATCATGACCGCGCGTACGCCGCCCTGTGTCGTCGCTATCCTGACCGACCGCTACGACGATGACCCGCTCCAGACGGTGCGGCTGCAGGTGAGGTTGCAGGGGGGCGGGCAAGTGCTGCAAACGGCCATCCTGGACGCCCCTGGAGAGGCATTCGTGCGCACCGCCGAGGGGGCGCTGCAAACCGATGCCGACGGTAAAGCCGTCACCACGAAGGCGGACCCCCGCTGGGCAGTGAACGGCCAGACCGAGTTCGACAACAAGGGCAACCCGGTACGGGTGTGGCTGGCCTATCACCTCGACGATTGGCGCTGGGTCCGGGACGATAGCGCCCGGGAAGGTCTCTATGCCCATACCCACCTCTACGACGCGTTGGGGCGCGAGTACAAGGTGCTGACCGCCGCCGGGTATGAACGTCGGGTGCAGGTATTCCCATGGTTCACGGTGTCGGAGGATGAAAACGATACCTGGTCAGACGTCATGGCACGTCACGCACAGGAGGACGCGCCATGAGCCTGGGGAATGGAATGGCTACTTTGCACGCAACCACCCCGGTGGTAACGGCGCCTTTTCGGACCTTGGCTTTTCTGCGCACACCATCGGCCCCCGAGGCGCCGGCGCGGGTATTGGTCAGTCGCACCGTCACTCACCGGTTCAGCCGCAGCACACGGCTGTTCGGTGCCCGTGTCTTGAACAACGCTGCCACGGGTAATGCCGATGCGGTCACGGTGTCGGGGCTGGCCGGCCAACCGCTGCGCCTGCACACCGCCGATGGCGACGCCGCGTTCACGCTGCCCGACGTGGTAGGCCGCCCTTTGTGGGCGCGCAATGCCCAGGGCACAGTTTCCACGCATGCCTACGAGGCGGCTGGCGTTGGTGGCAGGCCGCTGTCGCAGACCGAAACAGCGATGGGCGCATCGACTGGGCGTGTGCGCGAGCAGTATGTATATGCGCCGCTGGGCGAGGCGCAATGGCAGGCGCTGAACCTGGCTGGGAGCCAGGTGGAGCTGCGCAATAACGCAGGCATCAGCCGGCCGCTGAGCGTTTCGCTGACAGGCCAGCCGCTGGCCAGCGAGCAGTGCCTGCTCAAGCCTGAGGTCGAGACCCCGGACTGGGCGACGACCACGCCGGACGATACCGAAGCGCCCTTGCGTCTTGCCAGCACCTACGACGCGACCGGCGCGCCGCTGGCGATGACCAATGCGGCCGGCGTCACCTCGATCACCGAATACGCCATCAACGGCACGGTGGCCCAGACGCGCCTGGCCTACACGGAGCGGGGCAGTGCCAAGGAAGCTGTCACACTGAAGGACATCCAGTACCGGGCCGACGGCGTGGTGTTGTCGCAAACGGCGGGCAATGGCGTCATCGAGCGCTATGAATACGACCCCAGGACCCAGCTTCTGAGCCGGCACCTGACCGAGCGTCCGGCGGGCCATCCGCAGGGGCCGCTGGTCATCAGCGACCTGCATTACCGTTATGACCGGGTGGGCAACATTCTCAGCCTGGAGGACAAGGGCGCGGATCCTGAGTGGCACAACAACCAACAGGCCACCGGACTACGCGAATACACCTACGACACCCTGTACCGACTCACCAGCGCCACAGGCCGGGAACGTACGCCGGTGTCCCGTTACTACACCGCCGAGGCTTCATCGGGCAGCGTCTGGGCGCCTTACAGCGAGCAGTACACCTACGACGATGGCAACAACCTGACGAGGATCCGCCATGTCGGCGGTGCCGGTAACCGCACCCGGGAACTGAACGTCTCTGAAGGCAGCAACCGGGCGATGGTGAAGGACCACAGCCTGACACCGGAAACCGGCTTCCTGGCAGGAGGCCTGCAAAAGCAGCTGGCCGACGGCAGGGCGCTGCAATGGTTGGCCGACAACCAGCTCGGCAAGGTGACCCCCGTCAGCCGCGTTGCTGGCGATGACGACAGCGAGCGCTACCACTACGCCGACGGCGGTACCCGCACCCGCAAGGTCCATACGGTGCAGGTCAGCGCTGCGATGCAGACCACGCTCACGACCTATGCCGGCGGTTGCGAAATTCGCCAGCGGTGGCTGGCAGGGCAAGACGCGCCACAGAAGCACATCGTCATTACCGAGGCGGGCAGCGTACGCGTCGTGGAGGACCGGCTCACCGGTACGGTCCAGCTGCGCTACCGCTTCGCCGATCATCTGGGCAGTGTGGGGGGCGAGACGGACGCCTCGGGCAAGCTCATTTCCCGAGAGGAATACGCGCCCTATGGCGGCACGGTGGGCCGAGACGAGGCTGCCGAGGAAGTGAGCAACCTGACACAACGGACGATGCGCTATTCAGGCAAGGAGCAGGATGCGACCGGGTTGTATTACTACGGTTGGCGCTATTACCAACCGGAATTGGGGCGCTGGCTGAGTGCAGATCCAGGCAAGTTAATTGACGGTATTAATTTATACAGGTTTTCGCGAAACAATCCGGTCGGCTTCTCGGATGCGGATGGGAGGGAGCCTGCAAAGAAAGTGTATCACTATATCGAACCCCGAGCGGCAAGGGTCGCATTTGATGCCGAGCGGGGGAGGCCGTTTTATAAAATGAATGTTGGTTTCGAGGAACCCGCACAGTACCGGCTGACGGAGATGGCGAAATATTATTTGGAAAGAACCAAGAAAGGGAATGTCTTTACCGGGGTGATGGATGTGCGCAGTGGAGAAATCTCTATGTATCCGACTGCTTTGAAGCGTGCAGAGGGGGACAGTGGGGATTCTTTTTCTTGGCAAACAGAATATCAAGGCGAGCATCATGATGGGGGCAATAACATTGTGCATCATGCCCGCGTGAATCCTTCGCATAAGCAGCTGGTGGGAAAGTTAGAAAAGGATTCGAGTCAGTTCGTTGGTTTCACATTTTTCGACTTGAGAGGCGTCAGGAAAGACGTCGCGGGTAATATCTCTAGTCATCAAACGGAAATGAGTGTTATTTATGGTCGTTCAAGATCTCTTAATCGCCCACATCTGACGAGATTGAATGATGATGGGCGTAGCGGTGAACCGTCGGCCGAGTTGCCAGTAGAAATGAAGGTAAAGATATTGGATGCTTTTGCTGGGGCTGTTGCGCCGGAAGGAGATCTTCATAAGATGCTCAAGGTTGAGCGAGAGTCGGCTGATTTCAATATTGATAAATATGCAGAGGTTGAGAAGGGTTATAGAGAGTTTATGGAAGTTCAGCGTAACGCCGAGAAAAATGTAGCGTTGAAAAAAATTATAGGCACTACTTCGCGTCCAGGCGGTGGGTTCTATATATGAAGTGCTTTTGGGGACTGTCAGATTTTTTGTGTGCGGGCCGGTAACGGCCTGCCGTCAGGCAGGCCCTGATTTTCACCAAGTCGGCCTGATAAAGCGATCTCCGTACAGAATCGCAAATTGATTCTGGGCGTCAGGGGTTCCTTCTTCTTGGGGGGCTTCGACCACCTTTTCTTCCAACACCAGGGTCTTCGGCCACGACGGCCTTGGTCGGGCCCGCCGCGTTCAACGAACCTGCGAGCAGGGCCAGGGTCAGGCCGAACACCAGCGGCAATGGGCGCATGGTCGAGCGGGCTCACAGTCTAGCGCAGTGGGTTCAACCCAGCGTCAGGCTCAGTACCAATGGTAGGGTGACGGCCGCGGCGAGGGTCTGTATGGCGATGATGGTGGCCATCAGCGGGGCGTTGCCCCCCATCTGCCGAGCCATGACATAGGACGACGAGGCGGTCGGCAGGGCCTGGAACAGTACGGCTACCACCGCAGCCTGGCCGCCCAGGCCGAACAGGCGGCACAGGCCCCAGGTCGTCAGTGGCATGACCAGGAACTTGAACACCGATGCCGCCACCAGCGGACGTACCTGGTGGCCCAGCCGCGCTCCGCCCAGGGCGGCGCCTACGCACAAGAGCCCCAAGGGCAGGGCGGCTTGGCCCAGCGCCTTCACGGTCGGCTCTATGCCCGCAGGCATGCCCAGGCCGCTGATGCGCAACAATAGCCCGCCGGCACAGCCAACGATCAAGGGGTTGGCGAAGATCGCCCGCAAAACCGTGAGCGGCGAACTGTGGCGGGCACTGAAGCGGGCGAACACCAGGACGCAGAGCAGGTTGACCAACGGCACGATCGCGGCATTGGCAACCGCCGCCAGGGCGATGCCCGCGCTGCCATAGACACCAGCGGCAAGGGTGGCACCGATGTAGTTGTTGAAACGCACGCCGCCCTGGAACACCGACGTGAAGTCGGCGCCGTCATGGTTCGCCGCGCCCTGGTAGAGCACCAGCAGCAAACCGCCAAGCAAGGTCGAAAGCATCAACACACCTACCATGCCCCAGATCGGCACGCCCTCGAGGTTCGCCGTGGCCAGGCCGTGGAGAAACAATGAGGGCAGCAGGACGTAGTAGCTCAGGCGTTCGGCGCCGGGCCAGAAGGTTTCGGCAAGAAAACCACGTACCCGTAACAGGGTGCCTAAGGCGATCAGCAGGATGATGGGGGGCAGGGTGGTGAGCAGCAGGTGGAGCATCTCGGGCGGTCCGTCGTCGGGTACCGGCATAGCCTAGTCGCGACAGCCCAAAGAAAAAATCATTGTTTTCTGCGGTGACTGTTGAGGAAAAATGCAGGGGATGGTGTAGCCCCATCGTGAGACAAGCCCGCCCCCACAGAGGCGTGAGGGGGGGCTATCCCGCGATGGAGGTAATGCTTTCTATCAGGCTGTCCGCACCTGAGGCCCTTTCACCAGCTGCAATTCCAACCCATCGAGCAGCGCCTCGACCAGCGCCTTGCTGGCATCCAGTGCATGGTCATTACCCAGCAGCAGGTCATGGCAAGTCCCGTTGGCTAGTTGCAAGGCTTTCAGATTGCTGGCGGCCGCACCCTTGAGCAGGGTGGAGAGATGAACGAGGGCGTCTTCGAGTTCTACACCGCCAGAGACGGTGAACAAAGGCGGATGGCTGTGTTCGCAGCTACCGAACAGGGCGGGTGCCGTCGTGCTGCGGCGTGGTGGGTCGGGGATGGCTTTCGTCATTGTGTCGCTCCTTGATTCAATGGAGCCGCCACTCAACGTGACCAAACGAATGGGTGGCGACTGTACGCGGGTTGGTCAACCGGGAATCAAGGAAACCGGCGCGCACGAATGCGCCCCACGCACAGCCGCCATAACACGAGACAGCCAGGCACAAAAAAGCGCCAACCGAATCGCATTGTGGGCGCTTGTGCGCCTTGATTAATCGCAGGTGACCAAACCCGGCTGCTGGATTTACAGCAGCGCACAAAGGGTACCGGCCCAGGGGAAGCGTTTCAAGGCTCGTGCATGTCCAGATACATTTGCAGGCCGCTGCACAGCCCAATCGCCGGCAAGCCGGTATAACCTTTGATTTTGCGAGCTGTGTGGGTGCGGGCTTGCAGAATCAAATAGTTAAGCAGTTACCGCGCCGCCTCCCCCTGTGGGAGCGGGCTTGTCCCGCGATCAAGGGCGAAGCCCTTGCCAGGCGACAGTGATATCGGGGCCGGCCTAATCGCGGGACAAGCCCGCTCCCACAAAGGACCTGCAAAATCAAATAGTTATGCGTTGTTCTATGAGGGCGGGCTTGCCCCGCGATGGGCCGCGTAGCGGCCCCTCACGCCTCCAACGCCATTCTCAAGACCGCACTCAAATGCCGCCGCTGGCTCTTCTCATGCTCCAGCAGCACCACCCTGCGTACCAGCTGCGGTTCGCCAAACGGCAGGCGCATGGCCGGCGGCAAACGTTCGAGATCGTCATCGGCCATGGGAATGATCGCCACCCCCAGCCCCATGGCCGCCATGCGCGCCAAGGCTTCCTGGCTGTCCAGCTCCATCTGCTCGTTGACTTGCAAGCGCTGCCGGCGCAGCTCCTGCTCGATCTGCCGCCCCGCCCAGGCACGCTTGTCGAAGCGCAGGAACGGCTGGCTGGCCAGCAGTTGCGCCAGGCTTTGGCCAGCAAGCTCGTGGCTGGCGATGGCCCAGAAGCGGTCCTCGAACAACGGTGTGTAGTGCAGGCTCTGAGGGTAGGGCGGCACCGGCTCGGTGGTGATCGCCGCATCGAGTTCGCCATCCTCGACCCGGCGCGCCAGTTCCGCCGACATGCCGGAAAACACGCTGACATGCAGCTCCGGATGATGGGTTTTGATCCATACCAACGCCTTGGGCAGGCGCCGAGCCAATACGGTATGGATCGCACCGATGCGCAGCCGCCCGCGCAAGCTGGGCCCGCAGGCCAAGGTGTCGGCCAGCTCGTCATAGGCGGCGAGGATGGTCTCGGCGCGTGCCACGGCCAGTTGCCCCGCCTCGGTCAATACCACCTGGCGACGGCTGCGGTCGAACAGCGTGACGTGCAATTCGTCTTCCAGGGTCTTGATGTGCAGGCTCACCGCCGAGGGTGTGAGGCTGAGCAGGTCGGCGGCGCGGGCGAAGGTGCCATGGCGGGCGATGGTCACCAGGGTACGCAGGGCTTTGAGGGACACACGAGCGGCTCCGGAGGCGGCGATGGGGCGCACGTTACAGGCCGAGGGCTGTATGCGGCAAGCCACCGGCCAGCGGGCATGTGACCCGAGGCCGCTTGGGTCTGGCCCTTACATCGTGCCAAGTATCTCGAAGCGTCAAGGAAAAACGCTACTCGCCAAATCTGTCCCGCCGATAGACAACTCGCAGCCTTGCCAGTCTTTTTATCATTCGACCTTGATTAGGATCCTCGCATACAGCACAGGACTGCCGGCAATGGCGTCCTGATGTCGTGGGCGCTGCCCACTGAAAGCCCTATGGGGTATTTGCCGAGGAGATTGCCAATGCCTGACCTTCCACAGGTTTTGCATCGAAACACACCCACCGTCACGGTTGTCGATAACCGCGGCCTGGCTGTACGCACTATCGCTTATTGCCGTAGGCCAGATGAGCTGCAAGTGACGGATGAGCGCATCACCCATCACCAACACGACGCCCGAGGCGTCCTGGCACGCAGTGCCGACCCCCGCTTGGCCGCGACTGACAAGGCAAACTTCATCTACCGGTCGGACCTTGCCGGTACGGCCTTGCACACCCGCAGCGTCGACGCTGGCACCTCGATAATTCTCAACGATGCCGCCGGCCGCCCGCTCATGGCGGTGTCCCAGGTTGCTACCGACGAAGACGGCCACGACGACCTGCGCCAGGCGGTCACCCGTACCTGGCAGTACGAGGCCCCGGCGCTGGCTGGCCGACCGCTGAGCGTGACGGAACAGGTGGGCGACAGCGAGGCGCGAGTGACCGAACGGTTCGTCTGGGCCGACACCACAGCACAAGCGCAAGCCC
>NZ_JBLUPY010000020.1:0-76973 GCF_048068215.1 Pseudomonas sp. NY15372
AAGGCCGCGCCGCGCTCCCCCCCCCGCGCCGGCACGCCGGCCCCCACACCCTGGCGCACCCCCCAAACCCGTGGGGCGCGGGCTTGCCGGCGATGGGCTGCGTAGCAGCCCCAAGGCTTAACGGACTGGCATCAGGCCAGGCCTGCGTTTTTTATTGCAGTGTGCTGCTTACTTCTCGACGAAGGCACGCTCGATCAGGTAATCGCCTGGCTCGCGCATGCGCGGGGAGATCTTCAGGCCGAAGCTGTCCAGAACCTCGGCGGTCTCGTCGAGCATGCTCGGGCTGCCGCAGATCATGGCGCGGTCGTCCTGTGGGTTGATTGGCGGCAGGCCGATGTCGCTGAACAGCTTACCGCTGCGCATCAGGTCGGTCAGGCGGCCTTGGTTCTCGAACGGCTCACGGGTCACGGTCGGGTAGTAGATCAGCTTTTCACGTACCGCATCGCCGAAGAACTCGTTCTGCGGCAGGTGCTCGGTGATGAACTCGCGGTAGGCCACTTCGTTGACGTAGCGTACCCCGTGAACCAGGATCACCTTCTCGAAGCGCTCGTAGGTTTCTGGGTCCTGGATCACGCTCATGAATGGTGCCAGGCCAGTGCCGGTGCTGAGCAGGTACAGGTGCTTGCCTGGGTTCAGGTCGTCCAGGACCAGCGTGCCGGTAGGCTTCTTGCTGATGATGATCTCATCGCCTTCCTTCAGGTGCTGCAGCTGGGAGGTCAGCGGGCCATCCGGCACCTTGATGCTGAAGAACTCCAGGTGCTCTTCCCAGTTCGGCGAGGCGATCGAGTAGGCGCGCATGAGCGGACGGCCGTTGTCCTGCTGCAGGCCGATCATCACGAACTGACCGTTCTCGAAGCGCAGGCCCGGGTCACGGGTGCACTTGAAGCTGAACAGGGTGTCGTTCCAGTGGTGCACACTGAGGACACGTTCGTGGTTCATGTTGCTCATCTATGGGGCTCCTGAAGAAAGACGCAGCGCGGACGAAGCGCACTATTGCGCGATATTTTAGGGGCAGCGACAATATCTGTTAAATGGATTATCAAGATATGTCTTATCGGTTATATAGATATGCGATTCACACTTCGTCAGCTACAAGTTTTTGTCGCCGTCGCCCAGCACCAGAGTGTGTCGCGGGCGGCGAGCGTCCTGGCGTTGTCGCAGTCGGCAGCCAGTACCTCGATCACTGAACTGGAGCGTCAATCCAGCTGCCAGCTGTTCGACCGCGCCGGCAAACGGTTGAGCCTCAATGCCCTGGGCCACCAATTGTTGCCTCAGGCCGTGGCCCTGCTCGACCAGGCCAAGGAAATCGAAGACCTGCTCAATGGCAAGACCGGCTTCGGCTCGTTGGCGGTCGGTGCCACCCTGACCATCGGCAACTACCTGGCCACCCTGCTCATCGGCAGCTTCATGCAGGGCCACCCGGAAAGCCAGGTCAAGCTCCATGTGCAGAACACCGTCCATATCGTGCAGCAGGTGGCCCACTATGAAATTGACCTGGGTCTAATCGAAGGCGACTGCAGCCACCCGGACATCGAGGTGCAGCCGTGGGTGGAGGATGAACTGGTGGTGTTCTGTGCGCCCCAGCATCCCTTGGCCAAGGTCGGCCGAGCGGATGTGGAGACGCTGTCCCACGAAGCCTGGATCCTGCGCGAACAGGGCTCCGGCACCCGCCTGACCTTCGACCAGGCCATGCGCCACCATCGCGCCAACCTGAACATCCGCCTGGAGCTGGAACACACCGAGGCGATCAAGCGGGCCGTGGAGTCGGGCCTGGGTATCGGCTGCATCTCGCGCCTGGCCCTGCGTGACGCGTTCCGCCGTGGCAGCCTGGTGCCGGTGGAAACCCCGCAACTGGACCTTTCCCGACAGTTCTACTTCATCTGGCACAAGCAGAAGTACCAGACCTCTGCCATGCGCGAATTCCTCGAACTGTGCCGCAGTTTCACCGCCGGTGTCAGCCGCAGCGACGAGATCGTCCTGCCGCCGATCGCCTGATCAGAGCAGGATCACGCCCCACACCAGCGCCACCATGGTCATGGCGACCAGCTGGGCAGCGCTGCCCATGTCCTTGGCGTTCTTCGACAAGGGGTGGCGCTCCAGGGAGATGCGGTCGATAGCTGCCTCGACCGCCGAATTGAGCAGCTCGACGATCAAGCCCAGCAGGCACACGGCGATGAGGATCGCCCGCTCCACGCGGGTGACCGGCAGCCAGAACGCCAGGGGAATCAGCACCAGGTTGGCGATCACCAACTGACGGAACGCGGCCTCGCCTTTGAAGGCGGCACGCAGGCCGTCCAGCGAGTAGCCGGCGGCGTTGAAGATACGTTTGAGGCCGGTCTGGCCCTTGAATGGCGACATGGGAGTCACTTCACCGGTAAAGGGCCGGCAGATTAGTCCAACCCGAGTCAAAAAAGCGTGAATGGACGAGGACTTAGCTGCTCGCAACCGATTCCAGTTGTTGCAGCAGCAAGGCCGCCTGGGTGCGGGTACGCACACCGAGCTTGCGGAAGATCGCCGTCACGTGGGCCTTGATGGTCGCCTCCGAGACATTCAGCTCATAGGCGATCTGCTTGTTCAGCAAGCCTTCGCAGACCATCGTCAATACCCGGAACTGCTGCGGTGTGAGGCTCGCCAGGCCTTCGCTGGCGGCTTTGGCTTCGGCCGAGACATCGACCTTCTCGAACGCCTGAGGCGGCCACCAGACCTCGCCGTCGAGCACCTTCTGCACCGCATCCTGGATGACGTCCAGGTTGCTGGACTTGGGAATGAAGCCACTGGCACCAAACTCGCGGGACTTGACCACCACGGCCGCTTCTTCCTGGGCCGACACCATCACCACCGGGATCTGCGGGTACTGCCCACGCAGCAGGACCAGGCCGGAGAAACCATAGGCACCGGGCATGTTCAGGTCCAACAGGACCAGGTCCCAGTCGGCCTTTTCGGTCAGGCGGGTTTCCAGTTCGGCGATGCTCGCCACCTCGACAAGCCGCACATCGGGCCCCAGGCCGAGGGTAACGGCCTGGCGCAGGGCGCTGCGAAACAGCGGGTGGTCATCGGCAATCAGGATTTCGTATGTGGCCATCGATCTATGGATCCTGTTCTGTGCCAGGCGCTAGGGGTGGGAGAAGCACCTGGCAGACAACTCAAGGCGCGAACGGCAGGGCCGCCGGCCGGTAAGGCACGGCGAAGTCCGGGGTAACAGCATCTTCGTCGTGCCCGAATCGGCGCCAAGAATGCCGAGCACGGCCCGGGGGGTCAAGCCAATCGCCCGGTCGCACCCGCCCTCCTGGCTGCCAGCCCGGACATTATGAACCAATCCGGCGCACCTGCCCCTTGGACTATAGGAAGGTATGCAAGCGCTGGTGGGCATCATCTTGCAAGTCCAGCGGCAGATGCCGCTTGGCACTGAGGTAATGCAGGCTGAAGACGTCCAGGTAGGCGTCCAGGGCGCGGGAGGCCTGCTGGTCGCCGGCCAACTCCAGGCACATGGCGGCAACCTCGGCCGTGCAAAAATGATCGTCACGCTTGGAACGCCGCAGGCGATAGCGCGACATCTGTTCGGCCTGCAGGCTCAGCACCGGGAAGCGGTCAAGGTACGGACTCTTGCGGAACATCTTGCGTGCTTCGGTCCAAGTCGCGTCAAGCAGGATGAACAGCGGCCGCTTGCCAGGCTCGCGCACCACTTCGCTGACCACCCGCTCCGGCGCCACGAACTCGCCCGGGAAGACGATATAGGGCTGCCATTGGGGGTCGTCGAGCAACGCCAAAAGGCGCGGGTCGACTTCGGTTCGCTGCCAGCCGAAGGCTGCGGTGTCCTCGACCAGGTCGGCAATCAGCCAGCCGGTGTTGGTCGGCTTCAGCGGCTCGGTATCGTGCATCACCAGGCACACCCCGGCGTCGGCCTGCACCTTGGGCTTCAGGGCACACAGGCAATGGCTGGCGATCACCCGGCAATCCGGGCAGCGCACCGCGCGCGAGCCACGGGCGATGAAAGGTTTGTTGCTGCGGGCCAGGCGCTCGGCGCGCAGGCGCGCTACCGCGTGGCTCATGGCTGCAAGCCTCTGGAAGGATAAGGAACGGACACTGCGACAACTCGGCGGGAAACGAGCCGCCAGTCTACCAGAGGCTGCGTCATTTGCCGTGCAGGCGGCCGGACGCCTCCTTTATAATCGCGCTTTTGCGACCTGGGATCCCCATCGATACGGGGGCCACGGAACGCCGCTCGCCGGCGCAGGTCAAAGTGCCAGTCATCGAACCAGGAGAGATTCATGCTGCGTTTTACCATCCCGGCCTTGAGCCTGTTGCTTGCCCTGCCCCTGGCGGCCCAGGCAGCCTCCAAGCAGGAATACGAGCTCAACCAGATGCTGGAGAAGGTCGCCAAGGAAAGCAGCGTCGGCACCCCCCGCGCCATCAACGAAGACATCCTCGACCAGGGCTATACCGTCGAGAAAGGCAAGGCACTGGTCAACCACCTGAGCGTACGCGAGAGCCATGCCGAGCGGATGCGCGCCAATCCGGAGCAAGTGCGCAGCCAGCTGGGCGACAGCGTTTGCCGTAACAACGGCTACCGCCAGCTGATGTCCAAAGGCGCGGTGCTGGTATACCGGTTCACCGTGTACAAGACCAACCAGCCGATCATGGACCAGGCGTTCAATAACGCCAGTTGCGTAGCAGGCAACAAGAAGAAGTAATCAGGCCACCCGGTCGTTGTCGTTGGCGCGCCGCTGCTCTTCGTCGGCGCGCAGCTCTGCCAGCAGGGCTTGGAGGTAGCGCGACCGTCGCTCGCCGTCGCCCAACCTGCGCAAGCACTCCGCTTCAAGGCTCAGGTGATTGGCCTGGGCTGCCTGCTCCAGCAGCAGGTACAGCTGCCTGTCCACCTCGATCACCAACCGATGCATGCCGAACCTCCTGCATCGAGACGCTGCGCCTCCAGTTAACCAGAGCTTCGCAAGGCTTGGATCCGATCCGACGAGTGGAAATGCTGCTCGTTCTGCTTTGCCGTGCGCGCCCTTCGCCCGGCCTGGGTCATCCGAGGCAGCACGATCGCGCGCCAGGGTCTAGATTGATAGCAACCCCCCGTGTATTTCCGGCAAACCGAGGAGAATGCCGAGGGCACGGTATTTGCGGTCCAAAACAGAACGACAACGTGATGGATTTACCACTGCACCACGGCCTTGAAGGCCTACTGCAACGCCCGGCGTGCATACTCGGGCTACAGCAGCCAGCGACGCATGCAGTGTCGCGGCCGGGATACGCCATCGGCCCGGTCAGAGGTTCTGCTGCAGAAGGAGACGTTGAATGCCTTACCAACCGAACGAACTCTTGTTCAATCACTTCAGGGACAACGGTATCGACCTGAGCAAGATTGAAGAACAGCTGCAACTGGTTGCTCCCGACAGCCCCAACCTGCCGCTTTACCGCGACATGATGTTGACCATCCTGCGCATGGCCCACGACGACACCAACCGCTGGAACGCCAAGATCACCCTGCAGGCCCTGCGTGAACTCGATCATTCCTTCCGCATCCTGGAACGCTACAAAGGGCGGCGTAAGGTCACCGTGTTCGGCTCGGCGCGCACGCCGCTGGAACACCCCATGTATGCGTTGGCTCGGGAGCTGGGGGCAACCCTGGCGCGCTCGGACCTGATGGTCATCACCGGTGCCGGCGGCGGCATCATGGCAGCCGCCCATGAAGGCGCCGGCACTGAACACAGCCTGGGTTTCAATATCACGCTACCCTTCGAGCAGCACGCCAACGCCACGGTGGATGGCACGGAAAAACTGCTGCCGTTCCACTTCTTCTTCATCCGCAAGTTGTTCTTCGTCAAGGAAGCCGACGCGCTGGTCTTGTGCCCAGGCGGCTTCGGTACGCTCGATGAAGCGCTGGAAGTACTCACCTTGATCCAGACCGGCAAAAGCCCGCTGGTGCCGGTGGTGCTGCTGGACTCGCCCGGCGGTAGCTTCTGGCGCGACGCCCTGGCATTCATCAGCCGGCAACTGGAAGAAAACCGCTACATCCTGCCCAGCGACCTGAAACTGCTACGCCTGGTGCACAGCGCCGACGAAGCCGTCGAGGAGATCAACCAGTTCTACAGTAACTATCACTCAAGCCGCTGGCTGAAAAACCAGTTCGTCATCCGCATGCATCACCCGTTGAGCGACGCGGCGCTCTATGACATCCAGGAGGGGTTCGCCGACCTGCGCCTGAGCGGCAAATACCATCAACAGCCCGACAGCGGGCTTGAGCACGAGGTTGGCAATTTTAGCCACCTCACCCGGTTGACCTTCGCCTTCAACGGTCGCGACCAAGGCCGCCTGCGCGAACTGGTGGATTTCATCAACCTGCCGGAAAACTGGGCCAAACCACAGCCAATGCATACGACCCAACGGGCGCGGGAGGCCTTGAAAGTCGATTGAAGGAGCAATTGCATTGCGGGGTATGTCCCGACCCGATCGCCAAGCCGCTCCACTGTTTGCCCGCAGGCCTTAGGAGCGGGCTTGCCCCGCGATCAAGGGCGAAGCCCTATCCAAATAGCCGCGAACATGGACAGCTCAACACAAACCGCTAGAGCGCATTCACCACAGGGCACGGCATCCTGTATGGGAATGCTCAGTCGTCCAGATCCCGACCATTGAGCAGGCGGCCGATCAGATCCATGGGGAAACCACGATAAGCCAGGAATCGGGTTTGCTGGGCACGACTACGGGGATCATGGGGGCGTTGCCCGGCGAACTTGCGTTGCCAGACGTCCTGCAACCGGGCCGCCCAGTCTACCCCGCTGTCACGCAGGGCCTGGTCGATATCACCACGGTTCAGACCGCGCAGGCCAAGCTCTTCGCGAATACGCGCGGGGCCATAGCCGGCATTGGAACGGTAGGAAATGAAACTCTCGAGATAACGGGCTTCACTGAGCAGCCCTTCTTCGGCAAGCCGGTCGAGCGCAGGCTCGATCAACTCATCCGGTGCGCCGCGCTGACGCAACTTGCGCGTCAGCTCGACACGACCGTGCTCGCGGCGTGCGAGCAGGTCCATGGCTGTCCGCCGGACGGCGACGGGGGTGTCGAGTACGACGGACATAGGGCCAATCAATAACCGGCGTCGGCGTCAGCCATGTCGTCGGCATCGGCTTCGGCAGCAGCAGCCTTGCCTGCGGCAGCGACGGCACCGGCGTTGAGCAGCTTCTCGCGGATCTGCTTCTCGATCTCGGCGCCCACGGCTGGGTTTTCTTGCAGGAACTTGGCGGCGTTCGCCTTGCCCTGGCCGATCTTGTTGCCCTGGTAGCTGTACCAGGCACCGGACTTCTCCACCAGACCTTGGGAAACACCCAGGTCGATGATTTCGCCGTTGCGGTAGATACCCTTGCCGTAGAGGATCTGGAACTCAGCCTGGCGGAACGGTGGCGAGACCTTGTTCTTGACGATCTTGACGCGGGTTTCGCTGCCCACGACTTCGTCGCCTTCCTTGACCGCGCCGGTACGACGGATGTCCAGGCGCACGGAGGCGTAGAACTTCAGGGCGTTACCGCCGGTGGTGGTTTCCGGGCTGCCGAACATCACGCCGATCTTCATACGGATCTGGTTGATGAAGATGACCAGGCAGTTGGCGTTCTTGATGTTACCGGTGATTTTACGCAGCGCCTGGGACATCAGACGAGCCTGCAGGCCCACGTGCATGTCGCCCATCTCGCCTTCGATCTCGGCCTTGGGCACCAGCGCGGCCACGGAGTCGACGATGATCACGTCGACGGCGTTGGAGCGCACCAGCATGTCGGTGATTTCCAGCGCCTGCTCACCGGTGTCCGGCTGGGAAACCAGCAGGTCGTCGACATTGACGCCCAGCTTGCCGGCATATTCCGGGTCGAGGGCGTGCTCGGCGTCGACGAAGGCGCAGGTGGCGCCGTTCTTCTGGGCTTCGGCGATGACCGACAGGGTCAGCGTGGTCTTACCCGAGGATTCCGGACCGTAGATCTCGACGATACGGCCTTTTGGCAGGCCGCCGATGCCCAGGGCGATGTCCAGGCCCAGGGAACCGGTGGAGATAGCTGGAATGGCCTGGCGCTCGTGATCGCCCATGCGCATGACTGCGCCCTTGCCGAACTGGCGTTCGATTTGACCCAGGGCCGCAGCCAAGGCGCGCTTCTTGTTGTCGTCCATTGAAATCCTCACGTGATCGACTGGCGGCCCTGGGGCCGGGAATACCTGTATAAGTAGCCAGTATTATTCCACAGGGATACGATTCCGCAAACCCCCGCCAGGCGATTTACTCCGCACCAAGCTGTAACAAGCCGTCTAACGCGGCGATCACCGTCTGTCGGCGCACCGCTTCGCGGTCGCCGTCGAAGTGCCGGCGCTCGCTGGTCACATGGACACCATCGGCCCAGGCCAGCCATACGGTACCCACCGGCTTGGCCGGTGAACCACCGTCTGGCCCGGCCACGCCACTGACCGCCACGGCAAAACGTGCGCCACTGGCGGCCTGGGCTCCACGGACCATGGCCTCGACCACTTCCTGGCTGACGGCGCCGACTTCGGCGAACAGCGCTTCGGGTACACCCAGCTGGCGGGTCTTCTGCAGATTGGAATACGTCACGTAGCCGGCCTCGAACCAGGCCGAGCTCCCGGGAATGCGGGTAATGGCCTCGGCGATACCCCCGCCGGTGCAGGACTCGGCAGTGGTCACCTGGGCATTGAAACGCCGCAAGTGCTCACCCAGGCGGGTGGAGAGAACGGTGATCGGGTCCATGGTGCGCTCCTTGAAGACTGCCCGTCACCCTAGCACAGACGCCGCGAACGAGGAGCGGCCCCCATCAATGCGGCGCCCTGCAAGTTCCTACACACAAATAGGAACGAATCCAGTTAAATCAAGATCGTCCCAAAAGCACCCGGCGATGTTTCCACGCAATCAAGAGTGCAACAAAAATAAACCCCATGGCGGCAAGGGTACAAAGCACCACAGCCTGCCAAATCGATTCGTTATTCCAAGCCACGACCTGTTGATTGAAGTTGTCGTCGAATAGCACCTTCCCTTCTGGGCTCACTAACGCTCGAAGCACAGTTTCTTGCTCACCCACTTCAATTGTCATACGCAGCCTTGAACCTATTCGCAGTTTTTCTCGTTCATAAACGCCGGCATCCAAAAAAGCCGATTGGACCTGCCTCCCCTCCTGATCAATATAGGAGACACCAAATCTGAGCACCGAACGATTATATTCCCACGGAGAAGCATAGCCATTAATCCATGCCTCTACAGTGACCAAATTTTTCGCATCCGGCGGCGTATAGGTTCTAAGGCCGCTATGGTAAATTGCCGCTATCGCTAAAAGGGTTACCCCTACCAGCAAGACATTCAAGACCTGCACCTTAGGGGGTTGTATTTTAAGCAGTGCGGCAAATTGAGCAATCGACGACATTTAATACCTGAGCACGTTCGTGGCTATGACCCGACGGACATTCAATGGTAGCGATCGATACCAAAAGCGCCCTGCGGGCTGACAATTTCGATAGGCCCAATATCGATTCGCCATCCCGGTGGCTCCGGGAGCGGAAAAATCATAGGCCCCGAATGTCCGTTCTCAATGTAGCCTCCAGTAGACCCTATAGTGCCGCTATAAAGATGCCGGCTTTTTCCTACAAGTGTAACAACACGTGTACTTGGATCCCACTGGTTAACTGCGATACGGTTCCCATAGAGAGAGTCGATCTGCGCTAGCGATACAAGCTTCAAGTCAGGGGCCACCCAGTAAGTGGGGTACGCCGACTTCGGATTGGCACGAAAATGCCTTTCCCATAATGGTTTCAGCAGGGTAGCATACAACTTCGTCGCTACATCTGATAAAACAATGCCCGCTACGTTAGCACCTATGCCTATCGCAACGAACGGGAGAGATGCTTGAGCGGCGCCAGTCAGCAATATCACACTCCCTACGACACCCGCCACATTCCCGACCAAACTAAGAATATCGCCAGTTTCAAAAGATTTATCCGTACGATATTGAGCAGTTATTTTCAGAAACACCGTCGTCGCCGCAAGCGTATTCGTTTTGATATTGAGAAACGGAGTAAACCCAGCGGTCAATTTCACGATCGAGATTACACCCGCCACCGCCGCTCCTGTCTGGGCGCTTTGATTGACGAGGGCGAACCCCTTCTTATCACTATTGTACTGGTCAATCAGTGAAGTACCGGCCGCTGCCGCGCCCACGGGTTTATCGACATACCCCAAAATAATTTCAACCGTCCTGGCCATGCGCCTTACTCCTTGATCAACGTTTTGAACGCCACGCTCATGCGCAATCTGTTGCAACTCGTCGCTGGCGCTCTCGCGCCATGGGGAATTTCGCCATCGAACACCACGACTCGCCTTGGCTTAGGTTGGACGGCCCTGAGGATCGTTTCCTTGTCGTCACCGCAGAACATCAATTCGCCGCCCCAGCATTACCGATCCTGGGAAACATCCTTCAATCCCAGCCGCCTGGCTGCCCAGCGCTCGTAAAATCCGATCGCGATGTCGGCGCCCGACAGCGCGGTCATGCACCCCAAGGCACAAGCACTCCAGATCGAGATACCGCTGGCATACGACAACATGACTGTCGAAACACCACAGACCATGCACGCCCCGGATCGCAACGCCAGCCGTCGCATCAAGGACCAGCCTCGAGCACCGGCCTTGTCGGCCCGCCACATCTCGCCACAGAGCCCGCCCACCAACGCCAGAACGATCACCAGCCAGAACGGCACCTCCAGCAACATCTGTTGCTCGTTCATCACTGCCCCGCCTCCTATATGAATTCCAAAGGCCTCCATCACCGCCACTCCGTAACTCATTCAGCGGCTTCGGAGACAAAATATGCATCAATGCATAGGCGGTCAATGCATTTCATCATGCTTTTGTGCATAAGGAATCTGCTGTTATGCATGCAAGCCATGCACGACACGGCTTGTAGGGATTTTCCACAGGCGAAAAAAAACCCGCCGAAGCGGGTTTTTTCCTCACAGATGCCCCATCAGCGAGCGTACATGCCCCACCAGAACACATGGCCGAGCAGGCTGATCTGTTCTTCCTGCATCTGCTGGAAGCTGTAGTCCTCGTCAGGGTGCTCGTCGCGGTTGAAGCTGCGCAGGCGGATGCCGGTGGGCAGGCGATAGACCTGCTTCACCCGCAGTTGGCCGTTGTGGTTGATGGCATAGAGGTCGCCATCGATGATGTCGCCGATGGAGCACTTGCCGGTGTTGACGCCCACCGTGGCACCGTCGCGCAGCACCGGCAACATGCTGTTGCCACGTACCGTCACGCATTTGGCCTGGTCGAACTGCACGCCATTGTGGCGCAGGCTGCGCTTGCCGAAACGCAGGCGCGCGCGTTCGCTTTCTTCGATGACGAATCGTCCTGATCCTGCTGCCAACTCGACCTCTCGAAGAAAGGGAACGGAAACCTCGTCGTCCTCGACCGGGGTTTCGTCGTCCCACAGGCTGATGTCGCTCAGTTCCGCATGGCCACGGGCCGCTTGCACCGACTCGCGCAGTTCACGGGGCTCGTCCAGCTCGGCACGGCCTCGCAGTTGGTCGGTGCTCACGCCGAAATAATCGGCGATCTTCGACACGTGTTTGTCGGACGGGTCGACGATCTTCTCGCTGAGAATGCGCGACAAGGTGGATTGGGGAACGCCCGTGCGCCGGTGCAGCTCCGTCGGGGACAGGCCGTGGCGATCGAGCAGTACTCTGAGTACGGAGGCTACGTTGCGTTTTTGCATACCGTGCATCATGGATGTGCTGCAACGCAAATGCAATCCATGCACGTCATCTTCTCCTGCCGTTCCCCACGAGCGGGCAATTCCTTGTAGGCTCATAGGCCCGGTGGCACGGGATGATTTGGCCTGCCAATAGAAGGACAAGAACAACAATGATCGGCTTTACCTTCCGCCAGCTCGAATACTTCGTGGCCACCGCCGAACAGGGCAGCGTCAGCGCCGCGGCACGGGCCAAGCACATCTCCCAGCCTTCGGTGTCGCTGGCGATCTCCCAGCTCGAGGCGATCCTGGGCGAGAAGCTGTTCCTGCGCCAGGCCAGCCGTGGCCTGGAATTGAGCCCGGCCGGGCGCCAGCTGCTCGAACAGGCGCGGGAGATACTGGCCATGGCGGCAGGCATCGGCACGGCAGGGGATGAACCGGAAGTGCTGCGCGGCAACCTGAGCCTGATCTGTTTCCAGGACCTGGGCCCCTGGTACGCACCGCGCCTGCTCAGCGGCTTTCGCCAGCGTCACCCGGAAGTCGCCATCACCCTGTTCGAGACCGATCTGACGGGCGTCAACCGACGCCTGAACGATGGCAAGGCGGAACTGGCACTGACCTATGACGTGGGCCTGGACCCGCAGATCGAGCGACGTGTGCTGGCGCAGGTAGCGCCCTATGCCCTGTTGCCGGTGGATCACCCTCTGGCGCGCCAGGAACAGGTCTCGCTGGCTGAGCTTGCCGAGGAGTGCCTGATCCTCGAAGACATTGCCCGCACCCGCGAATACTTCCTGTCGCTGTTCTGGGCCCACGACCTGCAGCCGCGCGCCCAGCAATTGACCCAGACCTTCGAGATGCAGCGCGGGCTGGTGGCCCATGGCTATGGCGTGGCGCTGTCATGTACCCGCCCCGCCGGCGACCAGAGCTACGATGGCCGGCCACTGGCTTGCCGGCCCCTGCGCGAAGCGGTCAGCCCGCAGTCGGTGGTGCTGGCGCAATCCAGCGCCATGCGCCCCTCGCCTGCGGCCCAGGCATTCCTGCGCTGGGCCAGCGAGCTGTTTTCCGTCTGAATCAGGCGCTAACCGGCGCCGGGCGCGGCTGGCGCGCCCCCCACAGCCAGTAGCCCACCGACAGCAGCGCCATCCAGCCAAGGCCCACGTACATCGCCGTGCGGCTGTCTGGGAACCAGCCCAGCACCCCGAAGACGAACAGCATGAACACGATGGCCAAGGCTGGCCCCACCGGCCACAGTGGCACTGGGAAGTCCAGCGCGGCGATTTCCTCGCGGCTCATGCCACGACGCATGGCCACCTGGGAAAGCAGGATCATCAGCCACACCCAGACGATCGAGAAGGTCACCACGGCGGCCAGGATCAGGAACAGGTTCTCCGGCGCCAGGTAGTTGAGCACCACGCCCAGCAGCAGGGCGACGCCCATCACCACCACGGTCATCCACGGCACGCCGAAACGCGACAGACGCGAGAACCCCGAAGGAGCCTGGCCGTTCTGGGCCATGCCGTACATCATGCGCCCGGCGCTGAAGATATCGCTGTTGATCGCCGAAACCGCCGCCGAGATCACCACGATATTGAGCAGGGTCGCCGCCGAGCCGATGCCCAGGCCACTGAAGATCTGCACGAACGGGCTACCCTGGCTGCCGATGTTGGTCCAAGGATAGAGGGCCATCAGCACGACCAAGGTCAGCACGTAGAACAGCAGGATGCGCAGCGGCACCGAATTGATCGCCTTGGGCAGCACACGCTTGGGGTCCTTGGCTTCGCCGGCGGTGATACCGATCATCTCGACGCCGCCGAAGGCGAACATCACCACCGTGAAGGAGGCGATCATCCCGCCGATGCCGTTGGGGAAGAACCCGCCGTGGCTCCACAGGTTGGACAGCCCGGTGACGGTCTCGGCGCCATTGCCCAGCTGGATGCCGAACAGCAGCACCGCGCCGCCTGCCAGGATCATCGCAATGATCGCAGTGACCTTGAGCAGCGACAGCCAGAACTCCATTTCACCGAATACCTTGACGCTGCACAGGTTCAGCGCGCCGATGAAGCAGACGATGCCCAGCACCCAGATCCAGCGCGGGGTATCGGGGAACCACAGGCCCATGTAGACGCCGAAGGCGGTGACGTCCGCCAGGCACACCACCAGCATGGAAAACGCATAGCTCCAACCGGTGAGAAACCCCAGGTAGCGCCCCAGGTACTGGCTGGTGTACTGCCCGAACGAGCCGGACACTGGGTTGCGCACGGCCATCTCGCCGAGGGCGCGCATCATCATGTAGATGGCCGCACCGCCGATCAGGTAGGCCAACAGCACCGATGGCCCGGCCAGCTTGATCGCCGACGCCGAGCCATAGAACAGCCCCGTGCCGATCGCCGAGCCCAGCGCCATGAAGCGGATATGCCGGGTACTCAGGCCCCGTCGCAGGTTGTTGTGGTCGTTCATCCCAGGGACTCCTCGTTGTTCTTGTTCTTGGCCGGCAGTCGCGCTGCCGTGGAAGGGTTCACGCAAGGCCCGGAAACCGCAGGGCGCAGGGCTATTAACCGGCCAATCGAAAGGCAAGACAACAAGGCGGGGCATACAGAATAGCTATAGTGACGAATAGGAATTCTGTGATTTACCCGGCCCTCGCCGGCATCCGATGCTGGTGCCACGACAACAATAATGAGAGGGCTGCCCCATGAATCCCCACATCGAAGACTATCAGCGCGACGGCGCAGTGATCCTGCGTGGCGTGTTCAAGGACTGGATCGAACGCCTGCGCGAAGGCTTCGAGCAGAACCTGGCCGAACCCAGCGCCTTCGCCATCGAGAACGTCGGCTCCGGCGAGGGCGGGCGGTTCTTCGAGGACTACTGCAATTGGCAGCGCATCCCCGCATTCACCGACTTCGTGCTCAACTCGCCTGCCGCCGGCCTGGCTGGCGAACTGATGGGCGCCCAGCAGGTGCAGGTGTTCCACGACCACATCCTGGTCAAGGAGCCCGGCACCGCCAAGCCCACTCCCTGGCACCAGGACTTGCCCTACTACTGCGTCGAGGGCCTGCAGACCGCCAGCTACTGGATCCCCCTGGACCCGGTCACCCGCCACAACACCCTGAGCGTGGTGCTTGGCTCGCACCGCTGGCCCAAGCCGGTTCGCCCCAAGCGCTGGGCCAGCAACCAGGACTTCTACGGCGCCACCGACGCCGACGGCCAGAACCTGTACATGGACATGCCGGACGTAGAGAACGGCGAATACCAGATCCTGTCGCCGGAACTGGAGCCAGGCGACGCCATCGTCTTCGACTTCCGCACCGTGCACGGCGCAGCCGGCAACACCGGCACCGGCAGGCGCCGCGCCTTCTCCACCCGCTTCCTGGGCGACGACGTGCGCTACGTGCAACGCCCCGGCCGCACATCGCCGCCCTTCCCGGGCATCAACCTGCGCGACGGCGAGCGCATGCGCGAAGACTGGTTCCCGGTGGTCTGGCAACGCAACTGAACGCCCCTGCCCCGCGCCCAGCTGCACGGGGCAGGGCCGCTGCGGCGATCAACGAAGTGGCCTGGGCGCCTGTGCCCGGCAGGCAAGAACCTGTAGACTTGGGCGTTTCGCATTTTGTCTGAGACGCACAGCTTCAAGGCCTTGAATGTCTGACCTTTCCGCACACACACCAATGATGCAGCAGTACTGGAAGCTGAAGAACCAGCACCCAGACCAGCTGATGTTCTACCGCATGGGCGATTTCTACGAGATCTTCTACGAAGACGCGAAGAAAGCCGCCAAACTGCTGGATATCACCCTGACCGCCCGTGGCCAGTCCGCCGGCCAGTCGATCCCCATGTGCGGGATCCCCTTCCATTCGGTGGAAGGTTACCTGGCCAAGCTGGTCAAGCTGGGCGAGTCGGTGGTGATCTGCGAGCAGATCGGCGACCCGGCCACCAGCAAGGGGCCGGTGGAGCGCCAGGTGGTGCGGATCATCACCCCCGGCACGGTCAGCGACGAAGCCCTGCTCGACGAGCGCCGCGACAACTTGATCGCCGCGCTGCTGGGCGATGAGCGTCTGTTCGGCCTGGCGGTGCTGGACATCACCAGCGGCAATTTCACCGTCCAGGAAATCAAGGGCTGGGAAAACCTGCTGGCCGAGCTCGAGCGCATCAACCCGGTGGAACTGCTGATCCCCGACGACTGGCCCCAGGGCCTGCCGGCGGAGAAGCGCCCGGGCTGCCGCCGCCGCGCGCCGTGGGATTTCGACCGCGACTCGGCACGCAAGAGCCTGTGCCAGCAGTTCGCGACCCAGGACCTCAAGGGCTTTGGCTGCGACAAGCTGACCCTGGCCATCGGCGCCGCCGGCTGCCTGCTGACCTACGCCAAGGAAACCCAGCGCACCACCCTGCCACACCTGCGCAGCCTGCGCCATGAGCGCATGGACGACACGGTGATCCTGGACGGCGCCAGCCGTCGCAACCTGGAACTGGACGTCAACCTAGCCGGTGGCCGCGACAACACCCTGCAATCGGTCATCGACCGTTGCCAGACCGCCATGGCCAGCCGCCTGCTGACCCGTTGGCTGAACCGCCCGCTGCGCGACCTGAAGGTGCTCAAGGCACGCCAGGACTCGATCCGCTGCCTGCTCGATGGCTACCGCTTCGAAAAGCTGCAGCCGCAGCTCAAGGAAATCGGCGATATCGAGCGCATCCTGGCTCGTATCGGCCTGCGCAACGCCCGCCCGCGTGACCTTGCCCGCCTGCGCGATGCCCTGGGCGCCCTACCCGAGCTGCAGAACGCCATGGCCGAGCTCGAAGCCCCGCACCTGGCACGCCTGGCGGCGATCACCGGCACCTACCCGGAACTGGCCAGCCTGCTGGAGCGGGCGATCATCGACAACCCGCCGGCGGTGATCCGCGACGGCGGCGTACTCAAGGCCGGCTACGACAGCGAGCTGGACGAGCTGCTGGCCATGAGCGAGAACGCCGGCCAGTTCCTCATCGACCTGGAAGCCCGGGAAAAAGCCCGCACGGGCCTGGCCAACCTCAAGGTCGGCTACAACCGTGTACACGGCTACTACATCGAGCTGCCCACCAAACAGGCCGAGCAGGCGCCAGGCGACTACATCCGCCGGCAGACCCTCAAGGGTGCCGAGCGCTTCATTACCCCCGAGCTCAAGGCCTTCGAGGACAAGGCGTTGTCGGCAAAGAGCCGCGCCCTGGCTCGCGAGAAGATGCTCTACGACGCCTTGCTCGAGACTCTGATCGGCCACCTGGCGCCGCTGCAGGACAGCGCAGCCGCCCTGGCCGAGCTGGATGTGCTGAGCAACCTGGCCGAGCGCGCCCTGAACCTGGACCTCAACTGCCCGACCTTCGTCGACGAGCCTTGCCTGCGCATCGACCAAGGCCGTCATCCGGTGGTCGAGCAGGTGCTGACCACGCCGTTCGTGGCCAACGACCTGGCGCTGGACAACAACACGCGGATGTTGATCATCACCGGCCCGAACATGGGCGGTAAGTCCACCTACATGCGCCAGACCGCACTGATCGTGCTGATGGCGCATATCGGCAGCTTCGTCCCTGCAGCGCGCTGCGAATTGTCGCTGGTCGATCGTATCTTCACCCGCATCGGCTCGAGCGACGACCTGGCCGGCGGGCGCTCGACCTTCATGGTCGAGATGAGCGAAACCGCCAATATCCTGCACAACGCCACCGACCGCAGCCTGGTGCTGATGGACGAAGTCGGCCGCGGTACCAGTACCTTCGACGGCCTGTCGCTGGCCTGGGCCGCCGCCGAGCGTCTGGCCCAGCTGCGCGCCTACACGCTGTTCGCCACGCACTACTTCGAGCTGACCGTGCTGCCGGAGAGCGAGCCGCTGGTAGCCAACGTGCATTTGAACGCCACTGAACACAACGAACGCATCGTCTTCCTGCACCATGTACTGCCCGGCCCTGCCAGCCAGAGCTACGGCCTGGCCGTGGCGCAACTGGCCGGCGTGCCGGCGCCGGTGATCCAACGTGCTCGCGAGCACCTGGGCCGCCTGGAAACCGCCAGCCTGCCCCATGAGCAACCGATCAAGGTCGCCAAGGGCGAGCCGCAAGTGCCGCACCAGAGCGACCTGTTCGCCAGCCTGCCCCACCCAGCCATCGAGAAGCTGGGCAAGCTGGACCTGGACGACATGACGCCACGCCAAGCTATCGAAACGCTATATCAACTGAAAAACCTGTTATAACGGCGCCCACAACAAGCTGGTAGAATCCGCCGCGGTTTGCCGGTGCTGCAGGTTATTAGCCTGGCCTGCAGCCAACTGCCTGTAAACCGCGCGGCCCGTTAGAGGAAGGGCCGCCGCCGTCGCCTGAGGAGAGAACTAGAAATGACCTTCGTCGTCACCGACAACTGCATCAAATGCAAATACACCGACTGCGTGGAAGTCTGTCCGGTGGACTGCTTCTACGAAGGCCCGAACTTCCTGGTGATTCACCCGGACGAGTGCATCGACTGCGCCCTGTGTGAGCCGGAATGCCCAGCCCAAGCCATCTTCTCGGAAGACGAAGTGCCTGCGGGCATGGAGAACTTCCTCGAGCTGAACGCAGAACTGGCGGAGATCTGGCCGAACATCACCGAGCGCAAGGACCCGCTGCCCGACGCCGAAGAGTGGGATGGTAAGCCTGGCAAGATTGCGGATCTGGAACGCTAAGCGTCCGAACCTGAAGAAGGCCCGAAAGGGCCTTTTTTATTGCCTGCGAATCACGTGGCAGGCCTCACCCTTGTAGGAGCGGCCTTGTGCCGCGATCGGCTGCGTAGCAGCGGTAAAATCAGCGACCTCGATACACCAGGTAAATCGTGCGCGCAGGCTTGAACGCCTGCTGCGCAGCTGATCGCGGCACAAGGCCGCTCCTACAAGGTGGCGTGGGGCATTCGACTTTTCTACAGGCAAAAAAAAGGGGCGGTTTGACCCGCCCACATTTTTTCCGTAGTCCCTGCTTGTCCCAATCATCGTCCTGATGAATCGCGTCTTGCGATGTCCCTGACCTTCATCCTTGAAAGCCTGTGTCAGTCCGTCGACACAGTTCGAATACTAGCCATTCCAGTTTGGCGAGCAAGCGTCAAACCTCTCAAAACAATTCAGTGGACACACATTTTCATATCTAAAAAAGTCTTAACTATCATAAAGTTAGGATTATCGATGGGATGGAAACGACAATGATTTACTGATCCCTACAGGAAATTCCTACACAACAAGTAAGTAAACGCTTACAAGCAATGCCACAACGGTAGCGGAATAAACATGGGTGCTTACAAACAAAAACGCCCCGAGGTCGTCGGGGCGTTTGTCGAAGCAGCTGCGCTTACTGGAACAGGGACTCGCTGGAGAGCCCATTCTTCTCGAGGATCTCGCGCAGGCGCTTGAGCCCCTCGACCTGGATCTGCCGCACCCGCTCACGGGTCAGTCCGATTTCCAGGCCAACATCCTCCAAGGTGCTGCTCTCATGCCCGCGTAGCCCGAAGCGGCGTACCACCACTTCGCGCTGCTTGTCGGTCAGCTCGCCCAGCCACTGGTCGATGCTCTGGGAAAGGTCATCATCCTGCAGCAACTCGCAAGGGTCGGTAGGGCGATCGTCCGTCAGGGTGTCGAGCAGGGTCTTGTCGGAGTCTGGACCGAGCGAGACGTCCACCGAGGAAACCCGTTCGTTGAGCCCAAGCATGCGCTTGACCTCCGCGACCGGTTTTTCCAACAGGTTGGCGATTTCTTCCGGAGAAGGCTCGTGGTCGAGCTTTTGGGTCAGCTCCCGTGCGGCGCGCAGGTAGACGTTGAGTTCCTTCACCACGTGGATCGGCAGGCGAATGGTGCGGGTCTGGTTCATGATCGCCCGCTCGATGGTCTGGCGGATCCACCAAGTGGCGTAGGTCGAGAAGCGGAAACCACGCTCCGGGTCGAATTTCTCCACTGCGCGGATCAACCCCAAGTTGCCCTCCTCGATCAAGTCGAGCAGCGACAGGCCACGGTTGACGTAACGACGAGCGATCTTGACCACCAAGCGCAAGTTGCTCTCGATCATGCGCTTGCGACCGGCCGGGTCCCCTTTCTGCGACAGGCGCGCATAGTGCACTTCCTCTTCGGGAGAAAGCAGCGGGGAGAAACCGATCTCGTTGAGATACAGCTGGGTGGCATCGAGCGCCCGGCTGTAATCGATGTATTTGTGTTGCTTGAGCGATGAGCCTTGTTTAGCCCTGGTCCGAACCGAAGGTACAGCAGGTTCGTCTGACACCACATCCGTTTCCAAAACGATGCCCGTCTCCATCAGAAGGAGGTCATCGTCGATGTCAAACTCCGGCACTTCTTTGCTGAGAGCCATTGTTATAGTCCTTTGCTGAGTTCGAACTCAGGCTCGAGCGGCACCTGTTTCCCTGGCAGCGCTGGAGCCTGTCCCCTCTACGTCAGCGGGAACAGGCCGGGGCAAAGATCAACGACGTGGCAGGAACTGGAGCGGATCGACGGGTTTGCCCTGACGGCGAATCTCGAAATGCAGCTTCACCCGATCAGTGCCCGTTGACCCCATTTCAGCGATCGTCTGCCCTGCCTTGACCTGCTGTCCCTCCCGAACCAAAAGCCTGCGGTTATGACCGTAGGCACTGACGTAGGTATCGCTGTGCTTGATGATGATCAGCTCGCCGTAGCCCCTCAAGCCACTCCCGGCGTACACCACTGAACCACCAGACGCAGCAAAAACAGGCTGTCCCAAATTACCGGCGATATCAATGCCTTTATTCAAACTACCGTTTGAAGCGAATTTTCCAATCAGGACGCCATTGGCCGGCCAGGTCCATCCACCCACCGAGCGCTCTGCAGCAGGCACCTGGGTAACCACAGGTGCCGGCGTCGCGGGGGCCGACGTGGCAGGCCGATTGTTCGCAGGCGGCGTGGCCGGGGTGCCTACCGGGCGGCGAGTAACGGTGGTCCTGCTGGACGAGGAAGGGCTCGATACCACTCGTGTCGTGCCAGTTGAACCACTGCTGAAGCGGATGGCCTGGCCGGGGCGAATGGTATAGGGCGCGGCGATGTTGTTGCGCGCGGCCAGCTCCTTGTAGTCCCAGCCGTAGCGGAAGGCGATGGAGTACAGGGTGTCGCCGGGCTTGACCACATATTGCCCGGACGTCACGGTGGGGCGCTTGGGCACCGTATTGTTGCGATCGACCACGCGCGCATTGTTGGAACTGGTGCTGGAGCAACCAGCCAGCGATGTGGCCATGGCCAGGGCAATCACCAGTAGCCTGAAAAACGACTGATCCTTGCGTTGCCGCATGATTGTGTGCCCCACCCGCGCTCCCCTCATGGTGCCGAAACGATATGACGATACGAAATGCAATATTGTTGCAATTATAAACGAGCCGACACGCCTTGGGGTGCCGGCTCAGGTGCCACGACAAGACTGGCGAAACCCCGCACGATAGACAGGGGCGCGGCAGAAGAATTCGTCGATGCCGTAAATATTCCGTGCGCCCTCAGGCCAGCGGGCCGTTGAGCAGTGGCACGAAGCGCACGTTACCCAGCACCCGACGGGAGAACCCATGTTCCTCGCGCACGATCAGCATCAATTGCTGCGCTTCGCCGGCAGGCCCTACCGGGATCACCATGCGCCCCCCGGGCGCCAGCTGGTCCAGCAGCGCCTGGGGCACTTCCGGGGCCACGGCAGTGACGATGATGCCGTTGTAAGGGGCGAGCGCCGGCCAACCCTCGCAGCCGTCCCCCCAACGGAACACCACGTTGCGCAGGTTGAGCTCGACCAGGCGCTCCTTGGCCCTGTCCTGCAGGACCTTGATCCGCTCCACCGAGAACACCCGCTCCACCAACTGCGCCAGGACCGCCGTCTGGTAGCCCGAGCCGGTACCGATCTCCAGGACCTTGTCCAGCGGCCCGGCCTCGAGCAGCAGCTCGCTCATGTGGGCGACCATGAACGGCTGGGAGATGGTCTGGTTGTGCCCGATCGGCAGTGCCGTGTCTTCGTAGGCCCGGTGCGCCAGGGCCTCGTCGACGAACAGGTGGCGCGGGGTACGTCGGATGACCTCGAGCACCTGCGTGTTCGAGACGCCTTCCTCGTACAAGCGCTGGATCAGCCGCTCCCGGGTCCGCTGGGAAGTCATGCCGATACCGCGGCGCAGCATATCGTCCTGTTCACGCATCAGAGCAGGCCCTCCAGCCAACCGTCGAGACGTTCGAAGGCATCATTGAAGGTGCGGTCCAGCTGCAGCGGGGTGATCGACACATAGCCCTGCATCACCGCATGGAAGTCGGTACCCGGCCCACCGTCTTCGGCATCGCCGGCCACGGCGATCCAATAGCCTTCCTTGCCCCGTGGGTTGACCACCTTGGTCGGCGCGGCGGCGCGCGCGCGGTGGCCGAGGCGGGTCAGCTGAATGCCCCGGATATGCTCGAGCGGGAGGTTGGGGATATTGACGTTGAGCACCGTGCGCGGCGGCAGCTCCAAGCGTGACTGGGCCTCCACCAGGCGCCGCGCGATATAGGCGGCGGTGGGTAGGTTGTCCGGCTGGCGCGACAGCAACGAGAAGGCAAGCGAGGTGCCGCCCAAGAAGCGCCCCTCCAGTGCCGCGGCGACGGTACCGGAATACAGCACGTCGTCCCCCAGGTTGGCGCCCAGGTTGATGCCGGACACGACCATGTCAGGCGTTTCCGGCAACAGGCCGTTGAGCCCCAGGTGCACGCAGTCGGTCGGCGTGCCGTTGAGGCTGATGAAGCCATTGGCCAGGGTCTGCGGGTGCAGTGGCCGGTCCAGCGTCAGCGAACTGCTGGCGCCGCTCTTGTCTTGATCCGGGGCAATCACCACGCACTCGGCGTGATCCACCAGCGCAGCATGCAGCGCGGCGAGGCCGGGTGCGGTAACACCGTCGTCATTCGAAATCAGAATACGCATGGGCTGTCCGTCTGCCCTGCCGGCACCAGATCGACGAGCTCGCGCACCACCACGGTGGCGAAGCATCCGGCCGGAAGGACGAATTCCAGTTGCAGGATATCAGGCTCGGGATAATGCCACGTCAGCTCGCCAATAGGGAGCCGCAGGATACGCCGTTCGTGACTCATGCCCGCTTGCGCCAGCCACTGGCACAGCGCCACGTGCTGTTCACCGACGCCTGATTCCAGCGTGAATACTGGGCCGCAGGCCGGCGTAGGGCCTTCGCCCCACAACGGGCCAGTAGGATGCAAGTCGAGAATCGACAAACGAGGATCAGAAATTTCCTTGTCGCCAGCAGGAAAAAAGCTACGACTGTCCGTGAAGGCCAACAGGTCCCCGACCTGCGCCTTGTTCCAGGTACCCTCGGCGACCCTGGTAGCCAGTACCTGGTTGAACAGGTAGCTGCGCCCGGCCGACAACAGCCGCGAACGAACATTGCGCTGCTCGGGCAATGCCTTGCGGGCCGCCCAGTCCTGCGCATCATGCACATTGCCGCCGGCATGGCCGAAACGCTGGCTGCCAAAGTAGTTCGGCACGCCCTGGGCTTTCAGCAGGGCCAGGCGCGCGTCGAGGGCGTCATGGTCGGCACGCAGGGCGGTAAGACGCAAGGTGAAGCCATTGGCCGAATGGGCGCCGCGCTGCAGCTTGCGCTGGTGTCGCACCTGCTTGAGCACGCTCAGGTTGGCGTCTTCAGCGCGCGACAGATCGGGGTCGGCCTTGCCCGGCAGGTGCAGGCTGAACCATTGGCGGGTCAGGGCCTGACGATCCTTGAGCCCTGCATAGCTGATGGCACGCACCGGCACGCCTGCAGCACGGGCCAGGCGACGGGCGGCCTCTTCGGTGTTCAGGTCACGCTTTTCGACCCATAGCCAGAGGTGCTCGCCTTGACCGGAAAGTGGAATGTCCAGTACTTCATCGACCTGGAAATCTTCGGCGACGGCTTTCAATACAGCCTGGCCGAGGGGCTCGCCCGACGCCCTCGGGCCCAACAGTTCCAGTTCGGTCATGCCGGCAGCAACAGGGCGACCGCATGCACGGCGATGCCCTCCTCACGGCCAGTGAAGCCCAGCTTCTCGGTGGTGGTCGCCTTGACGTTGACCTGGTCGAGCCCGACCTGCAGGTCTTCGGCGACCCGCTGGCGCATGGCCTCGATGTGCGGCGCCATCTTCGGTGCCTGGGCCACGATGGTGGCGTCGACGTTGCCGACCTTCCAGCCCTTGGCCTGGACGATACCGACCACGTGGCGCAACAGCACGCGGCTGTCGGCCCCCTTGAACTGGGGGTCGGTATCGGGGAAATGCTTGCCGATGTCACCCAGCGCCGCGGCGCCGAGCAAGGCATCGCTCAGGGCGTGCAGCAGCACGTCACCATCGGAATGGGCCAACAGGCCGTATTTGTGGGGGATACGCACCCCGCCCAGGGTAATGAAATCACCGTCGCAGAAACGGTGCACATCGTAGCCGTGGCCAATACGCATAGGAAAAAGCCCTGATTGAGTCAGGGCGGGATTCTACCTGCTTTAGCTGACATTGGGGCTGGAGGTGATCGCCACGACATTTTTTGCGCCTGCGAGATCGAGCGCCGCGCGGGCGGCGCTCGATCTCGCAGGCGCTGAAAATGCTACATTAAATCCTCACACCCGCCCCAGCGCCACCGCGTGATGACGCAGGTGCTCATCGATGAAGCTGGCGATGAAGTAGTAGCTGTGGTCATAGCCCGGTTGCAGGCGCAAGGTCAGCTCATGGCCGCCCTTGCGTGCTGCCTGCTCCAAGGCTTCGGGCTTGAGCTGCTTCTCCAGGAAGTCATCCCGATCGCCCTGGTCCACCAACAGCGGCGGGCACTGCCCGACAGGCGTCTCGGCGAGCAGCACGCTGGCATCCCACTCGCGCCAGCGCGCACGGTCGTCACCCAGGTAACGGGAAAACGCCTTTTCGCCCCACGGGCAATCCATCGGGTTGCTGATCGGCGAGAACGCCGACACCGAGCGGTACCGGCCCGGGTTGCGCAAGGCACAGACCAGCGCACCGTGGCCACCCATGGAGTGCCCGCTGATGCTGCGCTGATCGGAGGCCGGGAAGTGGGCCTCCACCAAGGCGGGCAGTTCATCCACTACATAGTCATGCATGCGGTAGTGCTGGGCCCAGGGCTGCTGGGTGGCGTTGAGGTAGAACCCGGCGCCCAGGCCGAAGTCCCAGGCGCCATCCGGGTCGCCCGGTACCTGCTCGCCGCGCGGGCTGGTGTCCGGGGCGACGATGATCAGGCCAAGCTCGGCGGCCAGGCGCTGGGCGCCGGCCTTCTGCATGAAGTTCTCGTCGGTGCAGGTCAGGCCGCTGAGCCAGTACAGCACCGGCAGCTTTTCACCCTGCTCGGCCTGCGGTGGCAGGTACACGGCGAACACCATGTCGCAGCCCAGCACCTTGGAGTGGTGCCGGTAGCGCTTGTGCCAGCCGCCGAAGCTCTTCTGGCAAGAGATGTTTTCCAGGCTCATGACGGACCTCAGAAGTGGATCACGCTGCGGATGCTCTTGCCTTCATGCATCAGGTCGAAGGCTTTGTTGATGTCCTCCAGGCCCATGGTGTGGGTGATGAAGGTGTCCAGCGGAATCTCGCCCTTCTCGGACATTTCCACGTAGCTTGGCAGTTCGCTGCGGCCGCGTACGCCACCGAAGGCCGAGCCGCGCCATACACGGCCGGTGACCAGTTGGAACGGACGGGTGGCGATTTCCTGGCCGGCACCGGCCACACCGATGATCACCGACTCGCCCCAGCCCTTGTGGCAGCATTCCAGCGCGGCGCGCATCAGTTGCACGTTGCCGATGCACTCGAAGGAGAAGTCCACACCACCGTCGGTGAGGTCGACGATCACTTCCTGGATCGGGCGATCGTAGTCTTTCGGGTTGATGCAGTCGGTGGCGCCCAGTTGGCGAGCGATCTCGAACTTGGCCGGGTTGATGTCGATGGCGATGATGCGCGAGGCCTTGGCCTTCACCGCGCCGATCACGGCGGACAGGCCGATGCCGCCCAGGCCGAAGATAGCCACGGTGTCACCCGGCTTGACCTTGGCGGTGTTGAGCACCGCACCGATACCGGTGGTGACGCCACACCCGAGCAGGCACACCTTCTCCAGCGGTGCTTCCTTCTGGATCTTGGCCACGGAGATTTCAGGCAGCACGGTGTACTCGGAGAAGGTCGAGGTGCCCATGTAGTGGAACAGCTGCTGGCCCTTGTACGAGAAGCGGGTGGTGCCGTCGGGCATCAGGCCCTTGCCCTGGGTGGCGCGGATGGCCTGGCACAGGTTGGTCTTGCCCGAGAGGCAGAACTTGCACTTGCCGCACTCTGGGGTGTACAGCGGGATCACGTGGTCGCCCACGGCCACCGAGGTCACGCCCTCGCCTACCGCTTCGACGATAGCGCCACCTTCATGGCCGAGGATCGACGGGAAGATGCCTTCCGGGTCGGCGCCGGACAGGGTGTAGGCGTCGGTGTGGCAAACACCGCTGGCGACCACGCGCAGCAGCACCTCACCGGCTTTGGGCATGGCCACGTCGACTTCGACGATTTCCAGGGGTTTCTTGGCCTCGAAGGCAACGGCAGCGCGGGACTTGATCATCAAAGGTCTCCAGATAAGGGGATCGATTCTGTCCGGCAGTGTAATTCACCGGCTTTTGATGAATAATCAGGCAGAAGTAAAAACATTATTGCCGTACAGGGATAATCAATGAGCAGTCGCTGGGAAGGTATCGACGAATTCGTCGCGGTGGCCGAAACCGGCCAGTTCACCGCTGCCGCCGAACGCCTGGGTGTTTCCTCCTCCCACATCAGCCGACAGATCGCCCGCCTCGAAGAGCGCCTGCAGACGCCGCTGCTGTACCGCAGCACCCGCCGGGTGACCCTCAGCGAAGCCGGGCAGACCTTCCTGCAGCATTGCCAACGCCTGCAGGATGGCCGCGAAGAAGCACTACGCGCCATGGGCGACCTGGCCAGCGAGCCCAAGGGGCTGCTGCGCATGACCTGCGCGGTGGCCTACGGCGAACGCTTCATCGTGCCCCTGGTGACTCGTTTCATGACGTTGTACCCGCAGCTCAGGGTGGAGGTGGAACTGAGCAACCGCACATTGGACCTGGTGCATGAAGGCATGGACCTGGCGATACGCCTCGGACGCTTGCAGGACTCTCGCCTGGTCGCCACCCGTCTGGCCCCGCGGCGCATGTACCTGTGCGCATCACCCGCCTACCTGGAGCGTTACGGCCGGCCACATAGCCTGTCGGAACTGGCGCGGCACAACTGTCTGGTCGGCAGCTCGGATGTGTGGATGTTGCAGCAGGACGGGCGGGAACTGAGCCAGCGCGTGCAGGGCAACTGGCGGTGCAACAGCGGGCAGGCCGTGCTGGATGCGGCGTTGCTGGGGATGGGGTTGTGCCAGCTGCCGGACTATTACGTGCTCGAGCATCTACACAGTGGCGCGCTGGTGTCGTTGCTGGAGGCGCACCAGCCGCCAAACACGGCTGTGTGGGCGCTGTACCCACAGCAGCGGCATTTGTCGCCTAAGGTGCGGCGCTTGGTGGATTACCTGAAAGAAGGGTTGGCGGGGTTGCCGGAGTACCGGTTGGCCTGATGGTTCGCTGGAGCCGCTGCGCGGCCCTTTCGCGGCACCAGGCCGTTCCTACAGGAGTTTCACGTTCGCCTGTAGCAGCGGCCTGCCGCGAAAGGACCGCACAGCGGTCCCAACAACTTCAGCGCCTACCCACCCAGCGCTGGCGCAACCATTCCAGATCTTCAGGCCGAGTGACCTTGATATTGTCACTACGCCCCTCGATCAACCGCGGCGCCTGCCCCGACCACTCGATGGCAGACGCTTCGTCGGTGACCAGCACATCCGATACCAGGCATTCCGCCAGGGCCCGGTGCAATGCGCCGAGGCGGAACATCTGCGGCGTGTAGGCCTGCCAGATCGTACTGCGGTCCACCGTGGCGCTGACTCGCCCGTGGGCATCGGCGCGCTTGAGGGTGTCGCGCGCCGGCACCGCAAGCAGGCCGCCGACAGGGTCATCGGCCAATTCCGACAGCAACCGATCCAGGTCGCTGCGCGCCAGGTTCGGCCGTGCTGCGTCATGCACCAACACCCAATCATCGTCGGCCGCGCCCTGGGCGTGCAGCAGCAACAAGGCATTGAGCACCGAGTCGGCACGCTCACGGCCACCGGCAGCCCGCTGGATGCGCGGGTCGCTGGCGCAACGCAGGCCAGGCCAGTACGGATCATCGGCGGCAATGCTGACCACCACGCCCTTGAGCGTGGGGTGGTCGAGGAAACAGTCGAGGCTGTGCTCGAGGAGGGTCTGCCCGCCCAACTGCAGGTATTGCTTGGGACGATCGGCAGCCATGCGGGCGCCAACGCCCGCGGCAGGAATCACGGCCCAGAAGGCCGGTAGCATCTGTGTCATTTTTGCGGCAACTGGTAGAGGGTTTCGCCCTCCTTGACCATCCCCAGTTCATGACGAGCCCGCTCTTCCACGGTCTCCATACCTTTTTTCAACTCCAGGACTTCGGCATCCAGCACACGGTTACGCTCGAGCAGCCGCTCGTTTTCCGCATGCTGTTCGGCGATCTGCTGCTTGAGCTCGGCCACTTGCGCCAGGCTGCCATTGCCCACCCAGAGGCGATACTGCAGGCCACCGAGCAGCAGGAGCAGGACGAGAAACAACCAATAGGGACTGCGCATCAAAGTATCCAGAGGTAAAAGGCCGCCGCTGCGGGCTTCCGATAGCACGAAGCCTGGCCGAGGCCAGGCTTCGTCGACAGAAACCCGTAAGAAGCGTCTGGCAGTTCAGTACGAACGTTCAGACGGCCTCGGCTGCTGCCTTTTTACCATCTCTTGCTCAGCCGCGAAACTCGGCACGGCCGCGGTACACCGCCTTGGCACCCAGCTGCTCTTCGATACGCAGCAGCTGGTTGTACTTGGAGACGCGGTCGGAACGGCACAGCGAACCGGTCTTGATCTGGCCGGCAGCGGTACCCACGGCCAGGTCGGCGATGGTGGAATCTTCGGTTTCACCGGAGCGGTGCGAGATCACTGCGGTGTAGCCAGCGGCCTTGGCCATCTGGATGGCTTCCAGGGTCTCGGTCAGCGAGCCGATCTGGTTGAACTTGATCAGGATCGAGTTACCGATGCCCTTCTCGATGCCTTCCTTGAGGATCTTGGTGTTGGTCACGAACAGGTCGTCACCGACCAGCTGGACCTTGGCGCCGATCTTGTCGGTAAGGATCTTCCAGCCCGCCCAGTCGGACTCGTCCAAGCCATCTTCGATCGAGATGATCGGGAAGCGCTCAGTCAGGCCCTTCAGGTACTCGGCGAAACCTTCGGCGTCGAACGACTTGCCTTCACCGGACAGGTTGTACTTGCCGCCTTCATAGAACTCGGAAGCCGCGCAATCCAGCGCCAGGGTCACATCGGTGCCCAGCTTGTAGCCGGCCTTCTCGACGGCCTCGGCGATGGCGCCCAGGGCGTCTTCGTTGGAGGCCAGGTTCGGGGCGAAGCCACCTTCGTCACCCACGGCGGTGTTCAGGCCACGGGCCTTGAGCACACCTTTGAGGTGATGGAAGATCTCGGTGCCCATGCGCAGGGCGTCGGAGAAGGTCTTGGCGCCAACCGGCTGGACCATGAACTCCTGGATGTCGACGTTGTTGTCGGCGTGCTCGCCGCCGTTGATGATGTTCATCATCGGCACCGGCATGGAGTACTGGCCCGGGGTGCCGTTGAGGTTGGCGATGTGTGCGTACAGCGGCAGGTCCTGGTCCTGGGCGGCGGCCTTGGCAGCAGCCAGGGAGACAGCCAGGATGGCGTTGGCGCCCAGCTTGGCCTTGTTCTCGGTACCGTCCAGTTCGATCATGGCACGGTCCAGGGCCTTCTGGTCTGCTGGGTCCTTGCCCAGCAGCAGGTCGCGGATCGGGCCGTTGATGTTGGCGACGGCCTTCAGCACGCCCTTGCCCAGGTAACGGCTCTTGTCGCCATCACGCAGCTCCAGCGCTTCGCGCGAGCCAGTGGAAGCACCCGACGGCGCGCAAGCGCTGCCGATGATGCCGTTGTCGAGCAGTACATCGGCTTCCACGGTGGGGTTGCCACGCGAATCGAGAACTTCACGACCTTTGATGTCGACGATCTTTGCCATTGTTGTAAGCACTCCAGAATTGACGAAAACAACGCAGCTTTGGGAATTCTTGCCGTTCACCAGGCGACATGGCACGGGCAGGCCTGGCGAAGGGAGCCCCTGACCGAAAGGTCAGGGGTGGAACGGGCGGTACTTTACCCGAGAAATGAGCTTTACGCGGTTTCTACCGTCGGAAAACTTTTCACCAGGTCATCCAGCTGCTTGAGCTGGCTGAGGAACGGCTCCAGCTTGTCCAGGCGCAAGGCGCATGGGCCGTCGCACTTGGCGTTGTCCGGGTCCGGGTGGGCTTCCAGGAACAGCCCGGCCAGGCCTTGGCTCATGCCGGCCTTGGCCAGGTCTGTAACCTGGGCGCGGCGACCGCCGGCCGAGTCGGAGCGACCGCCCGGCATCTGCAACGAGTGGGTCACGTCGAAGAACACCGGGTACTCGAACTGCTTCATGATGCCGAAGCCGAGCATATCCACCACCAGGTTGTTGTAGCCGAAGCTCGAACCGCGCTCGCAGAGGATCAACTGGTCGTTGCCGGCCTCGACGCACTTGGCGAGGATGTGTTTCATCTCGTGAGGCGCGAGGAACTGCGCCTTCTTGATGTTGATCACCGCGCCAGTCTTGGCCATCGCCACCACCAGGTCGGTCTGGCGCGACAGGAAGGCCGGCAGCTGGATGATGTCGCACACTTTCGCGACCGGTTCGCACTGGTAGGGCTCGTGCACGTCGGTGATCACCGGCACGTTGAAGGTACGCTTGATCTCCTCGAAGATCTTCAGCCCTTCTTCCATGCCTGGGCCACGGTACGAAGTAACCGACGAACGGTTGGCCTTGTCGAAGCTGGCCTTGAACACATACGGGATACCGAGCTTCTCGGTCACCCGCACGTACTCTTCGCAGACCTTCAGAGCCAGGTCACGGGACTCCAGGACGTTCATGCCGCCGAACAGGACGAACGGCTTGTCGTTGGCGATCTCGATGTTACCGACGCGAATGATCTTCTGGGTCATGGATCAGGCCTTGTTCTTCTGCGCCAGGGCCGCCTTGACGAAGCCACTGAACAGCGGGTGGCCGTCACGCGGGGTCGAGGTGAACTCGGGGTGGAACTGGCACGCCACGAACCATGGGTGGTCCTTGGACTCGACCACTTCCACCAGGGCGCCGTCGCCTGAACGACCGGACACCACCAGGCCAGCCTCGACCATCTGCGGCAGCAGGGTGTTGTTGACTTCGTAGCGGTGACGGTGGCGCTCGACGATCACGTCCTTGCCGTAGCAGTCGTGGACGTTCGAGTTGCCCATCAGCTGGCACTCCTGCGCACCCAGGCGCATCGTGCCGCCCAGGTCCGAGGCTTCGGTGCGGGTCTCGACGGCACCGGTGGCATCGGCCCACTCGGTGATCAGGCCCACGACCGGGTGGCCGCTGTTGCGGTCGAATTCGGTGGAGTTGGCGTCTTTCCAGCCCATCACGTTACGGGCGAACTCGATCACCGCAACCTGCATGCCCAGGCAGATACCCAGGTAAGGGACCTTGTTCTCGCGGGCGTATTGCACCGCGGTGATCTTGCCTTCCACACCGCGCAGGCCGAAACCGCCCGGGACCAGGATGGCATCGGCGCCTTCGAGCAGGCTGGTGCCCTGGTTCTCGATGTCTTCGGAATCGATGTAGCGCAGGTTGACCTTGGTGCGGTTCTGGATGCCAGCGTGGCTCATCGCCTCGATCAGCGACTTGTATGCATCCAGCAGCTCCATGTACTTGCCGACCATGGCGATGGTGACTTCATGCTCAGGGTTGAGCTTGGCGTCCACCACCTGGTCCCACTCGGACAGGTCGGCGCTGTTGCACTGCAGGCCGAAGCGCTCGACGACGAAATCGTCCAGGCCCTGGGCATGCAGCACACCCGGGATCTTGTAGATGGTGTCGACGTCTTCCAGGGAGATCACCGCGCGCTCTTCGACGTTGGTGAACAGCGCGATCTTGCGGCGCGACGAGGCGTCGACCGGGTGGTCGGAACGGCAGATCAGCACGTCTGGCTGCAGGCCGATGGAGCGCAGCTCCTTGACCGAGTGCTGGGTCGGCTTGGTCTTGGTCTCGCCCGCAGTGGCGATGTACGGAACCAGGGTCAGGTGCATCAGCATGGCGCGCTTGGAGCCCACTTCGACGCGCAGCTGACGGATGGCCTCGAGGAACGGCTGCGACTCGATGTCACCGACGGTACCGCCGATTTCCACCAGGGCCACATCGGCATCGCCGGCGCCCTTGATGATGCGACGCTTGATCTCGTCGGTGATGTGCGGGATCACCTGGATGGTCGCGCCCAGGTAGTCACCACGGCGCTCCTTGCGCAGCACGTGCTCGTAGATGCGGCCGGTGGTGAAGTTGTTGTTCTGGGTCATGGTCGTGCGGATGAACCGCTCGTAGTGGCCCAGGTCAAGGTCGGTCTCGGCGCCGTCGTGGGTGACGAACACCTCACCGTGCTGGAACGGGCTCATGGTGCCGGGGTCGACGTTGATGTACGGGTCCAGCTTGAGCATGGTGACCTTGAGCCCCCGCGCCTCCAGGATGGCCGCCAAGGAAGCCGAGGCAATGCCTTTCCCCAATGAAGAAACAACACCGCCCGTGACGAATATGTAGCGCGTCATGAAAAACCCTAGAAGTCTGCGTTAAAGCGGCCAGCGCCGCCGGAGAAAGCGAAGGAAGGCCGAAGCCCCCGATCACCTGCGTCTATCACAGTGCATCTCGAAAAACTGCCGCGTCTGTACAAACCAGGGGTATCCCCGGCATGGAGCTCGCTCGTCATTTTAAGAATCAGCCCAGCAAAAAACTGCTTGGTAATCGGCAACTCCTGTGTTTTCGATGAACCCACAGAAGCTGTATCAAGAAGGGAGGGTAGTCTACCCGAATGTACCCTTCAGCTCAAACCTTGCACGCTCGTCGGTGGCTGCCAGTGAAACTGCGGGCCGCCCTGCCCTGCCAGCGGCAGATTGGCCACCGCCAGCACCTGCTCGCCCAGCAGCAGCAACGGCAGGCGTGGCCGCACGAAATGCGGCACCTGCCACTCATTGAGCAGGCGCTTGAGGTCGCGCCGGCCACGGCCGGGCACATCGAGGACCTCGCCTCCT
This sequence comes from Pseudomonas sp. NY15372, assembly GCF_048068215.1. Classification (NCBI taxonomy): domain Bacteria; kingdom Pseudomonadati; phylum Pseudomonadota; class Gammaproteobacteria; order Pseudomonadales; family Pseudomonadaceae; genus Pseudomonas; species Pseudomonas sp. NY15372. The sequence continues at coordinate 32,949 of NZ_JBLUPY010000020.1, forward strand.
TGACGGTAGCCCACCTGCAACCCAGCGGGCCAGGCGCCGCCCTGCACATACACACACCCGTTGCCGGGTAACGCCAAGGGCGAACCCGGGTCCACCCAGGCCAGCCTGCCAGCGACCGATTCGAGCCACTGTCCGCTCAACCACCAGATACGCCCATGGCTTCGCTGCAGCACGCCGTCGCCGAGGTGCCAAATTGGCTGGGCATCGATGGCCGCGTCGCGCAGGTCCTCCCAACCGGCCCAGTGACGGCTGTCCGGCAGCCGGGTACGGCTGCTCAGCCAGTATTGCAGGGCATTGCGCTGGCGTGCGGGTGACAGTGCCTTGAGGCTTTCCAAATCCAGGGAATCCAGGCCCAGCCACGGTAGTGGCGCGCCGCGTGCGGCTGGCGCCAGGTCGCTGCAGGCCAACTCGTCCAGCAGGCCCAGGGCCTCGCCCAGATGCTCGGCACTGCGTGCCAGGTTGCCGGCTGCCTGGGGCCAGCGTTGACCCAACAAGGGGAAGACCTCGCGACGCAGGTAGTTGCGGGCGAAGACGGTGTCGGCATTGGAAGGGTCCTCGACCCAGGCAAGCCCGGCTGCCTTGGCATGGGCCAGCAATTGCCCCCGCGCCACCGCCAGCAACGGCCTGGCCAAGGTGCCCTGCCCCAGCGCGCGTGCCGCTGGCATCGCTGCCAGGCCGCGCAGCCCGGCGCCGCGCAACAGACGAAAGAGCAGGGTTTCGGCCTGGTCCTCGCGGTGCTGGCCGGTGAACAGCACGTCGCCCGGCCCGAGCAACTGGCTGAACGCGGCATAGCGAGCGTCCCGGGCAGCCTGCTCGAGACTGGCGCCGGGGGCGACCTGCACATGGATCACCTGCAGCTCGATACCCAGGCCATCGCAAACTGACTGGCAATGCGCTGGCCAGCCGTCGGCGGCGGCCTGCAAGCCATGGTGGATGTGCACGGCGCGCAGCGGTGGTGCGTCATGGGCACGGACGTAGTCGGCCAGCAGGTGCAGGAGGACGGTGGAATCGAGGCCACCGGAGAAGGCGACGTGCCAGGCGGAGGCGTCTAGCCAGGGGGTGAGGTTGATCATTAGGGCCTCACTTGGCGGGTGATGGCCGGGGATGCTTCGCCCCCTTTCGCGGCACAAGGCCGCTCCTACAGGTATCGCAGCATCGGTAGGAGCGCAAAACCTGTAGGAGCGGCCTTGTGCCGCGAAAGGGCCGCAAGACGGCCCCAGGGTCTATCAGACGCCGTAGCTCATCAGGCGCTCGTAACGGCGCGCCAGCAGGGCATCGGTGTCGAACTTGCCCAGCATGTCCAACTGCTCGACCAGGTCGGCGCGGATGCTTTCGGACATCTTCGCCGGGTCGCGGTGGGCGCCGCCCAGGGGCTCACTGATGACCTTGTCGACGATATTCAAGCTCTTCAAGCGCTCTGCGGTGATGCCCATGGCCTCGGCAGCGTCCGCCGCCTTGTCGGCGGTCTTCCACAGGATCGAGGCGCAGCCTTCCGGCGAGATCACCGAGTAAGTGGAGTACTGCAGCATGTTCAGCTGGTCGCACACACCGATGGCCAGCGCGCCGCCGGAACCACCCTCACCGATGACGGTGGCGATGATCGGCGTCTTCAGGCGTGCCATCACACGCAGGTTCCAGGCGATTGCTTCGCTCTGGTTGCGCTCTTCGGCGTCGATGCCCGGGTAGGCACCTGGGGTGTCGATGAAGGTGAGGATCGGCATCTTGAAGCGCTCGGCCATTTCCATCAGGCGACAAGCTTTGCGATAGCCTTCCGGACGCGGCATGCCGAAGTTGCGGCGGACTTTCTCGCGCACTTCACGGCCCTTCTGGTGACCGATGACCATGACCGGCTTGCCGTCCAGACGCGCGGTACCACCGACGATCGCGGCGTCGTCGGCGAAATGACGGTCGCCGTGCAGCTCTTCGAACTCGGTGAAGATGTGGTCGATGTAGTCCAGGGTATAGGGACGACGCGGATGACGGGCCAGGCGGGCGATCTGCCAGCTGGTCAGGTTGCCGAAGATGCTTTCGGTCAGGGTATTGCTCTTGTCTTGCAGACGGGCAATTTCATCGCTGATGTTCAGCGAATTGTCGTTGCCCACCAGGCGCAGCCCTTCGATCTTGGCTTGCAGGTCGGCAATCGGCTGTTCGAAGTCGAGGAAATTCGGGTTCATAGGCATCCGTCTTGGGTCTACGGCCAGGCGGCCGGCCGGTTGATCCGTTTGGCGCCCTACCTTAAGGGATCAGGCGCATTCAGGTCGAGAGTAAAATTCGTCGGTTCAGCGGTATTGCAGGAAGACGTTCTCACGTCCGAACTGGTCACGCAGCGCTTGAATCAGGCCATCGGCCGGGTCGATCGACCATTCGTCGCCGAACTGCAACATGGCCCGGGCATCGCTGCCGGTATATTCCAGGGTGATCGGGCAGCCGCCGCGGTGCTTGGTGATCAGCTCGCCGAGCCAGGCCAGACGGTCGCCTTTGAGTGCCTCATGGGCGACTTTCAGGCGTAGGCTCTCGGCCAGCTTGGTCCGAGCGTCCTCCATGGTCATCACGGTCTTGACCCGCAGGCGCAGGCCACCGGAGAAGTCGTCGTTGCTGACCTCCCCTTCCACCACCACCATCGCGTCGGTCTGCAGCAGGGCCTGGGCCGCCATGAAGGCATCGGCGAACAGCGAAGCCTCGATCCGCCCGGATCGGTCATCGAGGGTGACGAAGCCCATCTTGTCGCCCTTCTTGTTCTTCATCACTCGCAGGGCAATGATCATCCCGGCCACGGTCTGGGTATCGCGGGACGGTTTGAGGTCGACGATGCGCTGGCGGGCGAAGCGGCGGATTTCGGTCTCGTATTCGTCGATCGGGTGGCCGGTCAGGTACAGGCCCAAGGTGTCCTTCTCGCCCCGCAGGCGCTCCTTGAGGGTCAGCTCGCGCACCTTGCGGTGGTTCGCATAGACGTCCGAATCCTCCTCGACGAACAGCCCGCCGAACAGGTCGATGTGGCCGCTGTCGGCGGTACGAGCCGTCTGCTCGGCGGCCTTGATCGCCTCTTCCAGGGCCGAGAGCAGCACCGCGCGGTTGCGGTCGATATTGGCCTGGTAGGCTTTGATCTCGTCATGGAAGTAAGGGCCCAGGCGGTCCAGGGCACCACTGCGGATCAGGGCGTCGAGGGTGCGCTTGTTGATGCGTTTCAAGTCCACGCGCTCGCAGAAGTCGAACAGGTCCTTGAACGGCCCACCCTCGGCACGCGCCTCGACGATGGCCTCCACTGGGCCTTCGCCGACGCCCTTGATCGCGCCCAGGCCGTAGACGATGCGGCCATCGTTGTTGACGGTGAACTTGAAGTCGGAGAAGTTCACGTCCGGCGCATCGAGGCGCAGCTTCATGTTGCGCACTTCCTCGACCAGCACGACCACCTTGTCGGTGTTGTGCATATCCGCCGAGAGCACCGCAGCCATGAACGGCGCCGGGTGGTGGGTCTTGAGCCAGGCGGTCTGGTAGGAGACCAGGCCGTAGGCGGCCGAGTGGGATTTGTTGAAGCCGTAGCCGGCGAACTTTTCCACCAGGTCGAAGATGTTGCCGGCCAGGTCCGCGTCGATGCCATTGTTCGCGCAGCCTTCGATGAAGCCACCGCGCTGCTTGGCCATCTCCTCGGGCTTCTTCTTGCCCATGGCCCGGCGCAGCATGTCGGCGCCGCCGAGGGTGTAGCCGGCCATGACCTGGGCGATCTGCATCACCTGTTCCTGGTACAGAATGATGCCGTAGGTCGGCGCCAACACCGGTTTCAGGCCGTCATACTGGTAGTCCGGGTGTGGGTAGGCCAGCTCCGCACGGCCATGCTTGCGGTTGATGAAGTCGTCCACCATGCCCGACTGCAGCGGGCCGGGGCGGAACAGCGCCACCAGTGCGATCAGGTCTTCCAGGCAGTCGGGCTTGAGCTTCTTGATCAGCTCCTTCATGCCACGCGATTCGAGCTGGAACACCGCCGTGGTCTCGGCCTTCTGCAACAGCTCGTAGGTCTTGCGGTCGTCCAGCGGGATGAAGTCGATGTTGACGTCGGGCAGGTTCTTCTTTTTCTGCTCGCGGTTGATGATCTCCATCGCCCACTTGATGATGGTCAGCGTACGCAGGCCGAGGAAGTCGAACTTCACCAGGCCCGCGGCCTCGACGTCGTCCTTGTCGAATTGGGTCACCAGGCCGCCGCCTTCTTCGTCACAGGCGATCGGCGAGAAGTCGGTGAGCTTGGTCGGGGCGATCACCACGCCACCGGCGTGCTTGCCGGTACCGCGGGTGACACCTTCGAGCTTGAGGGCCATGTCCCAGATCTCGCGGGCGTCCTCGTCGCCCTTGAGGAAGTCGCGCAGGATCTCTTCCTGCTCGTAGGCTTTCTCCAGAGTCATACCCACTTCGAATGGGATCATCTTCGACAGGCGGTCGGCCAGGCCATAGGACTTGCCCTGCACCCGCGCCACATCACGCACCACCGCCTTGGCGGCCATGGTACCGAAGGTGATGATCTGGCTCACCGCGTTGCGCCCGTAGGCTTCGGCCACGTAGTCGATCACCCGGTCGCGGCCATCCATGCAGAAGTCGACGTCGAAGTCGGGCATGGAAATACGTTCAGGGTTGAGGAAGCGCTCGAACAGCAGGTCGTAGGCCAGCGGGTCGAGGTCGGTGATCTTCAGTACGTAGGCCACCAGCGAACCGGCACCCGAACCCCGGCCCGGGCCCACCGGCACGCCGTTGTTCTTGGCCCACTTGATGAAGTCCATCACGATCAGGAAGTAACCGGGGAAGCCCATCTGGATGATGATGTCCAGTTCGAACTTCAGGCGGTCCAGGTAGACCTGGCGCTTTTCTTCATAATTGGGCGTGGTCTCCTTGGGCCAGAGCACCGCCAGGCGCTCTTCCAGGCCTTCATAGGAGACATGACGCAGATAGTCGTCGATGCCCATGCCGTTGGGTGTCGGGAAATCGGGAAGGAAGTACTTGCCCAGCTGCACGGTGATGTTGCAGCGTTTGGCGATTTCCACGGTGTTGGCGATGGCGTCCGGCAGGTCGCTGAACAGCTCGGCCATTTCCTCGGCGCTCTTGAGGTACTGCTGGTCGCTGTACATGCGCGGGCGGCGAGGGTCGTCGAGGGTCCAGCCTTCACCGATGCACACGCGCGTCTCATGGGCGTCGAAGTCGGACTGTTTGATGAAGCGCACATCGTTGGTCGCCACCAGCGGCGCACCGACCTTGTCGGCCAGGGCCACGGCGGCGTGCAGGTATTCTTCGTCTCCGGCACGATTGGTGCGCTGCACCTCGACATAGAATCGATCCGGAAGCATCTGCATCCAGTCACGCAACAGGGCCTCGGCCTCTTCGGCCTTGCCTGCCAGCAGGGCCATGCCGATATCCCCTTCCTTGGCCGCCGACAAGCCGATCAGGCCTTCGCTGGCCGGGGCGATCCATTCGCGCTGGATGATCACCAGACCATTGCGCTGGCCGTCGGTCCAGCCGCGGGAGATCAGTTCGGTGAGGTTGCGGTAGCCCTTGGGGTTCATCGCCAGGAAGCAGATGCGCGATAGCGGTGCATCGGGGTCGCTGCCTGCCAGCCACAGGTCGGCGCCACAGATCGGCTTGATACCGGCGCCCATGGCGGTCTTGTAGAACTTCACCAGCGAGCACATGTTGCTCTGGTCGGTGATCGCCACCGCCGGCATGTTCATCCCCGCCAATGCCTTGGCCAGCGGCTTGATCCGCACCAGGCCGTCGACCAGCGAGAATTCGGAGTGCACGCGAAGGTGAACGAAGGAGACCGACATGGATGATCCTGTAGCAGTGCTAAACGACAAGGGCGGGATTGTAGCGTAAATGCAGGGGGAATTTGGGGCTGCTGTGCAACCCAATCGCGGGACAAGCCCGCTCCTACAGGGGGGGCGGGAGGGCTGGGTGATCTCCCACAGAGACCAAGCGGCCCCGATGGATCAGATCAGAGAATCGGTAATGCCTTCACGTGCTTCCCACGCGGCGCGTACCGGCGCGAACGAGCGCCGGTGAATCGGCGTCGGCCCCAACCGCGCCAGGGCCTCCAGGTGCGCCGGCGTCGGGTAGCCCTTGTGCCCGCCGATGCCATAGCCCGGGTAGATCAGCTCGAACGCGCTCATCTCTCGGTCACGGGTAACCTTGGCCAGGATGGACGCAGCGGCGATCGCCGGCACCTGGGCATCGCCCTGCACCACCGGCGCAGCCGGCACTGCGAGCTTCGGGCAACGGTTACCGTCGATCAGTGCAAGCTTGGGCGTGATGCTCAAACCCTCCACCGCACGCTGCATGGCCAGCATGGTGGCCTGCAGGATGTTCAGGCTATCGATTTCTTCTACCGTGGCGCGCGCGATGAAAAAGCTCAGGGCTTTCTCGCAGATTTCGTCGAACAGCGCCTCGCGCTTGGCCTCGGTGAGCTTCTTCGAGTCGTTCAGGCCCAGGATCGGACGCTGCGGATCGAGGATCACCGCCGCGGTCACGACATCGCCACACAGCGGCCCACGGCCCACTTCGTCGACACCGGCAACCAGTTCCTCGACCAGATTGAAGTCCAGCCCCATCTGCATGCTATCGCTCTCCTAGCAAGGCCAACACCGCGTCAGCCGCCTGGTTGGAGGCGTCACGACGCAAGGTGCGGTGAATCTGGTCGAAGCTGTCGGTCTGCTGTGTGCCGTCGGTGAGCAGCGGCGCCAGGGTCTGGGCCAGGGCATCGCTGGTGGCGGCGTCCTGCAGCAGCTCGGGCACCAACAGGCGCTGGGCCAGCAGGTTGGGCAGCGATACGTACGGGCTCTTGACCATGCGTTTGAGAATCCAGTACGTCAACGGTGCCAGGCGGTAGGCAACGACCATGGGCCGCTTGTACAACAACGCTTCCAGGGTGGCCGTGCCTGAGGCGATGAGCACCGCGTCGCACGCGGCGAGGGCCTCGTGGGAGCGGCCGTCGAGCAAGGTCAGGGGCAGGTCGCGGCCCTGCAGCATCTGCTCGAGCTGCGCGCGCCGGGACGGATTCGCGCACGGCGAGACGAAACGCACCCCAGGCACCCGCTCGCGCAAGCGCTGGGCGGCATCGAGGAACAACGCCCCCAGGCGCTCGACCTCACCCCCGCGGCTACCCGGCATGAGGGCGACCAGCGGCCCCTCGCCCAGCCCGAGGGCGACGCGAGCGGCTTGGCGATCAGCTTCGAGCGGGATGGTATCGGCCAGCGGATGGCCGACGAAACGCACCGGCACGCCCTTCTCTTCGTAGAACTTCGCCTCGAAGGGAAGCAGGGTCAGCATCAGGTCGCAGCCTTCGCGAATTTTCAGCACACGCTTCTGCCGCCACGCCCAGACCGACGGGCTGACATAGTGCACGGTCTTGATCCCGGCCTGGCGCAGCTTCAGTTCGATCGTGAGGTTGAAGTCCGGAGCGTCGATACCGATGAACACATCCGGCTTTTCGGCGATGAGTGTCTGGATCAGCTCCTTTCGGCGCCTGAGCAGCTCGCGCAGGCGCCCCAGCACTTCCACCAGCCCCATGACCGCGAGGCGCTCCATGGGGAAATAGGACACCAGGCCTTCGGCCTCCATCAAAGGGCCGCCGACACCGATGAAACGCACATCGGGGTGGCGCGCCTTGAGGGCTCGCATCAGGCCGGAACCGAGGATATCGCCGCTGGCCTCACCGGCGACCAACGCCACGCACAGCTGGGCCATGTCAGCGGGTGATGCCGCGAGCGGAACTTTGGATCGACTGGCGGAACAGCTCGACCTCGGGGAACTGCGTTGCCAGCTCGTCCAGCTCGTTGAGCGCGTCTTCCACGGTCAGGCCATGGCGATAGACGATCTTGTAGGCGCGGCGCAGAGCGTGGATGACTTCATCGCTGAATCCCCGGCGGCGCATGCCTTCGAAGTTCATGCTACGTGCCTCGGCCGGGCTGCCGAATACCGTGACGAAGGCCGGTACGTCTTTGCCGATCGCCGTGCCCATGCCGGAAAAAGCGTGGGCGCCAATATGGCAGTACTGGTGCACCAGGGTGTAGCCGGACAGGATCGCCCAGTCGCCTACATGGACATGGCCAGCCAGCGCGGTATTGTTGACCAGAATGCAATGGTTGCCGATGACGCTGTCATGCCCGATATGAGCATAGGCCATGATCAGGTTATGGTCGCCAAGGGTGGTTTCCGCACGGTCCTGGACGGTGCCACGGTGGATGGTGACCCCTTCGCGAATCACATTGTGGTCGCCGATCACCAGGCGCGTGGGCTCACCCTTGTACTTGAGGTCAGGGGTGTCTTCACCGATGGAAGAAAACTGGTAGATGCGGTTGTGCTTGCCGATCCGGGTCGGCCCCTTGAGCACCACATGAGGGCCGATGACGGTGCCCTCTCCGATCTCCACGCCAGGCCCTACGATCGACCAGGGGCCCACCTCGACACCGTCGGCCAACTTGGCCGAGGGGTCGATGATCGCCCGAGGGTCAATCGAACTCATAGGGAGCGTTCCGCGCAGGTGATCTCGGCCGAGCAGACCGGCTTGCCGTCGACCAGGGCACGGCATTCGAACTTCCAGATCATGCTCTTGCGGCTGAGGAACTTGGCTTCCAAGACCAGCTGGTCACCCGGCAACACAGGCTGGCGGAAGCGCAGCTTGTCGGAGCCGACGAAGTAATAGAGGGTGCCGTCGGCTGGCTTGGCATCGAGCATCTTGAAACCGAGAATCCCGGCCGCCTGGGCCATGGCCTCGATGATCAGCACGCCCGGCATGATTGGATGCGCCGGGAAATGGCCGTTGAAGAACGGCTCATTGATGCTGACATTCTTGTAGGCACGAATGCTCTGGGCCTCGAAGTCCAGATCCGTTACGCGGTCCACCAGCAGGAACGGGTAACGGTGAGGCAGGTATTCGCGAATCTCGTTGATGTCCATCATTTCGGGGGGAAGCCTGTAATAAGAATAGGGAGCGCAGGTGCTGACCACACGCTCCTTTTGCAATCCAAAGAGGAGCCAGCTAGCGACTGTTCACTCTTGCTCAGGGAATGGTATCAGCCTTCTGATGCCAGCTGGCCACCTGAGGTCACGGTGTCGACACGTTTTTCCAGCTGTTGGAGACGCTTGGACATCTCGTCCAACTGGCGGATACGCGCGGCGCTCTTGCGCCATTCGGCCAGCGGCTGCATGGCCGTGCCGGATGAGTAGCCACCCGGTTCCGTGATGGAACGGGTCACCATGGTCATGCCGGAAACGAATACGTTGTCGCAGACATCGATATGACCGACCATGCCCACACCGCCCGCGATCATGCAGTGCTTGCCGATGCGGGTGCTGCCGGAAATCCCGACGCACGCGGCCATGGCCGTGTGGTCACCGACCTGCACGTTATGGGCGATCTGGATCTGGTTGTCGAGCTTGACGCCGTTGCCGATGCGCGTGTCCGACAACGCGCCGCGGTCCACGGCGGTGTTCACGCCGATCTCCACGTCGTCGCCGATGGTCACGCCACCGATCTGGGCGATCTTGTTCCAGACACCCTTCTCGTTGGCAAAGCCGAAACCTTCGCCGCCGATCACCGCGCCGGACTGGATGACCACGCGCTTGCCGATGGTCACGTCGTGGTACAGCGTCACCCGCGGTGCCAGCCAACCGCCCTCACCGATCACGCAACGGGCACCGATGAAGCAGTGGGCACCGATGGAGACATTGGCCGCTACCTGCGCACCGCTCTCGATCACCGCGAACGGGCCGATGCTGGCGCTGGGGTCCACCTGAGCGTCCGGGGCCACCACGGCGCTGGGATGGATTCCCGCCACAGCCTTGGGTTTGGGGTCGAACAGGTGGGAAATCCGGGCGTAGGCCAGATATGGGTCAGGCACGATCAGCGCATTGCCGGCGAAGCCTTCGGCGTCCTCGGCCTTGAGCAGCACGGCGCCAGCCTTGGAATCGTCCAGGTACTTGCGATACTGCTTGTTGGCCAGGAAACTCAATTGCCCGGCGCTGGCTTCCTGAAGGGTTGCCAGGCCGGTGATCTGCAGCGACTCGGGGCCCTTGAGGGTCGCCCCGAGGGCCTCGGCCAGCTGGCCGAGCGTCATGGTCACGGTCATATCAACGGGCTTGGTTCATGCGCTCGATGACTTGACGGGTGATGTCGTACTGCGGCTTGACATCGATTACCGCGCCGCGCTCGAGCACCAGGTCATAGCCACCCTTCTTGATCACTTCCTCGACAGCACCGTCGAGCTTGGGCTTGAGTTGCTTGAGCATGTCACGGTCGGCAACGGCCTTGGCTTCGTTCAGCTCCTTGGACTGGAACTGGAAGTCACGGGCCTTCTGCTTGAATTCGAGCTCCAGGCGCTCGCGCTCCTGCTGCTGCATCTTGTCACCGCCTTTGATCAGGCGGTCCTGGATGCCTTTGGCGCTGCTTTCCAGGTTCTTCAGCTTGGTCAGCTGCGGGCCGAACTTCTTCTCGGCATCGACGGCGTACTTCTTGGCCGCGTCAGACTCGAGCAGTGCCATCTGATAGTTCAGCACGGCAACCTTCATTTCGGCGAAAGCCGGGGTGGCGACCAGCGCCGCGGCCATCACGGCCAGTTGAGTCAACTTACGCACGATGCACTCCTGGATAAACCGTTGTCGTTGAGCGAGGGCCGACCTTAGAAGGTCTGGCCCAGAGAGAATTGGAACACCTGGGTATCGGCGTCGTCCGGCTTCTTCACCGGCATCGCCAGGCTGAAGCTCAGCGGGCCCAGCGCGGTGATCCAGGTGACGCCCAGGCCGACGGAGCTGGCCATGCCCGAGAAGCCGACTTTCTCGCAATCAGGTTTGTTGCCGCAATTGGTGTCGAACACGTTACCCACGTCCCAGAACACGGACGTACGCAGGGAACGCTGGTCCTTGACGAACGGCAGCGGGAACAGCAGTTCTACACCACCCTGCACGAGGACGTTGCCACCGAACGGCAGCGGATCCTGATCCGGGTCCTTGATGGTGCCCGGCTTGGTGCCGTCGCTCGGGGTACTGCGCGGGCCCAGGCTGCTGTCCTTGAAGCCGCGGACCGAGTTGAAGCCACCGGCGAAGTAGTTCTCGTAGAACGGCAAGCCATCGGTGGAACCGAAACCATCACCATAGCCCAACTCGGTATGCAGGCGCAGGGTGTAGTCGTTGTTGATCGGCTTGAACAGCTGGCCACGGTAGTCGAGCTTGAAGAACGACAGGTCGCTGCCCGGGGTGGTGACTTCGGCGGTCAGGCTCTGGGAGTGACCACGGGTCGCCAGCACACCCTTGTTCAGGGTGGACTCGGACCAGCCGGCCGACGCCTTGAAGTTCAGGAAGCTGTCGTCGCCTTCCCTGTCCAGGAAGTCGAAGATTTCGTCGACGGTGTATTTGCCCGTCTTGATCTTGTCCTGCTGGACGTTGAAGCCAAAGGTCAGGCGCGAGGTCTCGCTGATCGGGTAGCCGACGCTGACACCGGCACCCAGGCTGTCCACCGCATAGCTCGCCACGTCGACATCGAGATCGTCGTAGTCGGTGCTGCGGTAGAAGGCGTTGTAGCCCAGGCTGACGCCATCGGCGGTCCAGTAGGGGTCGACGAAGCCGAAGTTGTAGCGGGTCTGGTATTCCGAACGGGTCAGGCCGACGGACACCTTGTTACCGGTACCCAGGAAGTTGCTTTGGCTGATCGAGCCACCGAGGATCAGGCCTGCGCTCTGGGCGAAACCGACGCTGGCGGTGATGGAGCCGGACGCCTGCTCTTCGACACTGTAGTTGACGTCGACCTGGTCGTCGGTGCCTGGCACCGGCGGGGTCTCGACGTTGACTTCCTTGAAGAAGCCCAGACGCTCGAGGCGGGTCTTGGATTGGTCGATCAGGTAGGTCGAAGCCCAGCCACCTTCCATCTGGCGCATTTCGCGGCGCAGCACTTCGTCTTCGGTCTTGGTGTTGCCGCGGTAGTTGATGCGGTTGACGTAGGCACGCTTGCCCGGATCGACGACGAACATGATATCGACGGTGTGGTCTTCATCGTTCGGCTGCGGCACGCCGTTGACGTTGGCGAAGGTATAGCCTTCGTTGCCCAGGCGACGGGTGATCAGGTCGGAAGTGGTGGTCATCACCTTGCGCGAGAACACCTGGCCCGGCTGCACCAGCAGCAGCGACTTGACCTGGTCTTCAGGCACTTTCAGGTCGCCGGAGAGCTTCACGTCACGGACGGTGTACTTCTCGCCTTCATTGATGTTGACGGTGATGTAGACGTGCTTCTTGTCAGGGGTGATGGAGACCTGGGTCGAGGCGATGTCCATGTTGATGTAGCCGCGGTCCAGGTAGTAGGAACGCAGGCGCTCCAAGTCACCGGAGAGCTTCTCGCGGGCGTACTTGTCGTCGTTCTTGAAGAAGGACAGCCAGTTGGTGGTCTTGAGCTCGAAGAGCTGGGCCAGCTCGTCATCGTCGAAGACGTTGTTGCCGACGATGTTGATGTGCTGAATCGCGGCGACGGTGCCTTCGTTGATCTTGATCTTCAGGCCAACGCGGTTGCGCGGCTGCGGCACCACCTCGGCGTCGACCTCGGCCGAGTAGCGGCCCTGAGCCACGTACTGGCGCTGCAGTTCGTTACGCACGCCCTCGAGGGTGGCGCGCTGGAAGATCTCGCCTTCGGCCAGGCCCGATTGCTTCAGGCCCTTCATCAGGTCTTCGGTGCTGATCGCCTTGTTGCCTTCGATCTCGATGCTCGACACCGACGGGCGCTCGACCACGTTGATGATCAGGACATTGCCGTCGCGGCTCAGCTGGATGTCCTGGAAGAAGCCGGTCTTGAACAGCGAACGGGTGGACTCCACCAGGCGCCGATCGTCGGCCTGGTCGCCCACGTTCAGAGGCAGGGCACCGAACACGCTGCCAGCGGAAACCCGCTGCAGGCCGTTGACACGAATATCGGAGATGGTGAAGGACTCGGCGTGAACTTCAGCGATCATCAGTGCGGAGAGGACCGCAGTTAGCAGCAGACGTTTCATGAAGTCCTTTTATTCCAACTGGCAATAAACAACCCGCCGCGATGAGGCGGCAGGTTCGTTCGCAATTGAGCGAAGCTTTTTATAGTCGACCCAGATCGTTGATCAGGGCGAGCAACATCACCCCAATGACCAAACTGATACCGATCTGGACCCCCCAACCTTGCACCCGATCCGAAAGCGGACGACCGCGCGCCCACTCGATCAGGTAGAACAGCAAATGCCCCCCATCCAATACGGGGATGGGCAGCAGGTTAAGAACCCCCAGGCTTATGCTCAGGTAGGCCAGGAAATTCAGGAAATCCCCCACGCCCGACTGGGCTGAAGCGCCCGCCACTTTAGCAATGGTTATCGGTCCACTCAAGTTTTTTACCGAGAGCTCCCCGAACAGCATTTTCTTCAGCGATTCGAGGGTCAGGACGCTCATGTTCCAGGTCCTCGACAGGCTCTGGGCAACAGCATCCAGCGGCCCGTAGCTGACTTCGCGGACCATGTCGGCGGGCCATTCGGCGCCCTTGACGCCTGCCCCCAGGTACCCACCGGAGGCCTGCCCTTCACCGCGCCGAGCCAAGGTCACCGGGACCTCCAGCTGGGCACCGTCGCGCTCGACGCGAAGCTGCACCTTGGCCTCGGGGCGGGCGCGAACACTGTCGACCACCTGCTGCCAATCGTTCAGGGCGACGCCATCGAGGCTCAGCAGCCGATCGCCGGTCTTGAGCCCGGCAGCGGCGGCCGGCCCCTTCGGGTCGATCTCGGCCAGCACCGGCGCAATGGCCGGGCGCCACGGGCGCAAGCCCAGGGACTGGATCGGGTCCGGTTCGTCCACGCCTTTGAGCCAATGGCTCAAGGTGATTTCATACTGGCGCTCCACCGTACCACCCTGGTCGAGCACACCGACCTTGAGGGTGCCGCTTTCGCCGAGACGACGCACCAACTGCAGGTTGACCGCCGACCAGCCATTGGTCGGCTCGCCATCGATGGACACCACTTCCTGACCGGCGGCCAGGCCGGCGGAAGCCGCCAGGCTACCCGACTCGACCGCACCGATCACCGGGCGCACCTGCTGAGTGCCGAGCATGGCCAGGACCCAGAAGAACAACAAGGCGAGGAGGAAGTTGGCCACGGGGCCGGCCGCGACGATGGCGATACGCTGGCGCACCGGCTTGCGATTGAAAGACTGCTCGACCAACGCAGGCGGCACTTCACCTTCGCGCTCGTCGAGCATCTTGACGTAGCCACCCAGGGGGATGGCCGCCACCACGAACTCAGTGCCGTGGCGGTCATGCCAGCGCAGCAACGGCGTGCCAAAGCCCACGGAGAAGCGCAGCACCTTGACGCCACAGCGTCGAGCCACCCAGAAGTGGCCGAATTCGTGGAAGGTGACCAGCACACCCAGGGCTACCAGGGTGCCGACTATCATGTAGAGCGCTGTCATACCTGTCTCCGAATGACGTTCAGCCCATCCCTGGAACTACCAGACATCAGTAACCGTGACGCCTCAACCACTCCCGGGACAGCTCCCGGGCCCGCTGGTCCGCGGCGAATACTGCCTCCAGCGAAGGCAACGGTACCACGGGTTCCTGGTCGAGCACCTGTTCGATCATACCCGCGATCTCTGGGAAGCGGATACGCCGCTGGAGAAATGCCTCCACGGCCACTTCGTTGGCCGCATTGAGCACGGCCGGCGCGCTGTTGCCCGCTTCGGCCGCCTGGCGCGCCAGGCGCAGGCAGGGAAAACGCTGCTCGTCGGGGGCCTGGAAGTCCAGGCGTGCGATGGCGAACAGGTCCAGCGGCGCGACACCGGAGTCGATGCGCTCCGGCCAGGCCAGGGCATTGGCGATCGGTGTGCGCATGTCGGGGTTGCCCAGCTGCGCGAGCACCGAGCCATCGACATAGTCGACCAGCGAATGAATGACACTTTGCGGGTGGACCACCACCTCGACCTTGGCCGGCGCTGCATCGAACAGCCAACAGGCTTCGATCAGCTCCAGGCCTTTGTTCATCATGCTCGCCGAGTCGACCGAGATCTTGCGCCCCATGGACCAGTTGGGGTGGGCACACGCCTGCTCCGGCGTGACATCGGCCAACGCTGCGGCCGGTGTCTCACGGAACGGCCCGCCCGAGGCGGTCAGTAGGATGCGGCGCACGCCGACCTGGGCCAGCCCGCGGGCATGATCGGTAGGCAGGCACTGGAAGATCGCGTTGTGCTCGCTGTCGATCGGCAGCAATACGGCGCCACTGCGCCGCACGGCGTCCATGAACAGCGCGCCGGACATCACCAGCGCTTCCTTGTTGGCGAGCAATACCTTCTTGCCCGCCTCCACGGCCGCCAGGGTCGGACACAGGCCTGCGGCACCGACGATGGCAGCCATCACCGCGTCCACCTCCGGCGCCGAGGCGACCTGGCACAGCCCGGCCTCCCCTTCCAGCACTTCGGTGGTGCAACCGGCACCCACCAGGCCGTCACGCAAGCGCGCGGCAGCCTCGGCGCCGGGCACCACGGCATAGGCCGGGCGGTGCCGTACGCACAGGGCGAGCAACTCATCGAGACGGGAATAGCCGCTCAGGGCAAACACCTGGTAGCGCTCTGGGTGGCGGGCGATGACATCCAGGGTACTCAGGCCGATGGAGCCGGTGGCACCCAGCACCGTAATACGTTGCGGCTGGCTCACATCACACCCCATTCGGCAGCCCAGAGCAGTACGGCGAACATCGGGATCGCCGCGGTCAGGCTGTCGATACGGTCGAGCACGCCACCATGGCCGGGCAGCAGGTTGCTGCTGTCCTTGATGCCTTCGCGGCGCTTGAACATGCTCTCGGTCAGGTCACCGATCACCGAGGACATCACCACGACCACTGCACCCAGCAGGCCGAGCAGCACATCACCGATGCTCCAGTCGCGGGCCAGGCCCACGCCCAGGGTGATCAGCAGGCTCACCGCCATGCCGCCATAGACGCCTTCCCAGCTCTTGCCGGGGCTGACCTGCGGCGCCAGCTTGCGCTTGCCGAAGGCCCGGCCGGAGAAGTAAGCACCGATGTCGGCGGCCCACACCAGCACCATGACAGCCAGGATCAGCCAGTTGCCCAGCGGCCAGTGCTTGAGCAGCACCAGGCCCTGCCAGGCCGGCAGCAGCACCAACAGCCCGATCAGCAGGCGACAGGCGGCGCTGTTCCACAGCTCGCTGCTGCGCGGGTAGGTAAGCACCAGCCAGGTGGCCAGCCCCCACCAGATCACCGAAGCACCGAGCACCCAGGGCGCCAGGTCCGGCATCAGGTAAAGCAGCATCAGCGCCCCGGCGACCACCGCCGCATAGGCCAGGCGCAACGGCTGGGCGACGAGCCCGGCCAGGCGCGCCCACTCCCAGGCGCCGAGCGTGACGACCAGGCCGATGAACAAGGCGAAGTCCCCACCGTTGAGCAGGAAGAAGCCGCCCAGCGCGACCGGCAACAGGATCAGCGCGGTAATGATGCGTTGTTTAAGCATTAAGCACGAGCTCCAGCCTCGACCTGCTCGCTGGTCTTACCGAAGCGGCGCTGGCGCGAAGCGAAATCGGCCAGGGCGGTACGCATGGCCTCGTGTTTGAAGTCCGGCCAGTACAGGTCGGAGAAGTACAGCTCGGCATAGGCCAGCTGCCACAGCAGGAAGTTGCTGATGCGATGCTCGCCCCCAGTGCGAATGCACAGGTCGGGCAGCGGCAGGTCGCCTGTGGCCAGGCAGGTTTGCAACAGGCCCGGGGTGATGTCCTCGGGACGCAGGTGGCCGGCTTGGACTTCACGCGCCAGGCGTTGCGCTGCCTGGGCGATGTCCCACTGGCCACCGTAGTTGGCGGCGATCTGCAGGATGAAACGGTCGTTGCCGGCGGTCAGGGCCTCGGCTTCGCGCATGGCAGCCTGCAGCTCGGGATGGAAACGCGAACGGTCGCCAATGATGCGCAGGCTGATCTTGTTCTCGTTGAGGCGCTTGGCCTCGCGGCGCAGGGCCGTGAAGAACAGTTCCATCAGCGCACCGACCTCATCGGCCGGCCGCTGCCAGTTTTCGCTGGAGAAGGCGAACAGGGTCAGCACCTCGACCCCAGCCTCAGCGCAGACTTCGATCACCGCACGGACCGCATCGACGCCGGCCTTGTGCCCGGCGACGCCGGGCAGCAGGCGTCGCTTGGCCCAGCGGTTGTTGCCATCCATGATGATCGCGACATGACGCGGCACCGAAGGCGATGCCGCTGGCTTGGTCTTTTCCATGAAAGAAACCCTGGCCTCAGACGGCCATCAGGTCCTTTTCCTTGGCCTTGAACGCAGCGTCGATCTCAGCGACGAACTTGTCGGTCAGCTTCTGGATCTCGTCCGCTGCACGACGCTCTTCGTCTTCGCTGATTTCCTTGTCCTTGGTCAGCTTCTTGAGGTCGGCCAGTGCATCGCGACGCACGTTGCGCACGGCTACCTTGGCATCCTCGGCGACGCCGCTGGCCTGCTTGGTGTAGCCCTTGCGGGTTTCCTCGGTCAGGGCCGGCATCGGCACACGGATGGTGGTGCCTGCGCTGGACGGGTTCAGGCCCAGGTCGGAGGTCAGGATGGCCTTCTCGATGGCGGCGCTGAGGTTCTTGTCGTGGGCGACGATCTTCAGGGTACGGGCGTCCTCGACGGTGACCGCAGCCACCTGGTTCAGCGGCATCTCGCTACCCCAGGCCGGGACCTTGACGCTGTCCAGGATGCTTGGGTGGGCGCGACCGGTACGGATCGCCGCCAGGTTGCGAGCCAGAGCCTCGATGGACTTGCCCATGCGCTCCTGCGCGTCTTTCTTGATGTCGTTGATCATGCTTGGCCTTCCTCGATCAAAGTACCTTCAGCGCCACCCACCACGATGTTCAGCAGGGCGCCAGGCTTGTTCATGTTGAATACCCGCAATGGCATCTTGTGGTCGCGGCACAGGCAAATTGCGGTCAGGTCCATGACACCGAGCTTGCGATCCAGGACCTCGTCGTAGGTCAGGTGATCGAACTTCTCGGCGTGTGGGTCCTTGAATGGATCGGCAGTGTACACACCGTCTACCTTGGTCGCCTTCAGCACGACGTCAGCATCGATTTCGATGGCGCGCAGGCAGGCTGCGGAGTCGGTGGTGAAGAACGGGTTGCCGGTGCCGGCGGAGAAAATTACCACATCCCCGGAGTTGAGGTGACGAATAGCTTTGCGGCGATCGTAATGGTCGGTGACGCCAACCATGGAAATGGCCGACATGACCAGGGCCGGGATGTTCGAACGCTCCAGGGCGTCACGCATGGCCAGGGCGTTCATCACGGTGGCCAGCATCCCCATATGGTCGCCGGTGACGCGGTCCATGCCGGCTGCGCTGAGCGCGGCGCCGCGGAACAGGTTACCGCCGCCGATCACCAGGCCGACTTGGACGCCGATGCCGACCAACTGGCCGACTTCCAGGGCCATGCGATCCAGTACCTTCGGGTCGATCCCGAACTCTTCCGAGCCCATCAGGGCCTCGCCGCTAAGTTTGAGCAAAATGCGTTTATAGCGGGGTTGGCGACCACTCACCTGCTGGGCCATTGCGAGTTTCTCCTGGGGCGTGCTTTTAGAAAATTCGTGCGGGCTGTTTGCAGCCTGCTAACTGTAGCGTGGCGCTGCTTCAGCGCCAGCGGATGCGCGAGGGGTAAACCCGCATCCGTTTTGACAAAGAGGCTGCGCGCGTGAGCGGGCAGCCTCTTTGGGGCGACAGACGGGGCTGTCTTACTGCTTGGCGGCAGCTACCTGGGCGGCAACTTCTTCAGCGAAGTTGTCGACCGGCTTCTCGATGCCTTCGCCGACCTTGAAGTAGGTGAAGGAAACGATTTCAGCACCGGCTTTCTTGGCCAGTTCGCCAACCTTGACTTCCGGGTTCATGACGAAGGCCTGCTCTTTCAGCGAGGCTTCGGCTTTGAACTTGGTGATACGACCGTTGATCATGTTCTCAACGATGTTTTCCGGCTTGCCGGCGATCTTGTCGGCGTTCAGCTGCAGGAAGACGTTCTTCTCACGCTCGATGGCCTCGGCGGAGATTTCCGACGAATCCAGGAACTCTGGGTTCGAAGCTGCAACGTGCATGGCGATGTTCTTGGCCAGCTCGACGTCGCCGCCCTTCAGGACGACAGCAGCGCCGATCTTGTTGCCGTGCAGGTAGGCGCCGACGACGTCACCTTCAACGCGCACCAGGCGACGGATGTTGACGTTTTCGCCGCACTTGGCGACCAGGGCTTCACGAGCGGCTTCACGCGAAGCGATCAGCGGAGCGGCGTCGGTCAGCTTCTGGGCGAAGGCTTCTTCGATGCTTTCAGCAACGAAGTTCTTGAAGTCGTCTTGCAGGGCCAGGAAGTCGGTCTGCGAGTTCACTTCCAGCAGGACAGCGGACTTGCCGTCGGTCTTGACTGCGATGGCGCCTTCGGCGGCAACGTTGCCAGCCTTCTTGGCGGCCTTGATGGCGCCGGAGGCACGCATGTCATCAATGGCTTTCTCGATGTCGCCGCCGGCCTTTTCCAGGGCCTTCTTGCAGTCCATCATGCCTTCGCCGGTACGCTCGCGCAGTTCTTTGACCAGCGCTGCAGTAATTGCTGCCATTTCAAAATCCTCTTGGAAAGTTTTTCAACCATTCCACCCGCTCGTCACGGGCGTTCAATTCTGCAAATCCACTGCTGTCACTTCAGCAGCCCCATGATGCGCGGACGTGCTGACAGCAGGATTTCAAGGTGGCAAAAAGGGGGCCTAGCCCCCTTTTTGCGTGCCAAGTAGACGCCGGGCGTCAATTACTCGGCAGCAGGTGCAGCCGCTTCTTCAGCGTAGACTTCGGTGCCGCCGGCAACGTTGTTGCGGCCGCGGATGACGGCGTCAGCCATCGAAGTCATGTACAGCTCGATGGCGCGGATGGCGTCGTCGTTGCCTGGGATGACGTAGTCAACGCCTTCCGGGCTGCTGTTGGTATCGACAACGCCGATGACCGGGATGCCCAGCTTGTTGGCTTCGGTGATAGCGATGCGCTCGTGCTCGACGTCGATGACGAACAGTGCGTCAGGCAGGCCACCCATGTCCTTGATACCGCCCAGGCTGCGATCCAGTTTTTCCAGGTCGCGGCTGCGCATCAGGGCTTCTTTCTTGGTCAGCTTGGCGAAGGTGCCGTCTTCGGCCTGGGTTTCCAGGTCGCGCAGACGCTTGATCGAAGCACGGATGGTCTTGTAGTTGGTCAGCATGCCGCCCAACCAGCGGTGGTCAACGTATGGCGAACCGCAACGAGCTGCTTGCTCGGCGACGATCTTGCCAGCGGAACGCTTGGTGCCGACGAACAGGATCTTGTTCTTGCCCTGGGCCAGGCGCTCGACGAACGACAGAGCGTCGTTGAACATCGGCAGGGTTTTTTCCAGGTTGATGATGTGGATCTTGTTGCGCGCGCCGAAAATGAACTTGCCCATTTTCGGGTTCCAGTAACGGGTCTGGTGGCCGAAGTGCACACCGGCCTTCAGCATATCGCGCATGTTGACTTGGGACATGATAGTTCCTTGATAAGTCGGGTTGGGCCTCCACGTATCCCAATGACCAACCCACAGGCTCGCGAGCTTGGGGCACCCAGGTCATCGTGTCGACACGTGTGTGGGTTAAGGCTTCCGGGGACCTCCCCCGAAAGCGGCGCATTTTATACCACAGACCACGGGCGAACGGAACCCGGGGGATGCCTCGTCCGTCAGCGATTTTTGCAGCCTGCAGGCAATCGCGCCAGAATTGCCTACTGACTAGACAGCAGAACCTGCGCCTTTATCCCCACAGATTGACGCCCCGCTCTGCTAGAATCCGGCCTTTCCCGTTTGTTCGCGCCCTCGGGGCGCCGTAGAGAGCCTGTATGACCGTCACCATCAAGACCGCAGAAGACATCGAGAAGATGCGCATCGCCGGCCGCCTGGCCGCCGAAGTCCTCGAGATGATCGAAGAACACGTCAAGCCCGGTGTCACCACCGAGGAGCTCGACCGCCTCTGCCACGACTATATCGTCAACGTCCAGCAGGCCATCCCGGCGCCGCTCAACTACAAAGGCTTCCCCAAGTCGATCTGCACCTCGATCAACCATGTGGTCTGCCACGGCATCCCTAACGAGAAGCCACTCAAGGATGGCGACACCATCAACATCGACGTCACCGTGATCAAGGACGGCTATCACGGCGATACCAGCCGCATGTTCCACGTCGGCACCGTCGCGCCTTGGGCCGAGCGCCTGTCCAAGGTCACCCAGGAATGCATGTACAAGGCCATCGAACTGGTCAAGCCTGGCTGCCGCCTGGGCGATATCGGCGAGGTGATCCAGAAGCACGCCGAGAAGAACGGCTTCTCGGTGGTGCGCGAATTCTGTGGCCATGGCATCGGCAAGGTGTTCCATGAAGAGCCGCAGGTACTGCACTACGGCCGCGCCGGCACCGGCATGGAACTCAAGGAAGGCATGACCTTCACCATCGAACCGATGATCAACCAGGGCAAGGCCGACACCAAGGTGCTGGGCGACGGCTGGACCGCCATCACCAAGGACCGCAAGCTTTCCGCCCAGTGGGAGCACACAATCCTGGTGACCGCCACCGGCTACGAGATCTTCACCCTGCGCAAGGACGACACCCTGCCGCGCACCTCGGCCTGACCCGTCCCAGGGCCAACAATACAGGAACGCGACTCGATGCCCCAGGTGGATCCCGAGCTGTTCGACCGTGGCCAGTTCCAGGCGGAACTGGCGCTCAAGGCAAGCCCCATCGCTGCCTTCAAGAAAGCCATCCGCCAGGCCGGCGCGGTGCTCGACCGGCGCTTTCGCGAAGGCGGCGAGATCCGCCCGCTCATCGAGGACCGCGCCTGGTTCGTCGACAACATTCTGCAACAGGCCTGGAACCAATTCGACTGGCGCGACCAGGCCGGCATCGCCCTGGTCGCCGTCGGCGGCTATGGCCGTGGCGAGCTGCACCCCTGGTCGGACATCGACCTGCTGATCCTGCTCGACAGCGCCGAACACGAGCAGTACCGCGACGCCATCGAACGCTTCCTTACCTTGCTGTGGGACATCGGCCTGGAAGTGGGCCAGAGCGTTCGCACCGTCGAAGAGTGCGCCGAACAGGCCAAGGCCGACCTGACGGTGATCACCAACCTGATGGAAAGCCGCACCATCGCTGGCCCCGAAGCCTTGCGCCAGCGTATGCTGGAGGTCACCAGCACCGAACATATGTGGCCGAGCAAGGAGTTCTTCCTGGCCAAGCGCGCCGAACTCAAGGCCCGCCACCACAAGTACAACGACACCGAGTACAACCTCGAGCCCAACGTCAAAGGCTCCCCGGGCGGCCTGCGCGACATCCAGACCGTGCTCTGGGTGGCTCGTCGCCAGTACGGCACCCTGAACCTCCATGCCCTGGCCGACGAAGGCTTCCTGCTGGAGAGCGAGAACGAGCTACTGGCCTCCTCCCAGGCCTTCCTGTGGCGGGTGCGCTATGCCCTGCACATGCTTGCCGGGCGTGCCGAGGACCGTCTGCTGTTCGACCACCAGCGCAGCATCGCCGCATTGCTCGGCTACAGCGACGAGAACCCCAAGCGCGCCATCGAACAGTTCATGACCCAGTACTACCGGGTGGTGATGAGCATCAGCCAGCTGTGCGACCTGATCATCCAGCATTTCGAAGAGGTGATCCTCGCCGACGACGACAGCAGCACCACCCAGCCGCTGAATGCGCGCTTCCGGCTGCATGACGGCTATATCGAGGCGGCCAACCCGGCCGTGTTCAAGCGCACCCCGTTCGCCATGCTGGAAATCTTCGTGCTGATGGCCCAGCACCCGGAGATCAAGGGCGTGCGGGCCGACACCGTGCGCCAGTTGCGCGAACACCGCCACCTGATCAACGACAAGTTCCGCAACGATATCCGCAATACCAGCCTGTTCATCGAACTGTTCAAATGCGAGATCGGCATTCACCGCAACCTGCGGCGGATGAACCGCTACGGCATCCTCGGGCGCTACCTGCCGGAGTTCGGCCTGATCGTTGGGCAGATGCAGCACGACCTGTTCCACATCTATACGGTCGATGCCCATACCCTCAACCTGATCAAGCACCTGCGCAAGCTGCAGTACACGCCGGTCTCGGAGAAATTCCCGCTCGCCAGCAAGCTCATGGGGCGCCTGCCCAAACCCGAGCTGATCTACCTGGCCGGCCTCTACCATGACATCGGCAAGGGCCGCCAGGGCGACCACTCCGAGCTGGGCGCGGTGGATGCGCAGGCCTTCTGCGAACGCCACCAACTGCCGGCATGGGACAGCCGGCTGATCGTCTGGTTGGTGCAGAACCACCTGGTGATGTCCACCACCGCCCAGCGCAAGGATCTTTCCGACCCGCAGGTGATCAACGACTTCGCCCTTCACGTGGGCG
The DNA here is from genome assembly GCF_048068215.1 of Pseudomonas sp. NY15372. Classification (NCBI taxonomy): domain Bacteria; kingdom Pseudomonadati; phylum Pseudomonadota; class Gammaproteobacteria; order Pseudomonadales; family Pseudomonadaceae; genus Pseudomonas; species Pseudomonas sp. NY15372. The sequence goes on from NZ_JBLUPY010000020.1 coordinate 56,362, forward strand.
ACGAAACCCGCCTGGACTACCTCTACGTGCTGACCGTGGCCGACATCAACGCCACCAACCCCAGCCTGTGGAACTCCTGGCGCGCCAGCCTGCTGCGCCAGCTCTATACCGAGACCAAGCGCGCCCTGCGCCGGGGCCTCGAGAACCCGCTGGACCGCGAGGAGCAGATCCGCCAGACGCAGACCGCGGCGCTGGACATCCTGGTGCGCGAAGGCACCGACCCGGACGACGTGGAGCAGCTGTGGGCCCAACTGGGCGACGATTACTTCCTCAAGCACACCGCCGCCGACGTTGCCTGGCACAGCGACGCGATCCTCCAGCAGCCGGCCGATGGCGGCCCGTTGGTGCTGATCAAGGAAACCACTCAGCGCGAGTTCGAGGGCGGCACGCAGATCTTCATCTACGCCCCCGACCAGCACGACTTCTTCGCCGTGACCGTGGCCGCGATGTCCCAGCTCAACCTGAACATCCATGACGCGCGGATCATCACCTCCAGCAGCCAGTTCACCCTCGACACCTATATCGTCCTGGACAACGACGGCGGCTCGATCGGTGACAACCCGCAGCGGGTCAAGCAGATCCGCGACGGCCTGACCGAGGCCCTGCGCACCCCCGAGGACTACCCCACCATCATCCAGCGTCGGGTGCCGCGCCAGCTCAAGCACTTCACCTTCGCCCCGCAGGTGACCATCCACAACGATGCCCAGCGACCGGTGACCATTCTGGAGATCACCGCCCCCGACCGCCCCGGCCTGCTGGCACGGATCGGGCGCATCTTCCTGGAGTTCGACCTGTCGCTGCAGAACGCCAAGATCGCCACCCTAGGCGAACGGGTGGAAGACGTATTCTTCATCACTGACGCCGACAACCAACCGCTGTCGGACCCGCAACTGTGCCTGCGCTTGCAGGAGGCGATCATCAAGCAGCTGCAGGCCGGCCAGGCCAGCGACACCAGCACTCCCCGCGTGACCTTCTAACGATTGACGAGACCTTGCGCCGATGAACCATGCCCTGACCCAGCTTCAGCCCTACCCGTTCGAGAAACTCCGTGCCCTGCTGGGCAGCGTGAAGCCTGCGGCGGACAAACGCGCCATCGCCCTGTCGATCGGCGAGCCGAAGCATGAATCGCCGGCGTTCGTCGCCAAGGCCATGGCCGACAATCTCGACAAGCTAGCGGTGTACCCGAGCACCATCGGCCTGCCCGCCTTGCGCCAGGCCATCGGCCAATGGTGCGAGCGCCGCTTCGGCGTACCGGCCGGCTGGCTCGATGCCGACCGCCACATCCTCCCGGTCAACGGCACCCGCGAGGCGCTGTTCGCCTTCACCCAGGCTGTGATCAACCGCGCCGACGACGGCCTGGTGGTCAGCCCCAACCCGTTCTACCAGATCTACGAAGGCGCGGCCCTGCTCGCCGGCGCCACCCCGCATTACCTGCCATGCCTGGAAAGCAATGGCTTCAACCCCGATTTCGACGCCGTACCGGCCGAGGTATGGCAGCGTTGCCAGATCCTGTTCCTCTGCTCGCCAGGCAACCCGACTGGCGCCCTGGTGCCGATGGACACCCTGAAGAAGCTGATCGCCCTGGCCGACGAGCATGATTTCGTGATCGCCGCCGACGAGTGCTACAGCGAGCTGTACTTCGATGAAGATGCGCCACCACCTGGCCTGCTGAGCGCCTGTGCCGAGCTTGGCTGCAGTGACTTCAAGCGTTGCGTGGTGTTCCACAGCCTGTCCAAACGCTCCAACCTGCCGGGCCTACGCTCGGGCTTCGTCGCCGGCGATGCCTCGATCATCAAGCCGTTCCTGCTTTACCGCACCTACCACGGCTGTGCTATGCCGGTGCAAACCCAGCTGGCCAGCATCGCGGCCTGGCAGGACGAGGCCCATGTCCGCGAAAACCGCGACCAGTACCGGGCCAAGTACGACGCGGTGCTGGCGATTCTCCAGCCGGTGATGGACGTGCAGCGCCCGGATGGCAGCTTCTACCTATGGGCCAAAGTGCCGGGCTGCGATGCCGATTTCACCCGCGACCTGTTCGAAGCCCAGCATGTGACCGTGGTACCAGGTTCGTACCTGTCGCGTGAAGTCGATGGCGTGAACCCAGGCGCGGGCCGGGTGCGCATGGCGCTGGTCGCGCCGCTGGCCGAGTGCATCGAGGCGGCGGAGCGGATTCGCGAGTTCCTGCAGAACCGTTGATTGGCCTTGGGGCGCTTTGCGCCCCACTTCCCGGAAAAACCGCTCCATTTGATTTTGCAAGATTCTGTAGGAGCGGGCTTGCCCGCGATTGGGCCAGACCCGATATCACCGTCGCCCTTGATCGCGGGACAAGCCCCACCGGGTTTACCCGCAGCGCTACCTGACCTGCCCCAGGTTCGCCTCGCTCATGTCCAGTTCCCCCAGCACCTGGCGCACCACTTCATCCCCCACCAGATGCTTGCGGTGCAACTCGTACAGCTCCAACCGCTGCGCCCGCAACGCACGCACCCGTAGCCGCCGCTCCAGCAAGTCCATTTGCTCGGCCAGGGCCCGAGCTTCGGCGGTGTCGTTGTAACTGTTCAGCTCATCGCGGTATTCGGCCATCAAACGCGCCTTGAGCTCCACCGCCAGGGTTGCCTGGGCTGCATCCTGAGGGGCATTGGCATCGACCACTTCCTCGGCCTCCAAGGCATGGATCGCCGCCTCGGCTGTACGTCGCCAGGCATCCTGCACCTCCTGGCGCAAGCGCTCGTCCGGGCTCTTGGTCACGCCGCGCAGCAACAGGGGCAAGGCGATGCAGGCACTGATCAAGGACAACAGGATCACACCGGCGGCAATGAAGATCAGCAAGTCACGCTCCGGGAAGGCCTTGCCCGCGCCCATCAGCAGCGGCACCGACATCACGCCCGCCAGGGTCACCGCTCCACGCACGCCACCGAGTGTCAGCAACAGGCAGGACCGGGTGGTGGGCACCAGCACCAGCTCCGGCTTGCCGCGCCAGCGACGCACCACGCCGATCGCGCGCCAGATGCTCTGCACCCAGACGAAGCGCAGCGCTACCAGCGCCACGAAGATCGCCAGCACATCCAGGCAGCGCCAGGCCAGCGACGGCCAAACCGCCATTTCATCGCTGACCACAGCCTTGATGATGTCCGGCAATTGCAGGCCCAGCAGCAGGAAGATCAGGCCATTGAAGGCGAACTCCAGCAACGACCAGACGCTGCGGTTGAGCAGGCGCGTGCTGGTCTGGCGCGGCAGCAGGTCGAGCCAGCTCTGCATCATGCCGGCCGCCACCGCCGAAAGAATGCCGGAGACACCCAGGCGTTCGGCCAGCACATAGGCGGCGAACGGCAGCAGCAACATGAACACCACATGGGTGGCCGGATCGTCCCAGCCACGGGCGATCATCCAGGCCCGCAGGCGACCGATCAGCCAGCTCAGGGCCACGCCGACCGCCAGGCCACCGAGGGCGACGATGAGGAAGGTGAAGCTGGCTTCGGTCAGCGAGAACACCCCGGTGATCGCTGCGGCCAACGCGAACTTGAACGTCACCAGGCCCGAAGCATCGTTCATCAGCGCCTCGCCCTGAAGCATGTGCATCAAAGGGGTGGGCAGGCGATCCTGGGTGATGGCCGACACCGCCACGGCGTCGGTGGGCGACAGCACAGCCGCCAGGGCGAAGGCGACCGGCAAGGGGATGCTCGGCAGGATCCAGTGGATGAAGTAACCCGCGCCCACCACAGTGAACAGCACCAACCCCACCGCCAGCGCCACCACCGGCCCGCGCAGGCGCCACAGCTCGCGCTTGGGCATACGCCAACCATCGGCGAACAGCAGCGGGGGCAGGAACAAGAACAGAAACAGCTCCGGGTCCAGCGCCACATGCAAGCCCAGGGTCGGCCAGGCCAGCAGCGCGCCGGCGGCGATCTGTACCAGCGGCAACGGCAGCGGCACCACCCGCCCGACCAGTTTCGACACGCTTACCAGCGTCAGCAGGATGAGGACGGTATAGGCTGACTGCATCGGCAAAGCTTCCTGTGTAATCCGAATAAAGCGACAACGGGGCGAATCCTCGCCATTGAAACACTATGTTAGCGGCGGATAGGGAAACGAGGCCGCTGCACGATAGTCGCAGGGGAAGAGTGAATATGTAACATGATGATACGTTAGGAGACAGGGTGCCTGGTTTCGAGGTTGCGCCAAGACGAACACCGCGTGCCGCCGCGATGCCGCCCAAGCGCCGCGCGATCTACCCTGCACCGAAAACCTCAAGCCCGTGTACACCCGTGGCGCTCCAGGGTTGGTTCCCGCATAATCCCGCGACTGACAATCGAAAACGGAGAAATTGGGGCGGCCTTCGAACCCCAATGCACACGATGACCTACACGCTCTACGGCATCAAAGCCTGCGACACCATGAAAAAGGCACGTACCTGGCTCGAAGACCAGGCCATTGCCTACGAATTCCACGACTACAAAACCCAAGGCATCGACCGCGACAGCCTCAACCGCTGGTGTGACGAGCACGGCTGGGAAGTGGTCCTCAATCGCGCCGGCACCACCTTCCGCAAGCTGGACGACGCCAGCAAGGCCGACCTCGACCAGGCCAAGGCCGTCGAGCTGATGCTGGCCCAGCCGTCGATGATCAAGCGCCCGGTACTCGACCTTGGCAGTCGCACCCTGGTCGGCTTCAAGCCCGACCTGTACGCCGCGGCACTGGCCTGAACCGCCTTCGCTTCAACCCCTTATTCGCATGAGGTAATCGCATGTCCACTACCCTGTTCAGCCTGGCCTTCGGCGTCGGCACCCAGAACCGCCAGGGCGCCTGGCTGGAAGTCTTCTACGCACAGCCGCTGGTCGCCCCGAGCGCCGAGCTGGTCGCTGCCATCGCCCCGATCCTCGGTTACGAAGGGGGCAACCAGGCCATCGCCTTCAGCAATGCCCAGGCAGCCCAACTGGCCGAAGCGCTCAAGGCCGTGGACGCTGGCCAGGCCGCGCTGCTGACCCGCCTGGCCGAAAGCCACAAGCCGCTGGTCGCCACCTTGCTGGCCGAAGACGGCGCCCTGACCTCCACCCCGGAGGCCTACCTGAAGCTGCACCTGCTGTCCCACCGCCTGGTCAAGCCGCACGGCGTGAGCCTGGCAGGTATCTTCCCGCTGCTGCCGAACGTCGCCTGGACCAACCAAGGCGCGGTGGACCTGAGCGAGCTGGCTGAGCTGCAGCTCGAAGCACGCCTGAAGGGCGAGCTGCTGGAAGTGTTCTCGGTGGACAAGTTCCCGAAGATGACCGACTACGTGGTCCCGGCCGGCGTGCGTATCGCCGACACCGCCCGTGTGCGCCTGGGCGCCTACATCGGCGAAGGCACCACCATCATGCACGAAGGCTTCGTCAACTTTAACGCCGGCACCGAAGGCCCAGGCATGATCGAAGGCCGTGTGTCGGCAGGCGTGTTCGTCGGCAAGGGTTCGGACCTGGGCGGCGGCTGCTCGACCATGGGCACCTTGTCCGGCGGCGGCAACATCGTCATCAAGGTCGGCGAAGGCTGCCTGATCGGCGCCAACGCCGGTATCGGCATCCCGCTGGGCGATCGCAACACCGTGGAAGCGGGCCTGTACATCACGGCCGGCACCAAGGTGAACCTGCTGGACGAGAACAACCAGCTGGTCAAGGTAGTCAAGGCCCGTGACCTGGCCGGCCAGACCGACCTGCTGTTCCGCCGCAACTCGCTGAACGGCGCGGTGGAGTGCAAGACCCACAAGTCGGCCATCGAGCTGAACGAGGCACTGCACGCCCACAACTGAGAACCATGACAGGTTCGAAGTGATAAGATCGGGTCTGGCCTAGCACCAGGCCCGATTTTCATTTCAGGTCCCGTGATCATGTTCCAGCCCTCCCCCTGGCGTGCCGATTTTCCCGCGATCGCCGCCCTGCAACGGCAGCACCAGACCTACCTGGACAGCGCCGCCACCACCCAGAAGCCCCAGGCCCTGCTCGACGCCCTGAGCCATTACTACCGCCACGGCGCAGCCAATGTACATCGCGCCCAGCACCTGCCCGGCGCCATGGCCACCCAGGCCTTCGAAACCTGCCGTGACAAGGTCGCCGCCTGGCTCAACGCCGGCGACGCGCGCCAGGTCGTCTTCACCCATGGCGCCACGTCGGCATTGAACCTGCTGGCCTATGGTCTGGAATACCGCTTCGAGGCCGGCGATGAAATCGCCATCAGCGCCCTGGAGCACCATGCCAATCTGTTGCCATGGCAGGAACTGGCCCGTCGCCGCAACCTGCGCCTGGTGGTGTTGCCGCTGGATGAACACGGCCACATCGACCTGAACCAAGCCTTGCAGTTGATTGGCCCCCGTACACGGTTGCTGGCGGTAAGCCAGCTGTCCAATGTGCTGGGCACCTGGCAACCACTGCCAGCGTTGCTCGCCCATGCCCAGGCCCAGGGCGCACTGACCGTGGTCGACGGTGCCCAGGGCATCGTCCATGGTCGCCACGACATGCAACAGCTGGGCTGCGATTTCTACGTGTTCTCCAGCCACAAGCTGTACGGCCCCGAGGGCGTCGGCGTGCTGTATGGCCGCCCGGGCGCATTGGAGCAACTGCGCCACTGGCAGTTCGGTGGCGAGATGGTGCAACTGGCCGACTACCATAGCGCCAGCTATCGCCCCGCACCGCTGGGCTTCGAAGCCGGCACGCCACCGATCGCCGGAGTCATCGGCCTGGGCGCGACCCTTGGCTACCTCGCCAGCCTTGACACCACCGCTGTCGCCAATCATGAAGCCAGCCTGCACCAGCATCTGCTGCGTGGCCTTGCCGACCGCGACGGCATCCGCATTCTTGGTACGCCGCAAGCGGCCCTGGCCAGCTTCGTGGTGGAAGGCGTGCACAACGCCGATCTTGCCCACGTGCTGACCGAGCAAGGCATCGCCGTGCGTGCAGGGCATCACTGCGCCATGCCGCTGCTCAGGGGCTTGGGGCTCGAAGGCGCGATTCGGGTCTCGTTGGCCTTGTACAACGACAGCGACGACCTGGCGCGCTTTTTCGATGCCCTCGACCAAGGCCTGGAGCTGTTGCGATGAGCCTGACGGCAGAAGCCAGCCAGGCGCTGGAGAGCTTCGAGCAGGCGCGAGGCTGGGAGCAGCGGGCGCGACTGCTGATGCAGTGGGGCGATCGACTGGAGCCATTGGCCGACGCGCAGAAGTGCGAAGCCAACCGCGTGCATGGCTGCGAAAGCCTGGTATGGCTGGTGGCCGAGAACGACCAGGGGCAGTGGCATTTCAAGGCCAGCAGCGATGCCCGCCTGTTGCGTGGACTGCTGGCCCTGCTGTTGGTGCGGGTGCAAGGGTTGCCGAGCGCGGAACTGGCCCTGGTGGACCTGCGCGGCTGGTTCACCCAGCTGGGGCTGGAGCGGCAGTTATCGCCGTCGCGCAGCAATGGCTTGCATGCGGTGTTGCAACGGATGGCGGAACTGGCCTCCAACCACTGACGAACGCTCCCACAGAGGTGCCCTGTTCTTTGCACGACAGCGCACTCGAAGGGCGGGGTAACCCTGTAGGAGCGGCCTTGTGCCGCGATGGGGCGCGTAGCGGCCCCAATTGCCTAACTGACAGGCATTAGTAGCCGCTGCGCGTCCCTTTCGCGGCACAAGGCCGCTCCTACAGGCGCGAGCAGGCCGCTTACTCTGGCCTGACCCGCTCCGAAGGCCGCCGCGCCCCTGCCACCAGTTTCTCCACCGCCTTGCTGGCCGCGACCATGCCGAAGGTCGCGGTCACCATCATCACCGCGCCAAAGCCACCGGAGCAGTCCAGGCGCACGCCCTCGCCCACGAAGCTCTTCTGCAGGCAGACGCTGCCATCGCCCTTGGGATAACGCAGCTGTTCGCTGGAAAACACGCAGGGCACGCCATAATTGCGCGACACATTGCGCGAGAAGTTGTAGTCGCGCCGCAGGGTCGAACGCACCCGCGAAGCCAGCGGATCGTTGAAGGTCTTGTTGAGGTCGCCGACCTGCACCTGGGTCGGGTCGATCTGCCCGCCGGCGCCACCGGTGGTGACGATGGCGATCTTGCGCCGGCGGCACCAGGCGATCAGGGCAGCCTTGGCCATGACGCTGTCGATGCAATCGATGACGCAGTCGAGCTGCTCGGTGATGTACTCGACCATGGTGTCGCGGGTGACGAAATCGGCCACCGCATGCACGGAGCACGCTGGGTTGATCGCCCGCAGGCGCTCGGCCATCACCTCGACCTTCGGCCGCCCCACCTGGCCCTCCAGGGCATGGGCCTGGCGGTTGGTATTGCTCACGCACACATCGTCGAGGTCGAACAGGGTGATTTCGCCCACGCCGCTGCGGGCCATGGCCTCGGCCGCCCAGGAACCGACGCCGCCGATGCCGACGATCGCCACATGGGCCTGGCGCAGGCGCTCCAGGCCCTGCTCACCATACAGCCGGGCAACGCCGGCGAAGCGTGGATCTTCTGTGCTCATGCTCACCCCCTGAAAAAACGGCGCGCATTATATGCCAACAGGCCGGCCCTGGGGCCGCCATACCGCCCTTGTTAGTAAAGACCCTACAAACCCTGCTTTAATACCCCATCAAGCAAAGCGTCCTGGGCGATAGCCGAGCGGCTTCAGAACTTCATCGTGCGCGGGCAATCCAATCATTGCTTGCCCTGGCAAGGCCCGCCCCGCTCCCCCTTCGGAAACTGAAACACCTATGTCATCACGCAAATTCGGTCTCAACCTGGTGGTGGTCCTGGCCATCGCCGCGCTGTTCACTGGCTTCTGGGCGCTGATCAACCGCCCGGTGTCCGCCCCTGCCTGGCCGGAGCAGATCTCCGGCTTCTCCTATTCGCCATTTCGCCTCGGCCAAAGCCCGCAGAAAGGCCAATACCCCAGCGATGAAGAAATGCTCCAGGACCTGGAGCAGATGAGCAAGCTGACCGATAGCATCCGCATCTATACGGTCGAGGGCACCCAGGCGGACATCCCCCGCCTGGCCGAGGAGCTGGGCCTGCGCGTCACCCTGGGCATCTGGATCAGCCCGGACCTGGAACGCAACGAGCGTGAAATCGCCAAGGCCATCGAACTGGCCAATACCTCGCGCAGCGTGGTTCGGGTCGTGGTGGGCAACGAAGCGCTGTTCCGCGAGGAGATCACGCCCGAGGCGCTGATCGACTACCTGGATCGGGTGCGGGCTGCGGTGAAGGTCCCGGTCACCACCAGTGAACAGTGGCATATCTGGAAGGAAAACCCGGAGCTGGCCAAGCATGTCGACCTGATCGCCGCGCACATCCTGCCGTACTGGGAATTCGTGCCGATGAAGGACTCGCTGCAGTTCGTCCTCGACCGCGCCCGCGAACTCAAACAGCAGTTCCCGCGCAAGCCGCTGCTGCTCTCGGAAGTCGGCTGGCCCAGCAACGGGCGCATGCGCGGCGGTGCCGACGCCACCCAGGCCGATCAGGCCATCTACCTGCGCACGCTGGTCAACACCCTCAACCGTCGCGGCTACAACTATTTCGTCATCGAGGCCTACGACCAACCTTGGAAGGCCAGCGACGAAGGTTCCGTCGGTGCTTACTGGGGCGTGTTCAACGCGGCACGCCAGCAGAAATTCAATTTCGAAGGCCCCGTGGTCGCCATTCCGCAATGGCGCGCCCTGGCCGTGGCCTCGGTGGTGCTGGCGCTGATCGCCCTGACAGTGCTGCTGATCGACGGCTCGGCCTTGCGTCAGCGTGGCCGAACCTTCCTCACCTTCATCACCTTCCTGTGCGGGTCGGTGCTGGTGTGGATCGCCTATGACTACAGCCAGCAATACAGCACCTGGTTCAGCGTGACCGTGGGCGTGCTGCTGGCCCTGGGCGCCCTGGGCGTGTTCATCGTGCTGTTGACCGAGGCCCATGAACTGGCCGAAGCGGTGTGGATCCACAAGCGGCGTAGGGAATTCCTGCCGGTGCAGGCGGACACAGCCTACCGGCCCAAGGTCTCGATCCACGTGCCCTGCTACAACGAGCCGCCCGAGATGGTGAAACAGACCCTCGACGCCCTGGCTGCCCTCGACTACCCGGACTATGAAGTGCTGGTGATCGACAACAACACCAAGGACCCGGCCGTATGGGAACCGCTCAAGGCCCACTGCGAACTGCTGGGCGAACGCTTCCGCTTCTTCCACGTCGCGCCGCTGGCCGGCTTCAAGGGTGGCGCGCTGAACTACCTGATCCCGCACACGGCCGAAGACGCCGAAGTGATCGCGGTGATCGACTCGGACTACTGCGTCGACCGCAACTGGCTCAAGCACATGGTCCCGCACTTCGCCGACCCGAAGATCGCCGTGGTGCAGTCGCCCCAGGACTACCGCGACCAGCATGAGAGCGCCTTCAAGAAGCTGTGCTACAGCGAGTACAAAGGCTTCTTCCACATCGGCATGGTCACCCGCAACGACCGCGACGCGATCATCCAGCACGGCACCATGACCATGACCCGCCGCTCGGTGCTGCAGGAGCTGGGCTGGGCCGAATGGTGCATCTGCGAGGACGCCGAGCTGGGTCTGCGGGTGTTCGAGAAAGGGTTATCGGCCGCCTACGCGCACAACAGCTATGGCAAGGGCCTGATGCCGGACACCTTCATCGACTTCAAGAAGCAGCGCTTCCGCTGGGCCTACGGCGCCATCCAGATCATCAAGCACCACGCCGCCGCCTTGCTGCGCGGCAAGGGCAGCGAGCTGACCCGTGGCCAGCGCTACCACTTCCTGGCCGGCTGGCTGCCCTGGATCGCCGATGGTATGAACATCTTCTTCACCGTCGGCGCCCTGCTGTGGTCGGCCGCGATGATCATCGTGCCACAACGGGTCGACCCGCCGCTGATGATCTTCGCCATTCCGCCGCTGGCGCTGTTCTTCTTCAAGGTCGGCAAGATCATCTTCCTGTACCGCCGCGCCGTGGGCGTGGACCTCAAGGACGCCTTCGCCGCCGCCTTGGCGGGGCTGGCCTTGTCGCATACCATCGCCAAGGCGGTGCTGTACGGGTTCTTCACCAGCAGCATGCCGTTCTTCCGCACGCCCAAGAATGCCGACAGCCATGGCTTGCTGGTGGCGATTTCCGAAGCCCGGGAGGAACTGTTCATCATGCTCATGCTGTGGGGCGCGGCGCTGGGCATTTATCTGGTGCAAGGCCTGCCTGGCGCGGACATGCGCTTCTGGGTGGCGATGCTGCTGGTGCAGTCGCTGCCTTATGTGGCGGCGTTGGTGATGGCGTTCCTGTCTTCGCTGCCCAAGCCGGTGGAAAAAGCGGCCGAGCCGCAGCAGGCTTGAAACTATCAGGGCTGCTTTGCAGCCCAGTCGCCGGCAAGCCGGCTTCCACAGGTACAGCGCAAGTCTCAGGGGCTGCGATGCACCTGTGGGAGCCGGCTTGCCGGCGATTGGGCCGTGCCGCCTGGATCCATTTGATATAAGATAACGCCCCTGTTTCCCCGCCCGCCTTGCCCCCGGAGTCCTTCATGACGGCCCCAGCCGAGCTCTCGCCTACCCTTCAACTGGCCTGCGACCTGATCCGTCGCCCTTCGGTCACCCCTGTCGATGCCGATTGCCAGGCCCAGATGATGAATCGCCTGGGCGCCGTCGGCTTCCAACTGGAGCCGATGCGCATCGAAGACGTCGACAACTTCTGGGCGACCCACGGCACCCAGGACGGCCCGGTGTTGTGCTTCGCCGGCCATACCGACGTGGTGCCCACGGGCCCGGTGCAGGCCTGGCAGCATGAGCCCTTCGAGGCGCTGATCGATGCCGACGGCATGCTCTGTGGCCGCGGTGCCGCGGACATGAAAGGCAGCCTGGCGTCCATGGTGGTGGCCAGCGAGCGCTTCGTGCACGACTACCCGAACCACCGTGGCAAGGTGGCCTTCCTGATCACCAGCGACGAAGAGGGCCCTGCCCACCATGGCACCAAGGCCGTGGTCGAGCGCCTACGGGCGCGCAACGAGCGCCTGGACTGGTGCATCGTCGGCGAACCGTCCAGCACCACCCTGCTGGGCGATGTGGTCAAGAATGGCCGCCGTGGCTCGCTCGGCGCCAAGCTCACCGTGCGCGGCAAGCAGGGCCACGTGGCCTACCCGCACCTGGCGCGCAACCCCATCCACCTGGCTGCCCCGGCCCTGGCGGAACTTGCCGCCGAGCACTGGGACGAAGGCAACGCATTCTTCCCGCCGACCAGCTTCCAGATTTCCAACCTCAACTCCGGCACCGGCGCGACCAACGTGGTCCCGGGCGAGCTGGTCGCGGTGTTCAACTTCCGCTTCTCCACCGAATCCACGGTCGAGGGCCTGCAGGCCCGCGTGGCGGCGATCCTCGACAAGCACCAGCTGGACTGGAGCATCGACTGGGCGTTGTCCGGCCTGCCGTTCCTGACCGAACCTGGCGAATTGCTCGACGCCGTGTCCGCCGGCATCAAGGCCGTCACCGGCCGCGACACCCAACCGTCCACCAGCGGTGGTACTTCCGATGGCCGCTTCATCGCCACGTTGGGTACGCAGGTGGTGGAGCTTGGCCCGGTCAACGCCACCATCCACCAGGTCGACGAGCGCATCCTGGCCAGCGACCTGGAACTGCTGACCGAGATCTACTACCAGACCCTGGTACGGTTGCTCGCCTGATGCTCGCCTGCCCTCTTTGCCAGGCCGCCCTGACCCGCCTCGACAACGGCGTGGTATGCCCCGCCGGGCACCGCTTCGACCGGGCCCGCCAGGGCTACTTGAACCTGTTGCCGGTGCAGCACAAGAACAGCCGCGACCCCGGCGACAACCAGGCCATGGTCCAGGCGCGCCGCGACTTCCTCGACGCCGGCCACTACGCTCCGGTGGCCCGGCGCCTGGCCGAACTTGCCGCCGAGCGCCAGCCCGGCACCTGGCTGGACATCGGTTGCGGCGAAGGCTATTACACCGCGCAACTGGCCCAGGCCCTGCCCGCCGCCGATGGCTATGCCCTGGATATCTCCCGCGAGGCGGTCAAGCGCGCCTGCCGGCGCGCGCCCCAGGTAACCTGGATGGTCGCGAGCATGGCCCGGGTGCCCTTGCTCGACGCCAGCTGCCAGTTCATCGCCAGCGTGTTCAGCCCGCTGGACTGGCAGGAGGCCAAGCGCCTGCTCGGCCCCGGCGGCGGCCTGATGCGGGTCGGGCCGACCAGCGGCCACCTGATGGAACTGCGCGAGGTGCTCTACGATGAAGTACGCCCGTATGCCGATGACAAGCACCTGGCCCTGGTCCCGCAGGGCATGCACCACGCCCATGGCGAGGTATTGGAGTTTCGCCTGAGCCTGGCCGAGGCTCAGGCACGCGCCGACCTGCTGGCGATGACCCCGCATGGCTGGCGCGCCAGCGCCGAGAAGCGCGCGCGGGTGATCGACCAGCCCGAGCCGTTCGAGGTCACGGTTTCCATGCGTTATGACTATTTCGTGCGCCAAGACTGAGCACACCGGAGCCCTTTTATGCGCCAACCCGATATCGAGATCTACCTAAAGGACACCGACGTCGACCACAAGCAGGTGGCCGAGTGGCTCGGCCAGGCCCTGGGCCCTTGCAGCCAATGGCAGCAACGTGGCCAGACCTGGAAATGCACAGCCGGTAACATTCCGGTCACCTGGGTACCCAAGGCTGTAGGGAAATGGAACAGCCTGTTCCTGGAAAGCGACCAGACGCCGTGGGACGACGACATCGCCTGCGCCCGCGCCGCCTATGCCGCGCTCGGCGTCGAAGTACGCTGCGCACCGGGTAGCTGGGCCGAGGAGGATGGAGAGGAAGATGCCGACCGCTGGGTCCGCATCAGCGCCGACGGTGAACAGGAAATCACCTGGCGTACCAGCTGAAGCGCTGGCGGGTAAGCATCAGGCTGCAAGTTCCACGGTCAACTTGCAGCTTGAAGCTTCACGCGTGTAGCCAGAGGCCTTAGAGGCCGATCACGTCCTCGGCTTGCAAGCCTTTCTGGCCTTGCACGAGGGCGTATTCAACCCGCTGTCCCTCGACCAGGGTACGATGCCCCTCACCGCGGATAGCCCGATAGTGAACGAACACGTCCGCACCACCTTCGCGCTGAATGAAGCCATAACCCTTGGCATCGTTGAACCACTTTACATTCCCAGTCTCACGAGACGACATCTGAACTACTCCGGATTTTTATTTTGAAGATCGCCTTGCAAGCACGGGGTCACCTCCCCGTGCCGACGCAGCTCGCTGAAATATCTTGCAAGCTGCGGACCGAGTATATGACAGCGAACAAAAAAATTTCATGACGGGAACGAGATTTGGCGAATTTTGCCGAACTTGTACAGATACGGCAGACTAACTGCCTGGATATTCCCCCAAAATTCACCCAGGGCACACACCCCATGACCCGTTCCCCCCTGCGCCGGCTGATTTTCGGCGCCCTGCGTCGCCTGTTGTACCTGTGGGTGCGCTCCGAGACCATCAACCAGTCCTCCTTGACCCTCAAGCTCGACCGCAGCCGGCCGGTGTTCTACGCCCTGCCCTCGCCCTCGCTGACCGACCTGGCGGTGGTCGACCGTGAATGCACCAAGGCCAGGCTGCCGCGCCCAGTGCTGCCGGTTGCCGTGGGCCCGCTGCAGGAACCGGCGGCGTTCTTCTACCTGACGCCCGACCCAGACTGGCTCGGCCGCCACGACAAGCGCGGCGCGCCGCCCACCCTGGAGCGCCTGGTGGCCGCAGTCGCCCAGCATGCCGAGGAAGATGCGCAGATCATCCCGGTCAGCGTGTTCTGGGGCCAATCGCCGGCCAGCGAGTCCAGCCCGTGGAAGCTGCTGTTCGCCGACAGCTGGGCCGTCACCGGTCGCCTGCGCCGGTTGTTGACGATCATGATCCTGGGCCGCAAGACCCGCGTGCAGTTCTCCGCGCCCATCCACCTGCGCGAGCTGGTGCAGCACAACAAGGGGCACGAGCGCACCGTGCGCATGGCCCAGCGCATCATGCGCGTGCACTTTCGCAACCTGAAGACCGCGGTCATCGGCCCGGACATCTCCCATCGGCGCAACCTGGTCAAGGGGCTGGTCCACGACCCGCTGGTACGCCAGGCGATCAGCGACGAAGCCGAGCGCGAGAAGATCCCCTATGCCAAGGCCGAGGCCCAGGCGCTGCGCTACGGCAACGAAATCGCCTCGGACTACACCTACACGGCGATCCGCTTCCTCGAGGTGGTGCTGAGCTGGTTCTGGAACAAGATCTACGACGGTATCAAGGTCAACCATATCGAACAGGTACAGGGCATCGCGCCAGGTCACGAAGTCATCTACGTGCCCTGCCACCGCAGCCACATCGACTACCTGCTGCTGTCGTACCTGCTGTTTCGCAACGGCCTCACCCCGCCGCACATCGCCGCGGGCATCAACCTCAACATGCCGGTCATCGGCAGCCTGCTGCGCCGTGGCGGGGCGTTCTTCATGCGCCGCACGTTCAAGGGCAACCCGTTGTACACGGCGGTGTTCAACGAATACCTGCATACCTTGTTCACCAAGGGCTTCCCGGTCGAGTACTTCGTCGAGGGCGGCCGTTCGCGCACCGGTCGCATGCTGCAGCCACGCACCGGCATGCTGGCCATTACCTTGCGCAGCTTCCTGCGCTCCTCGCGCACGCCGATCGTCTTCGTGCCGGTGTACATCGGCTACGAACGCGTACTGGAGGGCCGCACCTACCTGGGCGAGCTGCGCGGGGCGAGCAAGAAGAAGGAGTCGATCTTCGACATCTTCAAGGTGGTCGGTGCGCTGAAGCAGCGCTTCGGTCAGGTCTACGTGAACTTCGGCGAGCCGATCCGTCTGGCCGGCTTCCTCGACCAGCAACAACCCGGCTGGCGCGAACAGGCACTCGGCCCGCAGTTCCGCCCGGCCTGGCTCAATGAGACCACCACACGCCTGGGCGAAACCGTGGCCCGTCACCTGAACGAGGCCGCGGCGATCAACCCGGTCAACCTGGTGGCCCTGGCGCTGCTCTCAACCAGCCGACTGGCTCTGGACGACCGCGCCCTGACCCGCGTGCTGGACCTCTACCTGGCCTTGCTGCGCCAGGTGCCCTACTCTGCGCATACCACCCTGCCGGAGGGCGACGGGAAGGCCCTGATCGAGCACGTCAAGGGCATGGGGCTGCTGTCCGAGCAAAAGGACGCCTTGGGGCGCATCCTGTACCTGGATGAAGCCAACGCCGTGCTGATGACCTATTACCGCAACAATGTCCTGCACATCTTCGCGCTGCCGGCGCTGCTGGCCAGCTTCTTCCAGAGCAGCTCGCGCATGAGCCGTGAGCTGATTGGCCAATACGTCCAGGCGTTGTATCCGTACCTGCAGGCCGAATTGTTCCTGCGCTGGACCCCAGAACAGCTGGAGGATGTCATCGACCAATGGCTGGCCGCGCTGGTGGAGCACGGCCTGCTGCGTTTCGAAAACGGCGTCTACCTGCGCCCGGCCCCTAGCTCGCGGCAGTTCGTGCTGTTGACCCTGCTGGCCCGCGCCATCACTCAGACCCTGCAACGCTTCTACATGGCGACGTCCTTGTTGCTCAACAGCGGCCAGAACACCCTGACCGCCGAAGAACTGGAAGACCTGTGCGTGATGATGGCCCAGCGCCTGTCGATCCTCCACGGGCTCAACGCCCCGGAGTTCTTCGACAAGACGCTGTTCCGCCATTTCATCCAGACCCTGATCGGCCAGGGTGTGTTGCGGCCCGACGCCGAAGGCAAGCTGGGCTACCACGACAAGCTCGCCGAGCTGGCCGAAGGCGTGGCCAAGCGCGTGCTGTCGGCAGAGCTGCGACTGTCGATCCGTCAGGTGGCACTGCATCGAGAGGAGCCCACCGATAACGTGCAAGGGTAGGCCTTCAGCCTGCCCTCTGCCCTTGGGAAGGATGACGATCAGCGTGCTGCATCCTCACATCCTTCCCAAGGAGCGCAACATGACGCAACTGAAAACCATCAACGTCGAGATTGTCTCGTCTGGCGACAACACGCTTCCACCGTCCGCCCTCGTCAAACTGAGTCTGCTTGACGTTTCGAAGGCCGACGTGCCGGCCATCAGCCTTGCCGAACTGCGCCTGCGTTGTGGTGGCCTGATGCCCGTCCACCTGCAATTGACCTTCGACAACAGCCAGGTCGACCCTCGCCGCCGTTATGCACTGGCGGTGCGTATCGAGCAAGCTGGCCAGTTGCATTACATCACCACGGTTGAACATCCAATACTCCCGGATAAGGTGTTCGGTAAGCAGCAGGTCACGGTCGACAAGGTCGCCAAGGCGATAGATGGCATACACGGCGGCAACCTTGCGCCACCTGCGGCCGGCATTCACGGTGGCAACCGCATCAAGTAATCCAACAGGCACACGGCCTCGCGGTTCGTGTGCCGAAATCTTACTGCGCAAGCCGCGTCGCTGAATCCTCCGGAAAAATCCGCTAAAGTCCCAGGGGTCGGCCAAAAGCCGACCCCAAGGACACCGGAGATTCCATGAAAAAGCTCTTCATGCTGTGTGGCGCATCCCTGCTCGCAGCCTGCTCCAGCAACACCCCATCGCACCAGGCCAGCCTGGATGGCGAAGTCTTCTATGTGCAGCGCATCGCCCTGCCGCCTGCAGCCACCTTGAGCGTCAGCCTGCAGGATGTATCGCTGATGGACGCCCCGGCAGTGACCCTGGCCAACCAGGCCGGCCCGGTCAAAGGCAACGTCCCGCTGCCCTTCCACCTGACCTACGACCCCGCCCAGCTCAAGCCTGGCCACCGCTATGCCATCAGCGCACGCATCGAACTGGACGGTAAGCTGCTGTTCATCAATACCGAACACCACGGCGTCAAGCTCGACGGCAGCGACCCGCAGCCGGTGCGCATCAAAGTCGACCCGGTGCGCTGACCCGCCCACTTTGCCTATAAGGAAATACCCATGATCCGCACCTCCCTGCGCTTCACCACCCTCTGCGCCGGCCTGCTGCTGTCGGCCAGCGCCCTGGCCTTGTCGCTGGGTGACCTTTCCCAGAAAGATGCCAGCGGCGGCTTGAAGGACGCCCTGACCCAAGGCGCCCAAATCGCCGTCAAGCAACTGAGCACGCCTGGCGGCTTCAGCAACAACCCGGACGTGCGCATCGAATTGCCGGGCAACTTGGGTAAGGCCGCCAAGGCCATGAAGATGTTCGGCAAGGGTGAGCAAGTCGAAGCCCTGGAAGACAGCATGAACAAGGCCGCAGAAGCGGCTGTGCCGCAAGCCCAGGTCATTCTGGTGGATGCGGTGAAGAAGATGACCGTGACCGATGCCAAGGACATCCTTGCAGGCGGCCAGGATTCAGCCACCCAGTACCTGAACAAGAGCAGCCGCGAAGAGATCCGCGCCAAGTTCCTGCCCATCGTCAAGCAGGCCACCGACAAGGTCGGCCTGGCGCAGCAATACAACAACTTCGCCGGCCAGGCCGTCGCGTTGGGCGTGGTCGACGGCAAGAGTGCCAGCATCGAGAACTACGTGACCGAGAAAGCGCTGGATGGCCTGTTCGAGATGATTGCCAAGCAAGAGCAGAGCATTCGCCAGAATCCAGCCCAGGCGGCTACCAGCCTGGCTAAGAAGGTGTTCGGCGCGCTTTGAATTAGCAGGAGCACTGTGGGAGCTCCCCCCCTCGGGCTGCGCTGTCGCGCAGAGAACAACGCCTCTGTGGGAGCGGGCTTGTCCCGCGATCAAGGGCGAAGCCCTTGCCAGGCGAAGGTGATATCGGGTCCGGCCTAATCGCGCGACAAGTCGGACCGCCGCTCCCACAGTGCCAGTAGGTACAACAGGGGTCAGCATGGTCGTCGATTACCAACCATGATCGCACCGCCATAGCCCTCTCCGTTCAACTGGGCGCGGTTCGCGACTCCCTATCGATCTCCGCTGGCCATTCGACCTTTGGCACCAGACGTTTTGCGATATCGCACCAAAGTACATCGTTATGGTCCAGTGGCGGGTTCGGCAATGGCAGGCTCGCCGGACCTTCTTGCATGTAGGTACAAACATACGTCCAGACGGCTTCGTCCAGCCCCAGGCTGCTCAAAGGAAAGCGGTCAATTACCTTATTGGTACCTGACTCTACTATAGAAAGCATGACGCCCCATTTTAAAACCGATGCGCCTTGGAAGCTAGCTCGTTCTCTCCAGCTCTCGGCACGAACATCTGACCAGCTATAGGAGACCACTTCGGTTGGCATATGTCCGAATGACTTCCACCAACAATACTTGAAGTTATAAGCGTATATTTTTTGACGTGCCCAATTAAACCTTATGGGCTCGTCGCACGGCGGTGAAATTGCTAATCTTAAACAGAAAGCTGTGCACCATGCCGCACCGATGATAGTTGCTGCTTCAATGCTAAGCAATGAATAATTATTGTCCATTAGGGTGTTTATGGCTATGGCTATGGAAGCGAAAAATAGAAGTGTTGAAAAAAGACTTAGAGTCAGCATTAAGTTTCGGTGGTGGAAATTTTTTCGGTGGAGTTCTAAGCAGGTTTCATCCATCCAGTTTATTGCGGGGGCTGTGGTTACGTGTTCTTTGTTAGATGCTTCGTTTGGGAGGGGGAGGTCCTTTGTCCATCCGCGGCAAGGTGGGTCAAGTAATGGGTTTTTGTATATCATGTGTTATTTATCCGAAGATTAGAGCTTATCTTTTCTTACGATGACTTGAGCGAGTCGGGAAAGGTCTGATTTATCTGGCCAGTAGCTGAGGGACAACTCAATGGCATGCGTCATATCATGCTCGTCCAAGATTATTGAATTCTGGATGGTTATGGTCTGTTGAGGTGTATACGTTGCGTCTGCCGCATTAGCTTGGGTAAGTGTTCGGTTTTCTTCTTGGTTTAATTCTTCACTGTTGCCACTGTAAGTATGCTCGGGCTCAGGGGTGTTGGGGCGGTACGTGTTTAATTGCCACTCGTAGCGGGAGTACTTGCTATGGAAGTTGGGTATAGTCATGTGGCAAGACAATCTTTTGGTCGAGGCGACCGAATATGTTTCGCCGATAGTGAAGTGAGGCGAGGTTGAATGTTTTTGAAAATCGACATATATATCTGCATTAGCAGTAATGCCCAGAATGGCTCCATTCAAAGCGCTTGTCGCGATGTCCTGCTCTGTCTCGCTTTGCCAGATTCGATGTTCTAGTGGAATACCCCACCGACTTTTACGTGCCCATAATTCAAATGATGTAGACACTCCCTGCTTCGCGTGAGTGGCGGTGGCATAGGCAGAAAGTCCAAACAGGATGGCAATTCCGAGCGGACCTAGTAGCGCGCTGTTCCCAGCAAGAATTGCTCCTATTCCAAAAAATGAGGAAAGTCCTGCTGTTATTCCTGCTACCCAATAGGCATTTGCGGCACCGTTATCTCCTTGACCGCTGACCCGAATGCCAGCGAAAACGTACTGCACCGCATCCATCAACCCAGCTGCCGCCGCAATACCTCCGCCAAATTTGGCGATCTGCCCCCCAAACCCAACAGTCGGATTTTGCGCAGCCATGAGCTTTTGCGGCCGCAGCGTTTCGAGAGCTCGTCCTGTAGCCTCAAGGCCGACACCCAGCACCCCGATGGAGGACGACCAGACGGCCGCCAACGCTTCGGGCTCACCGCTCCCGGGCGTGTCGAGCAGCGAT
>NZ_JBLUPY010000021.1:0-76693 GCF_048068215.1 Pseudomonas sp. NY15372
CCCCCACGGCCCGCCCCCCCCCCCCCCCCCCCGGCGGGGGGGGGGGCCGCGGGCGCCCGGGGGTTTGGGCCGGTACTGGCGGTGGATCAATTGGCGAATGTACCTTGCAGGTGCTCGGCCCGAAACTCCAGCGTCTGCGGACGATACCCGGCGCGCAGCGGCGGCAGGGGCAGGCAATCGGTCCAGGTGGCGCCGGGCTGCAGTTCGCCGGGGCCGCGGTAGCGCGGGGCGTTGTAGGTGTTCTCGGCCAGGTTGACGGTATCGCCCGGGGTGTAGGCGGCGACGCGCCAGCGCAATTCGGTCAGGGGAACATCGTTGCCGTTTTTCATGCGCACCTGCAAGGCACGGTCGGCGGGGCACTGGTCGGGGGCGTAGGTCAGGCGCAGGTCCAGGCGAGCCAGTTGCGAGGCTTCGCGGGTGTCCTGCCAGACCACCCACAGCGCCACCAGCCCCAGGCCGAGCACGGCGGCCAGGGAAATCGGCAGGGCCTTGGCTGGGTAGCGCAGCAGCAATACCAGCCAGGTGAGGATGAGCAGGGCGCCGATGAGCATGGCGGGGTTAGACCTTGTTGCAGCGGGTCAGGTCATCCTAGCTGGAAAACGGGGAGGGCTCAAAAGCGGGAGGGCGTTGCCCTCCTTTCGCGGCACAAGGCCGCTCCTACAGAGCCCTGCACAACGGCAGACCTCTGTAGGAGCGGCCTTGTGCCGCGAAAGGGCCGCAAAGCGGCCCCAGGGTCCCACTTACTGCGCGATGGTCTTCACCGAAACCCCACGCTCCACTGGCGTGGAAGTACGCCCGTAGACATCCTCGAAGCGCTCGATGTCGTCCTCGCCCAGGTAGCTGCCGGACTGCACTTCGATGATCTCCAGCGGGATCTTGCCCGGGTTGCGCAGGCGGTGGATCGAGGCGATGGGGATGTAGGTCGACTGGTTCTCGGTGAGCAGGAACACGTTCTCGTCACAGGTCACCTCGGCCGTGCCCGATACCACGATCCAGTGCTCGGCACGGTGGTGGTGCATCTGCAGCGACAGGCTCGCGCCCGGCTTGACGGTGATGTGCTTGACCTGGAAGCGGCCACCCATGTCCACCGAGTCGTACGAGCCCCATGGGCGATACACCTCGAGGTGGTTCTGGGTTTCGCTGCGGCCCTGCTGGTCGAGGGTGTTGACCAGTTGCTTCACGCCTTGGACCTTGTCCTTGTGGGCGATCATCATGGCGTCCTTGGTCTCGACCACGACGATGTTCTCCAGGCCGATCACCGATACCAGCTTGCCGTTGCCATGGATCATGCAGTTGCGGCTGTCCTGCACCACCACGTCGCCCTTGGTGACGTTGCCGTCGGCGTCCTTGTCGTGCACTTCCCACAGCGACGACCAGCAACCTACGTCGCTCCAGCCGGCCGACAGCGGCACCACGCAGGCGCGCTGGGTCTTTTCCATCACCGCGTAGTCGATGGAGTTGTCCGGGCAGCAGGCGAAGGTGGCGGCATCGATGCTCAGGGTGTCGCCGTCTTCCTCGCTGCGCTCCAGGGCCAGCAGGCAGGTGTCGTAGATGTCCGGGTCGTGCTTCTTCAGCTCTTCGAGGAAGCGGCTGGCGCGGAACAGGAACATGCCGCTGTTCCAGAAGTAGCCGCCGGCACGGACGAACTCGTTGGCGCGTTTCTCGTCAGGCTTCTCGACGAATTGCGCCACACGCGCCACGCCTTCGGGCAGCAGGGCATCCTGGCTGGAGCGGATGTAGCCGTAGCCGGTCTCGGGCTTGGTCGCCGGCACGCCGAACAGCACCATCTCGCCGCGCTCGGCCGCCACGGTGGCCAGGGCCAGGGCGCGCTGCAGGGCCTTCTGGTCCTCGATCACATGGTCGGCTGGCAGTACCAGCATCAGCTCGTCACGGCCTTCGTTGACCAGCTTCATGGCGGTCATGGCCACCGCAGGAGCAGTGTTGCGGCCGAAGGGCTCCATCAAAAGGCCCTGGGTCTGCAGGTTCAGGCCGGCCAGCTGCTCCTGGACGATGAATTTGTGGTCTTTGTTGCACACCACGATGGGTGCATCCATGCCTTCGAACACCAGGCGCTGGAGGGTCTGCTGGAACAGGGTGTGTTCACCGGTCAGGGCCAGGAACTGCTTGGGGAACTGCTTGCGCGACAGAGGCCACAGACGCGAACCGCTACCACCAGAAAGAATTACCGGGATCATGATGTTTCTCCAAAAGGTCGATAGGGGCTTGGATCAGTTGCTGGCGACTGGGCGGGTGACCCAGACCGGCGACAGGCTGCTGCCGGAACCGGTGACATAGAGCACCGCCGCTTCGCCGCGCTCGAGGGCGACAGGCTTGAGGTCGCTGACCTTCTTGTCGCCTTCGTACAGGGCCAGGTTGACCTTGACCGGGTTGATCTCACGCTCGCCACGGCCGTTGGCGGCCACGGTCTTGACCACTTCGGTCTTGCCATCGGCGGTCTTGAGGGTCAGCGACTGGTCGGTGAGGTTCTGCACCCGCACCAGGGCCTTCTGCTTGTTCTTGAACGGTGGCTCCTCGATCAGCTGCGGGGTGCCGCTGGCGTTGTTGACCAGGGTGTAGTACTTGTCCGCGGCCAGCTTGACCGGGACGCTCTTGCCGCCGACCTGGGCGGTGTAGTCACCGCCTGGCAGGAAGCTGAAGTCGCTGCTGGCCTGGGCGCCGACCTGCTTGATCTGGGTGTTGCCCACGGACGCTGCGGCCGGGGCGTTTGCGGCGTTGTACAGGCGCACGAAGGTCGAGCCCTTCGGCGCGCTTGGGCCATAGAGTGCCGCATCGGCGCCGGCGAGGGCCTGCAGGGAGAGCAGGGACAGGCCTGCCGCGAGGGTGAACGCTTTGGCGAAGGAAGGTTTGTTGGTCATGTGCATGTCCTCTTCAGTGAACCGTCCGATTGGACGACAGAGCCAGGTTTTCTTCGGATTTGCGGGTGTTCTTCAGCTGCGCGATCCACTGCGGATCGAATGCGCTGAGGTCGTTCTTCATTGGCAGATAACGTTCCGGGAATTCCCACACCACCACTTGCGGGGCGTTGTCCTTGAAGGCGTCGCTCTGCAGGTACTTGAGCATCGGCAGCAGCGGGCCATGGCCGTCTTCGGCGTAGTTGGCCACGTCGCTGCGCAGTGCCTGCTGCAGGGCGCCGAGGAAGTTCCAGTGCGGGTTGGCGCTGTAGCTGGTGCCTACCAGCGCCACCGGGATCTGGGTTTCGGCGAACAGTGCATCGCCTGATTCACCCGTGGCCTCGGCCGGTCGGGTGGTGCGTTGCTGCAGGTTGTCCGGGCTCGGCAAAAGGTTGCTGAACAGCGGGTCGAGCGGCAGGAAGTTGGTCAGGTCGCCTTTGTACGGGCTGGTGCCGCCGGCCTCGGTAATGAACTGCTGCGGATCGCCGTTGAGCAGGTTCTGGCGCGATACCGCCTCGGCCAGGGCCTGGGCCGCGACTTCGGCGCCCATGGGCGTCCAGTGGGTGTCGGTGCGCAGGAATACCTGGCCGCGGGCCTTGGCCTGCTCCATCGGGGCCATCAGGTCCGGAGCGAACACGCCGGCCTGGCGGGCCTGGGCGTGGAACTGGTTGTACAGGTCGCTATGCAGGCTGGCTGGCAGGGCCTTGCCCAGGTACTCCGAATAGACCCGAGCCTTCGCCGGGACGATCGCCAGTACCAGCTGGGTGCCGTGGCGCTGCAGGGTGTCGCGCACGCCACGGATCAGCGCCAGGTTTTCCTGCATCAGTTGCTCGGCGCCAGCGGTAGGCTTGAACTCCTCGTCGGTGAACAGCCACTGGTCGCGGCCCAATACCACGCCCGGGCGGCCTTCGTTGAACAGCTTGAAGTCCAGCGCGGCCCACAGGTTGGTGCCGATGCGCTTGATCGGGAACTGCTCGTCGTAGTGGGTCTCGGCGGCCTTGGCCAGCTTGCCGTTGAGCAGGGTCATCTGCTCGGTACGGTTGAAGCTCTCAAGGCCACCCACCGACCAGGCACCTAGCCCGGTCAGCAGGCCCAGGAACGACAGCGAATAGGTGATGCGTAGTGTCCGGTTCATGATTCAGGCCTCAGAACTGGAAGTAGAGGAACGGTGAGTAGCTCTGTGCCGAGAGCTTGAGCACCGAGGCAACGAACAGCAGCAGGACCAGGGCGCGGGTCATGACGCGGGTCCAGTCCAGGCCGATGGAGCCGTCGGCGTTGATCTGCACCGGGGTCGGCTTGGGCGTGGGCTTGGCGTTGCGGTAGAAGTCGCGCAGGCCGAACACCGCCAGGGTGACGTAGGCCACCACCAGGGTCGCGACCTGAAGGCCGGTGAGTTGGGCGCGGTTGAGTTCCGACAGCTGCCAGTCGCCGAAGCTGAACATGGCGCCGTACATGCGGCCGGCCACGTGGAGGTTCTCGGCGCGGAAGATCACCCAGCCGATCACCACCAGCAGGAAGGTGAAGGCCCACTTGACCGGGTTGAAGCGCTGCGGGTTGGTGTCCAGGCCCAGGGCGCGTTCGATGGCGAGCCAGGTGCCGTGCCAGGCGCCCCAGATGATGTAGGTGAAATTGGCACCGTGCCACAGACCACCCAGCAGCATGGTCAGGAACAGGTTGCGGTAGGTGTTGAAGGTGCCTTTGCGGTTACCGCCCAGGGTGATGTACAGGTAGTCGCGCAGCCAGGTGGACAGGCTGATGTGCCAGCGCCGCCAGAACTCGGTGATCGACTGGCTGATGTACGGCTGCTTGAAGTTCTCCATGAAGCGGAAGCCCATCATCAGCCCCAGGCCGATGGCCATGTCGCTGTAGCCGGAGAAGTCGAAGTACAGCTGCGCGGTGTAGGCCAGCGCGCCGAGCCAGGCATCGCCCGTGGTGGGGTTCTGCAAGGCGAAGCAGTGGTCGGCGACCACCGCCAGGGTGTCGGCGATGAACACTTTCTTGATGAAGCCCTGCATGAAGCGGGTGCAGCCTTCGGAGAACTTGTCCAGGGTGTGGGTGCGGTTGTTGAACTGGTCGACCAGGTCCTTGAAGCGCAGCACGGGGCCGGCGATCAGGTGCGGGAAGATCGCCACGAAGGCCGCGAAGTCGATCAGGTTGCGCGTGGCCGGGGTGTCGCCGCGGTACACGTCGATGATGTAGCTGATCGACTCGAAGATATAGAACGAGATACCGATCGGCAGCAGCACGTGGGTGAGGATGAACGGCTGCATGCCGAACGAGGTGATGATCGCGTTGAGGCTGTCGACGCCGAAGTTGGCGTACTTGAAATAGCCCAGGATCGCCAAGTCGACGCCCACGCCCAGCAGCAGCCAGCGTTGGGCTGGCTTGGTGCGCACGCCGGCGGCGCCGACTTTCAGGCCGATCCAGTAGTTCCACAGCGTGACCCCGGCGAACAGGGCAAGGAAATCCACCCGCCACCAGGCATAGAAGATATAGCTGGCGATCAGCAGCAGCAGGTTGCGATAGCGTTGCCCGCTCAAGTAGTACAGGCCGAGGAATATCGGCAGGAACAGGAACAGGAACACGTTGGACGAAAAGACCATCCGGGTTCTCCTTGTCGTTCATCAACCGGGGCAAAGCGCCCCCCAAACCCCCCAGTCCGAAGACGGGGAGCAACCAGGTACCGGTGGGAGCTGGCTTGCCGGCGATGCAAGGCGAAGCCTTGCTCAGCGGTAGTCCGGGGCCGTTGGGCGGCCCATCGCCGGCAAGCCGGCTCCCACAGGGTTTTGTGTTACTTCTTGCTTTGCGCGCTCGGGTCGTAGACCCGCGTCAAGTCGCCACCCAGGCGGAAATTGTTGAACGGCTGCATGCCGCGCTTGCGCTTGAGGGTGTCGCCGCTGCACTGGTACAAGCTGCACCACGGTTCGAGCCAGGCGTACTTGCTGTCGACCTTCAGGTCCTTCATGTCCTGCTTCTCGCCGTTGCGCTTCTTGAACGCGCTCGGGTCGCGGGCGCCGTAAAGCACTTTTTGGCCCAGGCGATGCAAGGCGTTGTTGTTCTCGCCACGCAGGTCCACACCGTTGGCCTGGGCGAAGCTCGCGACCATCGCCAGCGGCGGCAGGGCATAGTTGTGGTAGGCCAGGGCGCGCTGCTTGCGCTTGAGCTCGTTGGGCAGGAAGCCCTGCTCATCGACCTGGTTGGCGCCGACCTTGTATTCCTTCACCGCCCAGTCGAACAGGTCGCGCCGGTCGGTGGCCACGGCGGTGGCCATGACCGCCCAGGCCGCCCAGTAGCTGTGGTTGTTGATCTTCTCCAGCGGCAGGTCGCTCCAGTCGCGCACGGTCTGTTCGGCCAGGCGCGCCAGCCATTTCTCGATCAGCTCGGCCTCGGCCTGGTGCGCGGCCAGCGGCTGGGAATTGGAGAATTTCAGGCGCAGCCACGAACCGCTCATGCTGCCCAGCGCCCATTTGCGCATGGACTTGCCGGTGTGGTTGTAGTCGGTGGACTCCAGTGCCCCGGCCCGGGCCCAGGTACCGAGCCAGGTCAGGGTGCAATCCAGCTGCGCCGGGCGGCCGTCGCGCATGTACTGACCGACCATCTTGCTCACGCCGCGCTCGAGGGTGGTGATGTCCTCGGTGGACTTGCGAAAGGCCTTGTCGGAGGCGGCATTGAACGTCGCCCGCGCCTTGTCGGAGCCTTCGTACTTGCTGCGGAACTGCAAGGCGCCGGTGTAGGGCCTTGGCGCCGGTTCGCAGCGGAAGTTGCCGTCCTTGGTCTTGAGCTTTTCGATCCCGGCGTAGTACCCCTGTGGAGGCACCAGGCCGCCGGCCTGCGCGGCCGGGCCGAACAGGGCCAGGGCGAGCAGGGCGGGGGTGGTGATCTTGCGCAATGGAGTCATGGTCGCCTCACTGGCCGGCTTGCGCTGTGCTTTGCGCATGGCCGGCGAAGTTGTTGCGTTTGCACAGCTTGGCCTCGACCTTCTGGGTACCGTTTTCCGGCCCCTGGACTTCGAGGGCGAGCAGGTTCTGGTCAGCCCAGTCTTCGTCCTCGCGCATCTGGAAGACGAAGCGGCCATCGGTATCGGAGGTCTCCGGTTTTTCGATCTTGATGTCCTCGTGGCGGCCGTTGAGGTACCAGAGGGTGGCCTGCAGCACCTTGACCGAGGGGTCCTCGAACTTGATGTCCATCTGCAGGTTGCGGTTGATCAGGTCCTTGATCACGCCGTTCTTGCCATTGACCATCAGCTCGTTCTTGCCGGGCTTGAGGGTGGCGCTGGCGCTCATCTGCGCAGGGCGGCCGTCACAGCCGTCGTCGAGCAGGGCGAGGATCTGGCGCCAGATGGTTTCCTGGTCCAGGCGGTAGAGCGGGGAGAATTCCCAGATCAGGATCTTGGGTGGGTTCTTCTGGAACTCCTCGCTGCCCAGGTACTGGATCATCGAGCCTTCCAGGCCGCCACCGGGGAAGGCGACGTTGAGCACATCGGCACCGATGTACTGCTGCAGGAAGCCGGAGAAGTTGTAGTTCTTGCCGCTGTGGCTGGTGCCGACCAGGGTGATCTGGGCATTGCCCGAGTCGCCGAACAGGTCGTCGCCACCGCTGGCACCGCCCTTGGGTTCGGTGGCGAACTGGTCCATGTACTGCACCGCATAGCTGGTGCCGCACAGCTGGCCGGCAACGTTGTGCAGGGTGCCGGTCTTGCCCATGCGCCCGGACTTGTGGGTCTCGAATTCCTTGCGCGGGATGCCTTCGAAGGCCGGCATGTCATGCACGGTGTCGGCCACGATCTTGGCCGCGCGCTCGGCGCCGTACGGCGTCCAGTGCTGGTCGCCGCGGAAGTAGAAGTCCTTGCCCTGGTCGGCTGCGGCCAGTTGCTCGTTGGTCAGCGGCGACAGGTCGGGCACGTTGTAGCCCATCTTGGCGAAGCGCTGGAGCATGGCGCGGTAGTTGCCCAGGGCCTTCTGGTAGTCGAAGGCGGCTTTCTCGGCCGGGTTGAGCATGTTGCGGTTCACCAGGCCACGGGTCGGCTGGTACACCAGCACCAGCTCGATGCCGCGCTTCTTGAACGCATCGTGCACCTGCTGCAGGCGCTTGTAGCCGGCCGGGGTGGTGCTGAACTCGGTGCGTAGGTCTTCACGGGTACGGAACAGCCAGTCGCCCTGGGCCTGCACCAAGGTGGTGAAGTTCTGCTGGTAGCGGGTCACGTAGCGGCTGGCGTCGTGGGCCTCGGGGCACAGCTGGCAGCAAGGCTCGGCGGTGAAGCTCGGGGCCTGCACGTCGGCGGCGCGCACGCCCTGGCTGATGGCCAGGAGGGCAGCGGACAGGCCGAGCAATTTCATCAGGTGTGGGGTCATGGTCTGGGCTTCCTTAGTCGATCATTTCGGCCTGGCGTTCGACCGGGTCGATCAGCACAGCCTTCTGCTGGCGCACCAGCAGGTCGAGGATTTCGTCCTGGCGCTCGCCCAGCACGCCATTGAGGCTGATGCCGTTGGACTTGCGTGGCGCCAGCATGGAGACCTTGTACAGTTCCACCGACAACGGCGAGTCGATCGACAGCGGGCCGGAACCGTTGGCCGCCAGCTCGCCGCCGACGACGATCAGCGAGACCTTGGTGTCGAACGGGTCGAGGGCGATGTCGCGGTCGGTGTCGGAAAGGTCCTTGATGTGCCCGTATACACCGACCAGGCCGTTGGCCATGGCGACGTTCTCGTACAGGCGGATGTTCACGCTGTTACGCACGCGGATGCCGTGGCGGCGGTTGTTGATCAGCTTGTTGCCCCAGATCAGGTTGTCGCCGCTCTCGTACAAGGTGATGCCGTCGGTGTGGTTGCGGTAGATCTCGTTGTAGGCGACCAGGTTGTTGACGCTGTTACGGTCCAGGACCACGCCGGAGAGCTTGTTGTCGTAGCTCTTGTTGTTGATGATCCAGCTGTCGTTGACTTCACGGGAGATGATGATCCCGTGCTTCTTCTTGGTGCCGTACACGGTGTTGCCGGCGATGATCAGGCGGTGCGAACGGTCATGGGGGTCGATGCCATAGACGATGTTGTCGCGGTAGGTGTTGTCCTTGACCACGAAGTCCTGGGTCTCGTAGCAGTAGAAGCCGTACCACATGTCGCTGAACTCCGAGCCGATGATCCAGCCGGTGGGTTCCGGGCGGCCCATGCGCTTGGCCATGTTCGGCGTGTACTGGGAAATACTCACCCCGTACGACTTACTCTTGGCGTAGCCGAAGCTGGCCATCTTGGTATTGACGATGTAGGTCTCGGTGCCCCCCCAGGACAGCAGGAACGGGCGGAACTCGTCCGGCTTGCGGAACGTGGCCGGGCCGTTGGCCTGCTCGCGCCAGCCGGTGACCTGGGTATCGGTGACGAACAGCTTGCCGTCGTTGACGATGAACGAACCACCCTCCTGGGACAGGCGCAGCTCCTTGACCTTGCCGTTGATTTCCAGCACGCCTTTCTGGCCGACCACGATGGGCAGGCGCGCCAGGTACACGCCCGGTTCGGTTTCGCGCAGGTACTGCTTGGGCACCTGCTTGCTCAACTGCACCAGGTCGACATGCCCGTCGTCGACGAAAATCGCCTGGGGGATGCCGTGCTGGCGCCGAACCCATTCGGCGCCCTTGTTGTCGCCGCCGATGAATTCCTTGAGCGACTCTTCCTGGAGCATCCGGCGTACGCTGACCTTGCCCTTGCGGCTGCGATCGAGCTTCTTCTGCACTGCCTCGGCGGTGAAGCCTGTGAGGTCGGGCAGCTTGGGCGGGTCCATGTGCAGGGGCTCGACCGGAGCGCTGGAGACTGTGTAGGTCTTGGCCTGCTGCAGTTCCTTGACCACCGGCTTGGTCGGCTCGGCCAGGGCCAGGCCGCTGCTGGCGAGCAGCAGGGCACTGGCCAACAGGCCGTGGCGGAAATTCGGGTGAAGGTTCATGAGTGTCCTCTCCCGGGCCTCAGTAGCGCCAGATCACGTCGACGAAGGCGCGGTGCATGTACGAGTCGGTCTCGCTGCCGTAGGCGTCGCCTGGCTTGAACACGCCGGCACGCAGGCGCACCAGGGCCGAAGGCTCGTCGATCGACTGGCTCAGCGAGGCCGGCAGCAGGCCCTGCTTGAAGTACTTGGTGACCACCACGTCCATCTCCTGGCCCAGGTCCTTCTCACCGTTGATCAGCGGACGGTTCACACCGTTGTCCTCGACCACGGCGTTGATGCCGCTGGAGCCGATGTTCTGCTGGTCATCGACGCGCCAGAACTTGTGGTAGATGAAGCTTGCGTCGTAGTCGTCGCGCAGCTGCCAGGAGGCGAACAGGGTGGCCGCTTGCAGGTTGCCCAGCTCGCCACGGAAGGCTTCGCCGAAGCGGTGCACGCGCGAACGGGTGCCGGTGTAGTTGGAGCGGTTGCTCTCAAGGCCGGTCTGCTCGTAGTTGCTCGAGCCGTCGCTGCCGCCACCGCCGCTGCCGCGGGCATAGGCCGCACCGACTTGCCAGTTGGGGTTCAGGCGCAGGCGCACGCCCAAGTCGGTGGCCCAGGCATTGACGTCGCCGCTCTGCTTGCCGGTGGCGACCTGTTCATTGCCCACGGTCTGGCTGCTGAGGCTGTCGCGATCGCCGGTCAGCCAGGTGACGCTGCCCCAGTAGTTGACGGTGTGGTCGTTGCGCCAGTTGTAGGCGTCGCTGTTGGCCTCCAGGCCCAGCCAGGTGAGGTCGCCGGTGCGGGTCTTGTCCAGCGCGTCGACGGTCTCGCCCGGGTCTTTCAGGCTGCCGCTGTCGTGGGTGTGGTGGGCGCGCACGCCAACCCAGTGCCCCGGCGTCCATTGCGTGGCGACGTTGCCGTAGACGTGGGTGCGGTCCTTGTCTTCGGGCGCCAGCTCGGTGAGGTCGGTGCGGTATTCGCTGAAGCGCTGGGCCACGCCCAGGTCGGCCTTGAGCAGGGTGGTGTCGAAGGTCCAGTTCAGCGCTTCGATGTTGGTATCGCGCCACATGCCGTCGTCGCTGCGCAGGCGCTGGCGACCGAAGCGCAGCTGCTCGCCTGGGTACGGGGTGAAGCCGCTGTAGCCGACCCAGAACTCGCGCATCGCCAGGTAGCTCTTGTCGGGCTTGCGACCGTCGTCGGCGTTGTCCACGGTGCTGCCGTCGTCGGACTGGCGCAGAGTGTCGGTCTCGATGATGTCGGTGGCGGTCACCGCCTGGCCCATGGCGAAGGCGCTCCAGTTGCCACGCTCGCCGTACACCCAGGGGCGCAGGTCAAGGCCCAGGCCGTTCACGTCGCCGCCGGAGCGGGTGCCCAGGTCGCGGTCGTCCTCGGACTGGCCGGTGATCTTGATGTCCAGGCCGAAGTTCTTGTCGGCTGTCATTTCCGCCAGGGTCGGGCAGGACCACAGCAGGGCGAAGCTCAGGCCAATGCCGGCTTTCACGAATGGATTGAGCGTCATAGCGAGTCCTCACCGTCTACTTCTTTTTCTTCGTCTTGCAGGGCTTCTTGGGCCAGGGTGCTGTTGCCGACCTGGGCCATGCTGCCGCGCGCCTGCTTTTCCTGGTCCAGCAGTTGCTGGGCCTGGCTGCGTTGCTCGGGTGTCAGTTGCTGGTCGAGCTGTTGCAGCAACTCGGCCGACTGGGGTGTCGGGTTGGCCTGGGCCAGCTGGGCGAATACCCAGGCGTTGGCCGGTGCCGGGCGGATGCCGTGGCCCTCGCTGAACAGCTGGGCCAGGGCGTAGTCGGCACTGAGCTGGCCGCCACGGGCGGCGCTGAGCAGGTGGTCGACGGCCTTCTGCGGCTCGACGTGGCCCAGGTAGCCGCGGCGATACAGCTGGCCGAGGTAGTAGTGGGCGCTGATCTCGCCGGCATCGGCGGCCGCCTGCAGGTGCTGCTCGGCCTTCTTGGCATCGGCCGGCAGGGTCTTGCCTTCGTAGTAGAGGCGGCCCAGCAGCAGTTCGGCGCGAGGCTGTTCGGCCTCGCGGCCTTTGTCGATGTAGGCCAGCAGTTGGTCGTTGTCGCCAAGCTCGGGGAAGTCGTACACCAGTTGCGCCAGGCTCACCCAGGAGGCCGGGTTGACCGGTGCCACTTGCTCGAGCAGTTCCTTGGCGGTCTTCTCGTCGGTCTGGCCCAGGCTGCGGTCGGCCAGGACACGGGCGACGCTGTCGACCCGGGTGGCGGGTACCGCGCCGCTGCCATAGGCGGCCTTGAGCTGCTGGATCAGCGCGGCCTGCTGGTCGGGCTGGGCACGCTTCTGGTAGACGGTGGCCAGTTCCACGTAGCAGATATCGGTGGTGTTCAGCGCGGCCTTGCAGATCTTCTCCACATCGCCCAGGTGCTGGTCGTAGGTGCCCTGGGTGCGATAGAGCAGCACCTGGGCCAGGCCCGCCTCGGGGTTGCCGGCGGCGCGCCACTGGTCGATCTGCTGCTGGGCGTTCACGTTGGGGAAGCTCTGCGGGTATTGCAGGTAGAGCATCGCCAAGGGGATCAGGGTATTGGTCTCACCCTGTTGCGCTGCGAGCTTGAGCAGGGTCTCGGCTTCCTGGCGCTCGGCCTGGGTGGCGTCGGGTTTGGCCACCAGCAGGCGGCCGAGGCGAGCCTGGGCGCGCGGCGAAGTGGCCGCGGCGGCGCGGTAGGTGGCCTCGGCCTGCTTGAGCTGGGCCGGGTCGCGTGTGGCGACCTGGATATCGGCCAGGCCCACCTGGGCATCGCTGTAGCCCAGGTCGGCCAGGGCCTTGTAATTGCGTTCGGCCAGCGCGGTATCGCCGCGCTTCATGGCTTCGTTGGCCAGGCGCTGGTCGGGCAGGCCGGAACAGCCGGCCAGGGCGACGGCCAGGGCCAGGCCACAGAGCCCCAGGTTTTCCCGGGCCCAGTGGGAGCTGGCTTGCCAGCGATTGGCCAATGCCGCGGCTGGGCGAGCGCTGCGCGCTCGATCGCCGGCAAGCCGGCTCCCACAGGGGGTACGAAGTCCGCTAGTCATCGTTCGATCCCTCTTACAGCCCGCGGGCCACGGCCTTGTCGATCAGCCAGTCCAGCGACGGGCCACGGTCGGCGTTGACCGAGGCAGGACGGCCGGCCAGTTCGGCAGGCAGGGCGCCGTCGGGCTTGATCTGCACGCGGATGTCCGAGGCCAGGTCTTCGCTGTTGAGGTTGGCGCTGCTGACGATCTGACCAGTACGCACGTCGTCTTCGCCGGCGATCTGGAACTGCACACGGGTGCCAGGCTTGACCTGGTCGAACTGGCGGTAGCTGAAGCGCGCCTCGATCATCGGGTTGCTGGTCCGCGGAATCAGCTGGAAGATCGGCTGGCCCTTGGCAGCGTACTGGCCGTCGTTAACCAACTGGCGGGAGACCACGCAATCGCACGGGCTGGTGAGGGTGCCGGACAGCTGCTTGCCGAACAGCTCCTCGACCTTGGCTGGCTCGAGCTGGGAGTCGTCCAAGTGGCCCTTGAGCATGTCCAGCATGCTGGTGCTGAAGCTCGCCAGCGGGGCGCCCTTGACCACTTGGCCGCCACTTTCCACCAGGCTCTGCACGGTGCCGTCGCGAGGCATGGTGACGTTGGTGGTGGGCACGGCGACTACGCCGGCCTCGGCGTGGCTGACGAAGTACATGCCATACAGCGACTTGGCGATGAAGCCGAAGGCGGCCACGCCGACCACGAACACGCCGAGGCTGACGGTGACCGCGCGCAGACGGCCGAAGGCCGACAGGCCCGAGCCGTTGTCCTTCTGCTTGCGCGCCTTGGTGAAGTTGTCGCGCTGCAGGGTGCTGAGCACGCCGCCCACGTCGATCATTTCGCCGGACAGGAAGGTGGTGATGATGTGGCGCAGGGTCGCCACGTCGCGCGGTTCCAAGTTCTGGAACTGCACGCCAGTGCGGCCGTTGCTCTGGTAGGAGCGGACCTGGAACTCGACGTCCATGGACAGGCCCAGGTTGTCGACCGTGAACTGCAGGCGGCCACGCAGCACGTCGCCGACATTCAGCGGTTTGTTGGTGTGGAAGGACAGGCCCCCGGCGGAGAGATCGTCCACCTTCACATCGTGCGTCTCGCGGTTGCGGTCCAGGTAGCGCAGCTTGGCGGGGATGCGTACCCGTACATGCTGGCGCTGGGCTTCGGACTCATGCACGACATTGGCGTTCACGGCGGTATTCATGGCGATTTCGTTCCTGTTAGTTCCGTTCCGGGGGGGCTCACACGATCATGAACAGCACAGCGACGAAGATGCTGGCCGCCGAGAAGGTCATGGTCCGCGAGGACCAGGTGTTGAACCATTGTTGAAAACTTGCGAGGTCACGCTTGAGCGCAGTCGGCTGGCGGGTCCACGACTGTTTGTCGAGGCGGAAGAACACGTAGATCTTCATGATCGCGCCGACGATCTGGTTGTAATAAAGAATCAGCGGGTAGGCCGGCCCTACGTTGTGGCCCGAGCACAGCAGCATGATGGTGAGGATCAGGCGGGTGATGCCGATCCACAGCAGGTACACCAGCAGGAAGCCCAGGCCGAACTTGAGGCTGGCGATCACCGCCACGGTCAGGCCCAGCAGGCTGGTCCACATGGACACGCGCTGGTCGAACAGGACGATGCTGGTGAACAGCCCCAGGCGCTTGAGGCCCAGGCCCAGTGCACGGGAGTTCTGCCGCAGGTTGTTGCCGTACCAGCGGTACATCAGCTTGCGGCTGGCCTTGAGGAAGCTCTTCTCCGGTGGGTGCTCGACCGTGTTGATCGCCGCGTCCGGCACGTAGAAGGTGTCGTAGCCCAGGCGCATGAGGCTGAACCAGCTGGACTTGTCGTCACCGGTGAGGAACTTGAAGCGGCCCAGGCGCCAGTGGTGCAGCGAATCGCTTTCCACGTCGGCGATGAACTCGGGGTTGGTCACCACGCTTGCGCGGAACATCGACATCCGGCCGGTCATGGTCAGCACGCGCTTGGACAAGGCCATCGAGCACATGTTGATGTGGCGCTGGGCGAAGCGCAGCTTGTGCCACTCGCTCATGATGTAGCCGCCGCGCACTTCGCAGAATTCGTTGGTGGTCAGGCCACCGACATTGGGGAACAGCTTGAACCAAGGTACGGTCTTGCGGACCACGCCTTCGCCGAGCACGGTGTCGCCATCGATCACCGCGACCACGGCATGTTCGTCGGGCATCATCCGCGAGATGGCGCGGAAGCCGAAGGCCAGGCCGTCGCGCTTGCCGGTACCGGCGATGCGCACGAAGTCCAGCTTGACGTGGGCGGGCGGGTTGTAGCGGGCCCACAGGCTCTTGACCAGCAGCTCGTCGGACATCTCTACCAGCGAACAGACCACGGTGGTGGGGTAGCCACAGTCGATCGCCTCGCGGATCACCGAGCTGTAGACCTGCGCGGTGGTGTGGGCATCGATGCGGAAGCTGGTGACCATCAGGTACACATGGGACGGGTCGGCCGCCTTGCCCAGCTTGCGCACTTTACGGCGCAGGTACGGGTAGACGCCGTAGAGGAAGACCATGCCACGGATGAAATGGGTGGCGCCCATGGAGTAGCGCCAGATGCCGACAGCGCCGACCAGGAAGATGAAGTGCTTCGACTGCGAGTCGAAGATGTCGCTGGGCAGGGCCAGGGCGATCAGCATGAGCAGGCTCACGTAGAGCAGCCACCCGGCGCACTGCAACAGCACTGTCTGGAGCCTTTGCATGTTCAGCATCCGTCGCGAGAATCAGGGGGAAGGGCAGCGGTCGCCCGCTGCCCGGCCGGTTACCAGCAGATGCCTTCGGTACGGCTGGTGGCGCAGGTCGGCTTGGTCATGAAGCCGACCAGGTCGATCACCTGCTTGCCTTCCGGTGCCTGCTGGGCGAGGGCGCGGAACTTCTCGTCGCGGTTGCCCAGGATGATCACGTCGGCGTTGTCGATGACGTGCTGCAGGTCATCGTTGAGCAGCGAGGAAACGTGCGGGATCTTCGACTCGATGTAGTCCTTGTTGGCGCCGTGGACACGGGCGTACTGGACGTTCTGGTCGTAGATGTTCAGCTCGTAGCCCTTGCCGATCAGGCGCTCGGCCAGTTCCACCAGCGGGCTTTCACGCAGGTCGTCCGTGCCGGCCTTGAACGACAGGCCCAACAGGGCGACCTTGCGCTTGTCGTGGCTTTCGATGATGTCGAAGGCGTTCTGCACCTGGGACTCGTTGCTGCGCATCAGCGAGTCGATCAGAGGTGCCTTCACGTCCAGGCTCGAAGCGCGGTAGGTGAGGGCGCGCACGTCCTTGGGCAGGCACGAGCCGCCGAAGGCGAAGCCTGGGCGCATGTAGTACTGGGACAGGTTCAGGACCTTGTCCTGGCAGACCACGTCCATCACGTCGCGGCCATCGACACCCACGGCCTTGGCGATGTTGCCGATCTCGTTGGCGAAGGTGACCTTGGTGGCGTGCCAGACGTTGCAGGTGTACTTGATCATCTCGGCCACTTCGACCGGCTTGCGGATGATCGGCGCGTCCAGTTCCTCGTAGATGGCCTGGAGCACGTCGCCGCTGGCCTTGTCCAGCTCGCCGATGACGGTCATCGGTGGGCGGTCGTAGTCGGCGATGGCGGTGCTTTCGCGCAGGAACTCAGGGTTGACCGCGACGCCGAAGTCGACGCCGGCCTTCTTGCCGGAGCAGTCCTCGAGGATCGGGATCACCACGTTCTTGACGGTGCCCGGCAGCACGGTGCTGCGCACCACGATGGTGTGGCGGCGCTCGGTGTCGCGCAGCACGTAGCCGATCTCGCGGCACACCGACTCGATGTATTCCAGGCCCAGGTCGCCGTTCTTCTTGCTCGGGGTGCCGACGCAGATCATCGACACGTCGCTGGCACGGATGGCTTCGGCGAAGTCGGTGGTGCCGCGCAGGCGGCCATTGGCGATGCCTTGCTGCAGGAGCTGTTCCAGACCCGGCTCGACGATGGGCGACTTGCCCTGGTTGATCAGGTCGATCTTGGTCTTGGACACGTCCACACCAATCACTTCATGGCCCCGTGCCGACAGGCAGCCTGCACAGACGGCACCCACATAACCCAAACCAAAGATGCTGATACGCATCGTATTCACCTCGTGTGTTTATCACGTCGGTTCCTCCGAGAAGAACCGGACCGGGTTGATTAACCAGCAGTTTTCGGGCGCACGGCTCCCTGGCGAATGAACAGTTCGCCGAACGCAGGCATGAATAAATCCGGAGCGCGCAAAGTTGTGCACTCACAATTGGCAGTAAAAGGCCAGTAATTAAAAGGCGTGCCCTGAAATGCAGCCGTCTTTATTGCAGTTTGCTAACTCGCATACTGCTGTGCTTGTTCTTTCAATTGGAAAAATCCTATGAAATCAACCACTAGGACGATAGTAGGGGCGCGTCTCTCCTTCGTGGACAGGGCCTTCGGTCGGTACCGTTGCGCCTGTCGAAGTTATCGGAGCCGGTAGTGGATACCGGCCGTTGTCATCTGTAAGTCATTTCTCACGTGTGTCGCAGGAAATGCGTTACGGGTCCTATGAGCCGTCGCCGGTAGCAGAAGTTCCGAGGTCGGTTCGGCGGCGGTGAAAGATTTCTTAATATTTTTTCAATCGGAAATACTTTCAATCTGATAGCACAGGGGAATTTGGCCCCCATATATAAAGGGCCAGATCGATGAGGGATGGTTATATGCCAGTATGTGAAAAATTTTTTCAAAAACCGTCAAAAAACTACGAACGGTCTTATGGCATTTTGCGATAAGCGGAGGGGTGGTGGTTTTTTGGCGTCGGGATCGTGGCAGGGTGGCAATATGAAGCACCGCGCGGGCGGCGCTCGATGTACGCCTCCCACAAATCCCAAACCAGGCACTTCAATTGGCCGGATGATCCCGCAGGAACACCAGGTGGTCCTGCTTCGACTGCTCGGCACTGTAGTAATACCCCTGCACGTCGAAGCGCTTGAGCTGCTCGGGGTCGTCGATCCGTTCCTGGATCACGAAGCGGCTCATCATTCCGCGGGCTTTCTTGGCATAGAAGCTGATGATCTTGTATTGGCCGTTCTTCAGGTCCTTGAAATCGACGTCGATCACCCGCGCGTTCAGGGCACTGCGCTTGACCGCACTGAAGTATTCGTTGCTGGCCAGGTTCAGCAGCACGTCATCACCCTGGTCGGCCAGGGCCTGGTTCAGCCATTCGCTGATGCGGGTGCCCCAGAAGGCGTAGAGATCCTTGCCGCGGGCATTGGCCAGCTTGGTGCCCATTTCCAGGCGATAGGGTTGCATCAGGTCCAGTGGGCGCAGCAGCCCATACAGGCCCGAAAGCATGCGCAGGTGGCCCTGGGCGTAGGTGAAATCGTCTTCGCTGAGGCTTTCGGCATCGAGCCCTGTGTACACGTCACCTTTGAAAGCCAACAGGGCCTGCTTGGCGTTGGCGGGTGTGAAATCCGGCGTCCAGCTGCCGAAGCGGGCGGCGTTAAGGCCGGCGAGCTTGTCGGACAGGTGCATCAGTTCGCTGATCTGGGCGGGCGTGAATTCACGCAGTTGGGTGATCAGCTCCTGGGAATCGTCCAGGTACTGGGGCAGGGTGAAGCGCTGGGTCACCGGCGGGGTGTCGTAATCGAGGGTTTTGGCGGGGGAAATCACCGTCAGCATCGGGTCGGCTCCTGGAATCGTCGGCGCCGATTCTACGGGTTGGCGCCGGTGAGGCCAAACTATGGCGACGATAGTCGCGGACCATCAGCGGGCGTCACGTTATAGTGCGCCTGATGATGTTGCGGAGAGTTCGATCGTGCGTATTGCCTTCGTCCTGCTGGCGGGCCTGCTGAGCCTGGCTGCCCAGGCCGCCCCGTTACCTGTGGCCAGCCTGGACCGCACCTTGTGGCCGGAGCAGCTGGACAGCCCGGCGCTGTTCGATGTCGCCTCCCGGGCCGAGATCCTGTCGTTCGCCCAGGTGTTGCAGGAGAGCGAAATGCTCGACGAGCCGGCGCTGGCAGCGCGCTTGCAGCTGCGCCAGGTCAACCTGGCGTCCATCCGTGCGGTACGTGCGCGCATGTGGCAGCGGCTGTGGGAAAACTACCAGCAGGCCCAGCGCAGCTGCGAACAGGACGCCTCGTTCTGCTACCCGCTGGAATCGATGGCCGAGCTGCGTACCCTGGCCGCCACCTTCGCCGGTGACGTGGGAGAGTTCTATGTGCCATGGATCGAGCCCAGCCGGCAATTCCACAGCCGCTACCTGAACGAACAACTGCGCAAGGCGGCGGTATTGCCCCAGACCAGCAGCGAGATCGAGCGTTTGTCCAGCCGTGAGCGCAATGGTGACGAGCTCAACGACCGGGTGTTCCTGCTGACCTTCGTTGGTGGGCCTGGCCCTGAAGGCAGCAGTACCGATGTGCTGGCCGACTACCTGCGACGACAGAAGCTCGGTGGCCTGTTCTTCGTCATCGGCAACCGCCTGCAGCAACGACGCGACGCCGATGCGCCGGGCGCGCTCGCTGCGCTGTATGAGGACCAGTGCGTGGGTATCCAGGGCTGGGAATATCGCTCCCATGCGCAGTGGTCGGATTGGCAGGACTCGCTGCGCCGAGCCCAGACCCGGGTCCAGGCGGACTTGCCGGAGCAGTACGTGCCGTTGTTCCGACCGCCCTATGGGCAGCGCAGGGCCGATGGCGAGGCGTTCATGGGGCGTCAGAAATTGCAGGTATCGTTGTGGGACATCGATGCCCAGGATGACAGTGCGTTGAGCGCGCAGGCCTCGGCCCAGCGAGTGCTGACCTTGATGCTGCTGTGGCGCAAGGGCGTGATCCAGTTCCACGACAGCCAGCCCAAGGCGCAGCCGGCGGTGGAGTGGTTGCTGCGCAACACGGCGCAGAGCGGGATTGGCTGGGAGGATTGCCTGGAATACGGGCGGCGGGAATAACCGGCCCTCTGTGGTACCGCGATCAAGGGCGAAGCCCTTGCCTGGCGACGGTGATCTCGGGGTGGCCTGATCGCGGGGCAAGCCCGCTCCTACAGAGGCAGTACCCGCCGTATCGCGCAATTATGCAGTGCTTGATCTTTGACTCTAGACCCGTCCGGGGCTCAAGCCAAGCCCTGAACATCAATCGGAAAAATAAACTTCAACTGAACGTAAAAAGACTTTTTCTGGTCATCATTTATGCGGTATGTAGGAACCAGACAGCCGAATCCTGCAGCACAGGTGGCGTCATCCAGGCCCTCCTTGCCAGGTGCGCTCCCCGCCCGTAACGACGCGGATACGGGGAGAACGGCGGTCACTCTGCGGCGCAGCAGTACGCGTCGTGTGGCTTTCACATAAGGTGACCGAGTATGGATGACCAAGGACGCAATTCTTCCTCCACCCAGCCAATCCTGTATGTGCTCGATACCAATGTCCTGATTCACGACCCCAACGCATTGCTCAACTTCGAGGAGCACCGTGTCGCCATCCCGATGACGGTGCTGGAGGAACTCGACAAACTCAAGACCGGCAAACACACCATCGCCGCCGAATGCCGCCAGGCCATCCGCCTGATCGACCAGACCCTCGGTGATGCCTCGCCCAGCGACGTCGAGCAGGGTGTGCCGATCCAGCGTGGCAAGAGCGGGCCCAAGGGCTTCCTGTCGATCCTGATGAGCCCGCGCAACGAACCGAACCGGCTGCTGCCGGAGAACCTCAACGACAACATCATCATCAACCAGCTCCTGGAGCTGCGCAGCCGCCGCGCCGACCTCGATGTCGTGCTGGTGACCAAGGACATCAACATGCGCCTGAAGGCGCGTGCCTGTGGCATCGCTGCCGAGGACTACAGCACCGACCAGCTGGTCGATGACGTTTCCTTGCTGTCCAAGGGCTATCACTCGGTGACCGGCTCCTTCTGGGACCGGGTCAGCAAGGTCGAGACCCGCCAGGAGCGCGGCCGTACCTGGCACCGGGTGCAACTGACCGACAACCTGCCGGCGGTGCACGTCAACGAGTTCATCATCGATGAGCAGGGCTTCGTTGGTTGGATCAAGGGCATCCGCGAAGACGAACTGCTGTTGCTCGACCTGCACCAGGAGCCATTGCTGCACCAGGAGGCCTGGGGCCTGAAGCCGCGTGACATCCACCAGAGCCTGGCGCTGTTCGCGCTGCTCGACCCGGATATCCACCTGGTCAACCTCACCGGCGCTGCGGGCTCCGGCAAGACCATCCTGGCGCTGGCCGCAGCCATCGAGCAGACCATGGTCAGCAAGCGCTACCGGCGGATCATCGCCACCCGCAGCGTGCAGGGGCTGGACCAGGAGATCGGCTTCCTGCCGGGTACC
Source organism: Pseudomonas sp. NY15372 (assembly GCF_048068215.1). Taxonomy (NCBI): domain Bacteria; kingdom Pseudomonadati; phylum Pseudomonadota; class Gammaproteobacteria; order Pseudomonadales; family Pseudomonadaceae; genus Pseudomonas; species Pseudomonas sp. NY15372. The sequence continues at coordinate 21,132 of NZ_JBLUPY010000021.1, forward strand.
GAGGCCGAGAAGATGGAGCCCTGGCTGGGCGCCATCACCGACAACCTCGAAGCCTTGCACATGGATGACGAGAGCACCCATGGCAGCGTGGAATACATCCTCGAGCGGGTACCGCTGCAGTTCAAGTCGCTGAACTACATTCGCGGCCGCAGCTTCCAGCAGAGCCTGATCCTGATCGACGAGTGCCAGAACCTTACCCCGCACCAGATGAAAACCATCATCACCCGTGCTGGGGCCGGGTCGAAGGTGGTCTGCCTGGGCAACCTGGCGCAGATCGACACCCCTTACCTGTCGGCCACCAGCTCTGGCCTGACCTACCTCACCGAGCGCTTCAAGGACTTCCCCCACGGCGTTCATATCACCCTGCAGGGCGTGCCACGCTCGGTACTGGCCGAGTACGCCGAGTCGCATCTGTAGCGCCCACCGCCGGGCGGCCTTCCGCCCGGCCTTACCCGTTCAACGTACACCCTCTGGAGGAGCGGGCCGACATATTCTCCTGCTCAAACCTGACCTACAGGTTTACACTCTTTGTTCCCTTCACAGGAGCAGAGCAGTGCTGACTCATCTCGATTCCCAGGGGCGCGCCAACATGGTCGACGTCACTGAAAAAGCCGTGACTGCGCGCGAGGCCGTGGCCGAAGCGCGGGTGCGCATGTTGCCGCAGACCTTGCAGATGATCGTCGATGGCGAACATCCCAAGGGCGACGTGTTCGCCGTGGCGCGCATCGCCGGTATCCAGGCGGCGAAGAAGACCAGCGATTTGATCCCGCTGTGCCACCCATTGATGCTCACCAGCGTCAAGGTCGAATTGGCCGCCGACGGCAGCGATGGGGTGCATATCGTCGCCCGTTGCAAGCTGGCCGGGCAGACCGGCGTGGAGATGGAAGCGCTGACCGCCGCCAGTGTCGCCGCGTTGACCCTCTATGACATGTGCAAGGCGGTGGACAAAGGCATGGTCATCGAGCAGGTGCGCCTGCTGGAGAAAGTCGGCGGCAAGAGTGGCCATTACCAGGTGGAGGCGTGATGAAGGTTCAGGTCATGTATTTCGCCCGCTATCGCGAACTGCTGGGGCTTGACAGCGAGCGCCTGGAAGGGGATTTCGCGGTACTCGACGATGTGCGCCAGGCATTGGTCGCCAAGGGCGGGCAGTACGCGGTGCTGGCCGAGCAAAACCTGATGTGCGCGCGTAACGAAGAGCTGTGCAAGCTCGACGAGCTGCTGGAAGAGGGCGACGAAGTGGCGTTCTTCCCGCCGGTGACCGGAGGCTGACCATGGGTGTTCGGGTTCAGCAGCAGGCGTTCGACCCCGGCGTGGAAACCAACGCCATGCATGCCGCCAACGTCGGCGTCGGCGCGGTGGTGGGTTTCGTGGGGTACGTGCGCGATTTCAACGATGGCCTGGATGTCGCGGGGATGTTCCTCGAACACTACCCAGGCATGACCGAGAAGGCCCTGGCCAAGATCGTTGTCGAGGCCGAGCAACGCTGGCCGCTGCTCAAGGTCGAGGTGCTGCACCGCATCGGTGCGCTGGAGCCGGGCGAGCCGATCGTCTTCGTCGGTGTGGCCAGCGCCCATCGGCAAGCGGCGTTCGATGCCTGCAACTTCATAATGGATTACCTGAAGACCCGAGCGCCGTTCTGGAAGAAGGAGAATACCCAGGAGGGGCCACGGTGGGTGGAAGGCAAGCAGAGCGACCAGGATGCCGCGCAGCGCTGGTAGTCAAAGTGCGCCGCCGCCCCCTCACTGTAGGAGCGGTAAGCGGCCTGCATCAGTGATGCTTGCGCGGCACCGGCTTGAGCAGCTCGTCAGGCGGCATCTCGCACTTGATCTTGCGACCCAGCAGTTCCTCGATGGCTGGCAATTGGTAGGCGTCGTCCTCGCCCGCGAAACTGATCGACACGCCACTGGTGCCGGCACGGCCCGTGCGACCGATGCGGTGCACGTAGTCGTCCGGGTCTTCCGGCAGGGTGAAGTTGATCACGTGGCTGATGCCATCGATGTGAATGCCGCGGCCGGCCACGTCGGTGGCCACCAGCACGGCGATGCGGCCTTCGCGGAAGCTTTCCAGGGTGCGGATGCGCTTGTGCTGCGGCACGTCGCCCGACAGTTGGGCGGCGTTGATACCGTCGCGCACCAGGCGCTCCTCGACCCGCCGCACTTCGTCCTTGCGGTTGGCGAAGACCATCACCCGTTCCCACTTGTTCTGGGTCACCAGGTTGTACAGCAGTTTGTATTTGTCGCTTGAGGCCACGGCGTAGACGTGTTGCTCGACCGTCTCGCTGGCCACGTTCTCCGGCTCGATCTCGACGATGGCGGGGTTGGTGGTCCACTGCTTGGCCAGGTTCATCACGTCATCGGTGAAGGTGGCCGAAAACAGCAGCGTCTGGCGTTCGCTCTTGGGTGGGGTCTGGCGGATGATCTGGCGCACCTGCGGGATGAAGCCCATGTCGAGCATGCGGTCGGCTTCGTCCAGCACCAGTACTTCGACCATGTCCAGGTGCACCTCGCCGCGCTGGTGGAAGTCCAGCAGGCGGCCCGGGGTGGCCACCAGGATGTCGCAATGGCGCGCTTCCAGGGCCTTTAGCTGCTTGTCGAAGTCCATGCCGCCGACGAATGTCATCACGTTCAGGCCGCTGTACCTGGTCAGGGCCATGGCGTCCTTGGCGATCTGCACCACCAGCTCGCGGGTCGGCGCGATGATCAGCGCACGGGGCTCGCCCATGTAGCGTTCCTTGGGCGGCGGCGTCTGCTGCAGCTGGGAGATGATCGAGATCAGGAACGCGGCGGTCTTGCCGGTGCCGGTCTGGGCCCGGCCGATGGCGTCCTTGCCGCGCAGGGTATGGCCCAGTACCTGGGCCTGGATCGGTGTGCAGTAGGGGAAGCCCAGGTCGTGGATGGCATGCATCAGCTCGTTGGACAGCTTGAAGTCATGGAAGCGGGTCTTGCCTTCCTGGGGCTCGACCACGAAGTCTTCCGGCTTCCACAGGCTGGCCTGGGGCTTTGGCTTGCGCTCGCGGCGAGGCTTGTCTTGGGGGGCGGGTTTTTCCGCACGCGGGGCGGCCGTTGGCGCTGCCGCTTCGACGGGCTGGGCTGGGGTTGCCGGCGGCTCTGCCGCGGGCGGGGGGGTAATCACGTTGGCAACGGGTGCGACGGCCTGCGGGGTGGCGTCGGGCTTGCCGAATATTTTCTTGAGTGCCTTGAGCACGATCGTCTCGTCAACTGGTTAAGGAATGTACGCCGGGCAGTGTAATGCAAGAACCGGGCGCGGCGTAGTGGAGTGCGCCGACAACTACAGATGAATGCACCGCTAGCGCAGGTGGCGTACCAGCCAGTTGTAGATGTCGTTGATTTCCTGGGGCACCACTTCGTGTTCCATCGGGTATTCCTCCCAGGCCGCCTCGACACCCCAGTGCTTGAGGTGCTCGTAGGCCGTGCGGCCCATGGACGGGATCACCACCGGGTCATGCACGCCGTGCAGGCACAGGGCCGGGGTGCGCTGCTGGCAGGCGCTGAGCTGGTGCTCGTCAGTGAAGGTCGGGGCATAGGTCGACAACGCCAGCACGCCGCCCAGGGCCTCCTGCCACTTTATATAGGCTGTGTGCAACACCACCGCACCCCCCTGGGAGAAGCCGGCGAGGAACACCCGCGCCAGGTCGATGCCCTTGGCGCGCTCGGCCTCGATCAGTGCCACCACCTGCTCGGCAGATTCCTCCAGTTGCGCTTGATCGATGGCGCGGGCCGGGGTCATGGCCTTGATGTCGTACCAGCTGGGCATGGCGTAGCCACCATTGATGGTGACCGGGCGGGTAGGCGCCTGGGGCATCACGAAGCGGGTGCTGAGCAAGTGTTCCTGCAGGGCCTCGGCCACCGGTAGGAAGTCGTAACGGTCGGCCCCCAGGCCGTGCAACCAGATCACACAGGCATCGGCGGTGTTCTGGGGTTCGAGGATCAAAGGGTTGGTCATGGCTGCTCCGAAAGTGTGCGCACACACAGGTTCTGGTGCGTGAAAAGAAGGCGTGCACGGGTAATGCCACAAGAAGATGTCGCAACTCTACAACTTTTCCGGCTTGACGACCGCTTAAACGCTTAAGCGCATGACTATGGTACGCCCTTTGCTACGGATCAACCGATGCGAGGGGATCGACCGGCGACGGTAACACCCTCGTGCGGATAGTAAGGCTGTCATCAGAACAGCTCATTGCGCCATTGACCCAATAACAAGCCAACCAGGGGTCGGATGCGCCTCATAAGGGTGCGGTGCAATTCCGGCTCGATACAACAAGAGCGATTGGAGGTTGTGAATGAAGATGTTGAAAACCACCCTGGCAGTCCTGACCGCTGCCGCTGCGCTGGGCGCCACCAGTTTTGCCCAGGCCGGCGCCACCCTCGATGCGGTGAAGAAGAAGGGCTTCGTCCAGTGTGGCGTGAGTGACGGCCTCCCGGGCTTCTCGGTACCGGACAGCACCGGCAAGATCGTCGGTATCGACGCCGATGTATGCCGCGCCGTGGCGGCGGCGGTGTTCGGCGACGCCACCAAGGTCAAGTTCAGCCAGCTCAACGCCAAGGAGCGTTTCACCGCACTGCAGTCCGGCGAAGTCGACGTGCTGTCGCGTAACACTACCTGGACCAGCTCGCGCGATGCCGGCATGGGCCTGGTGTTCGCCGGTGTCACCTACTACGACGGCGTCGGTTTCCTGGTCAACAAGAAGCTGGGCGTCTCCAGCGCCAAGGAACTCGATGGGGCGACCATCTGCATCCAGGCCGGTACCACCACCGAGCTGAACGTCTCGGACTTCTTCCGCGCCAATGGCCTGAAGTACACCCCCATCACCTTCGACACCTCCGACGAGAGTGCCAAGTCGCTGGAGTCCGGCCGTTGCGACGTGCTGACCTCGGACAAGTCGCAGCTGTTCGCCCAGCGTTCGAAGCTGGCTGCACCGAGCGAATACGTGGTGCTGCCGGAAACCATCTCCAAGGAGCCCCTGGGCCCGGTGGTGCGCAAGGGCGACGAGGAGTGGTTCAGCATCGTCAAGTGGACCCTCTTCGCCATGCTCAACGCCGAGGAAGCGGGCATCACCTCGAAGAACGTCGAGGCCGAGGCCAAATCCACCAAGAACCCCGACGTCGCTCGCCTGCTGGGTGCCGACGGCGAGTACGGCAAGGACCTGAAGCTGCCCAAGGACTGGGTGGTGCAGATCGTCAAGCAGGTGGGCAACTATGGCGAAGTGTTCGAGAAGAACCTGGGCCAGAGCACCGACCTGAAGATCGACCGTGGCATGAACGCCCTGTGGAACAACGGCGGCATCCAGTACGCACCTCCAGTGCGCTGATGGTTGCACCCTGCGGCGGCATTCCGCCGCCGCAGGCTGTTCGATCCCATCCTTGCGGGGCACTTCATGCAAAATCGAATCGGCGCGCAGAAGGGGTTTTCCCTGAGCGATCCACGTGTGCGCGCGTGGCTGTTCCAGGTGGTCACGGTGGTGTTCGTGGTCGGCCTGGGCTGGTACCTGTTCCATAACACCCAGACCAACCTGCAACACCGGGGCATCACCTCGGGCTTCGACTTCCTCGAGCGCAGTGCGGGCTTCGGCATCGCCCAGCACCTGATTCCCTATGTGGAGTCGGACAGCTATGCCCGGGTTTTCGTCATCGGCCTGCTCAACACCCTGCTGGTGACCTTCATCGGCATCATCCTGGCCACGGTGCTGGGCTTCGTCATCGGCGTGGCGCGGCTGTCGCCGAACTGGATGATCAGCAAACTGGCGACCGTGTACGTGGAGACCTTCCGTAACATCCCGCCGCTGCTGCAGATCCTGTTCTGGTACTTCGCCGTGTTCCTCACCCTGCCGGGGCCACGGGGCAGCATCAACCTCGATGACACCTTTTTCATCAGCAACCGCGGCCTGAACATGCCCGGGGCGACCATGGCCGAGGGCTTCTGGCCGTTCGTGCTGGCCCTGGTGCTGGCGGTTGTCGCCATCGTGTTGATGGTGCGCCTGGCCAACAAGCGTTTCGACGAGACTGGCGAGCCGTTCCACAAGTTCTGGGTGGGGCTGTTGATGTTCATCGGCATCCCTGGCGCCTGCGTGCTGCTGTTCGGCAGCCCGGTGCACTGGGAGGTGCCGCAGCTCAAGGGCTTCAACTTCGTCGGCGGCTGGGTGCTGATTCCCGAGCTGCTGGCCTTGACCTTGGCGCTGACCATCTATACGGCGGCGTTCATCGCCGAGATCGTGCGCTCGGGCATACGCTCGGTCAGCCATGGCCAGACCGAGGCCGCGCGTTCGCTGGGCCTGCGCGAGGGGCCGACCCTGCGCAAGGTGATCATCCCCCAGGCCCTGCGGGTGATCGTGCCGCCGCTGACCAGCCAGTACCTGAACCTGGCGAAGAACTCGTCCCTGGCGGCCGGTATCGGCTACCCGGAGATGGTCTCGCTGTTCGCCGGTACCGTGCTCAACCAGACCGGCCAGGCCATCGAGGTGATCGCCATCACCATGAGTGTCTATCTCGCCATCAGCATCAGCATTTCGCTGCTGATGAACTGGTACAACAAGCGCATCGCGCTGATCGAGCGGTGAGGGTACGCCTGTGACAGCCCATGTTTTCAAACCCGACATGCCGCCACCGGTGAAGACCGTCGGCGCGCTCGCATGGATGCGGGCCAACCTGTTTTCCAACTGGCTCAACACGCTGTTGACCCTGTTTGCCCTGTACCTGATCTGGCTGATCGTGCCGCCGCTGGTGCAGTGGGCGTTCATCGATGCCAACTGGATCGGTACCACCCGTGCCGACTGCACCAAGGAGGGCGCCTGCTGGGTGTTCATCCAGCAGCGCTTCGGCCAGTTCATGTATGGCTACTACCCGGTCGAATTGCGCTGGCGGGTCGACCTGACCGTCTGGCTCGCCGTGCTCGGCGCCGCGCCGCTGTTCATCAAGCGCTTCCCGCGCAAGGTGGCCTACGGCGTGGGCTTTCTAGTGTTGTACCCAGTGTTGGCCTACACCCTGCTGCACGGCGGCTACCTGGGCCTTGCCGCAGTTCCCACCAGCCAGTGGGGTGGCCTGATGTTGACCTTGGTGATCGCCACCGTCGGTATCGTCGGCGCCTTGCCACTGGGCATTCTGCTGGCGCTGGGGCGGCGTTCCAACCTGCCGGCGGTGAAGGTGGTATGCGTCACCTTCATCGAGTTCTGGCGCGGCGTACCGCTGATCACCGTGCTGTTCATGTCCTCGGTGATGCTGCCGTTGTTCCTGCCCGAGGGCATGAGCTTCGACAAGCTGCTGCGGGCCATGATCGGCGTCATCCTGTTCCAGTCAGCCTACATCGCCGAGGTGGTCCGCGGAGGCCTGCAGGCTATCCCCAAGGGCCAATACGAGGCGGCCGCGGCCATGGGCCTGGGCTACTGGCGGGCGATGGGGCTGGTGATCCTGCCCCAGGCACTGAAGCTGGTGATCCCTGGCATCGTCAACACCTTCATCGCCCTGTTCAAGGACACCAGCCTTGTGATCATCATCGGCCTCTTCGACCTGCTCAACAGCGTCAAGCAGGCCGCGGCCGACCCGGCCTGGCTGGGCATGGCCACCGAGGGCTATGTGTTCGCCGCCCTGGTGTTCTGGATTTTCTGTTTCGGTATGTCCCGCTACTCCATGCACCTGGAGCGCAAGCTGGACACTGGCCACAAGCGTTAGGAGTTTCGAAATGAGTGAAGCGAGCAAGCAGCCTGTCGGCCCCGAAGGCATCATCCAGATGCAGGGTGTGAACAAATGGTATGGGCAGTTCCACGTGCTCAAGGACATCAACCTGAACGTGCGCCAGGGGGAGCGTATCGTGCTGTGTGGGCCGTCGGGCTCGGGCAAGTCGACTACCATCCGCTGCCTCAACCGTCTGGAAGAGCACCAGCAGGGCCGTATCGTGGTCGATGGCGTGGAGCTGACCAACGACCTCAAGCAGATCGAGGCGATCCGCCGCGAGGTGGGCATGGTGTTCCAGCACTTCAACCTGTTCCCGCACCTGAGCATTCTCGAGAACTGCACCCTGGCGCCGATGTGGGTGCGCAAGATGCCACGGCGCAAGGCCGAGGAAATCGCCATGCACTACCTGGAGCGGGTGCGCATTCCCGAGCAGGCGCACAAGTATCCGGGGCAGTTGTCCGGTGGTCAGCAGCAGCGCGTGGCCATCGCCCGGGCGCTGTGCATGAAGCCCAAGATCATGCTGTTCGACGAGCCGACCTCGGCGCTGGACCCAGAGATGGTCAAAGAGGTGCTCGATACCATGGTGGGCCTGGCCGAAGACGGCATGACCATGCTCTGCGTGACCCACGAGATGGGCTTTGCCCGGACGGTGGCGAACCGGGTGATCTTCATGGACAAGGGGGAGATCGTGGAGCAGGCGGCGCCGGATGACTTCTTCGACCGGCCGCGCAGTGACCGGACCAAGTTGTTCTTGAGCCAGATCCTGCATTGAGGTGATTGGGGCCGCCTTGCGGCCCTTTCGCGGCACAAGGGCCTGCAAAGCAGCCCCTGCGTGAAGCCTTACTTCTCTTCCGGGGCGCTCACCGGCGCAGGCGGCGGCCGCAGCCCCACCTCGGCGATCAGCTTGAGCTGCTCGCCATTGCGCATCACTTCGATGGAAATCTTCTCGTTGGGCTTGATACGCGCCACCTGGTTCATGGACTTGCGCCCGTCGCCGGCCGGTTCGCCATTGATGCTCAGGATCACGTCACCCAGCTGCAGGCCCGCACGTTGCGCCGGGCCATCGCGGAAGATGCCTGCCACCACAATGCCCGGGCGGCCCTTCATGCCATAGGACTCGGCCAGCTCTTGGCTCAGCGGCTGCACCTCGATGCCCAGCCAGCCACGGATCACCTGGCCGTGTTCGACGATCGACTTCATCACCTCCAGCGCCAGCTTGACCGGGATGGCGAAGCCGATGCCCTGGGAACCGCCGGACTTGGAGAAGATCGCGGTGTTGATGCCGATCAGGTTGCCGTTGGCATCGATCAGCGCCCCGCCCGAGTTGCCCGGGTTGATCGCCGCGTCAGTCTGGATGAAGTCTTCGTAGTTGTTCAGGCCCAGCTGGTTGCGGCCGGTGGCGCTGATGATGCCCATGGTCACGGTCTGGCCGACGCCGAAGGGGTTGCCGATGGCCAGCGATACATCGCCGATGTGGATGGTGTCGGAGCGGCCAATGGTAATGGCCGGCAGTTTCTTCAGGTCGATCTTCAAGACCGCCAGGTCGGTCTCCGGATCGCTGCCGATCACCCGCGCCAGGGTTTCGCGGCCGTCCTTGAGCGCCACCACGATCTGATCGGCGCCGCTGGTCACGTGGTTGTTGGTCAGCAGGTAGCCTTCCGGGCTCATGATCACCGCCGAACCCAGGCTCGATTCCCAGCGTCGTTGCTTGGGCAGGTTGTCACCGAAGAAGCGGCGGAACTGCGGGTCTTCGAACAGCGGGTGCGAGCTCTTGTTCACCACCTTGGTGGTGTACAGGTTGGCTACGGCCGGGGCGGCCAGGGTCACCGCATCGGCGTAGGACACCGGCCCCTGCACGATGCGCGAGGTCTGTGGCGCCTGCTGCAGGTTGACGTCCTGGCTGGGCAGGCCGACCCATTCGGGAAAACGCTGGATGATCAGCATGGCGATCAGCACGCCGGTAAGCAGGGGCCATCCAAAAAAACGCAAAGCCTTGAGCATCGAATGAATCCTGGGAGTAGGGCAGGGGCCGGTGGCTACGCAGCGGGGAGCGAGCGCGCGCGATCATACACTGGTAGCAGCGCTCCCACACGGGGTGTGTCGACCCTGTGAGAGCGGGTTTACCCGCGAATGACGGTGCCACGAACTGACCCCCAGGCGTTCGCAGCCGGTTTCCCCGAAGCCGGCGACGGCCCATAATGGCGGCCATTATACGGGCGTTGCGCCCACCGAACGCGCAGATTTTCGAGGAGATTTTCCATGGCCGTCGCCCTGAGCACCCTGGTGGAGGAAGCCGAGCGCTACCTGGCCAGCGCCAAGATCCAGGATTACTGCCCCAACGGCCTGCAGGTCGAAGGCCGCCCGCAGGTCAGCCGCATCGTCAGTGGCGTCACCGCCAGCCAGGCCTTGCTCGATGCCGCGGTCGAGGCCGACGCCGACCTGGTGCTGGTGCACCATGGCTACTTCTGGAAAGGTGAGAACCCGTGCATCACCGGCATGAAGCAGCGCCGCCTCAAAACTTTGCTCAAGCATGACATCAGCCTGCTGGCCTATCACCTGCCCCTGGACCTGCATCCGGAGGTGGGCAACAACGTGCAGTTGGCTCGCCAGTTGGACATTACTGTCGAAGGCCTTCTGGACCCGGACAACCCGAAGGTGGTCGGCTTGGTGGGCTCGCTCGCCGAGCCGATGTCGGCGCGTGATTTCGCTCGCCGGGTGCAGGAGGTGATGGGGCGCGAACCGCTGCTGATCGAGGGCGAGCAGATGATCCGTCGGGTGGGCTGGTGTACCGGTGGTGGGCAGGGTTACATCGACACCGCTATTGCGGCGGGGGTCGACCTGTTCTTGAGCGGCGAGGCATCCGAGCAGACCTTCCACAGTGCCCGCGAGAACGGCATCAGCTTCATCGCCGCCGGGCACCATGCTACCGAGCGCTACGGGGTGCAGGCGCTGGGCGACTACTTGGCGCGGCGCTTTGCGCTGGAGCATTTGTTCATCGACTGCCCCAACCCGATCTGACTTCATTGGCCAATCGCCGGCAAGCCGGCTCCCACAGGTGACGCGCAGTTTCTGTGGGAGCCGGCTTGCCGGCGATTGGACTGCGCAGCGGTCCTCGATTTCCCCCAAACCCCCAGTCATATCGTTAGATTCTTTCGGTCTAGCCAGCCTCCTAAATAGAATCAAGTGCTGTGATACAGTGCCAGCCTCGAACACGGCCCGCTGGCCGTCCATAAGATCGTTTTTCGTGAGTAGCCATGGTCGACAAACTGACGCACTTGAAACAGCTGGAGGCGGAGAGCATCCACATCATCCGCGAGGTGGCCGCCGAGTTCGACAACCCGGTGATGCTGTACTCGATCGGCAAGGACTCCGCCGTGATGCTGCACCTGGCGCGCAAAGCCTTCTTCCCGGGCAAGCTGCCATTCCCGGTGATGCATGTCGACACCCAGTGGAAATTCCAGGAGATGTACCGCTTCCGCGACAAGATGGTCGAGGAGATGGGCCTGGAGCTGATCACCCACGTCAACCCTGAAGGTGTGGCCCAGGGTATCAACCCGTTCACCCATGGCAGCTCCAAGCACACCGATATCATGAAGACCCAGGGCCTGAAGCAGGCGCTGGACAAGTACGGCTTCGACGCAGCCTTCGGTGGCGCCCGCCGCGACGAGGAGAAGTCCCGCGCCAAGGAGCGTGTCTACTCCTTCCGCGACAGCAAGCACCGCTGGGACCCGAAGAACCAGCGCCCGGAGCTGTGGAACATCTACAACGGCAAGGTCAACAAGGGCGAGTCGATCCGCGTCTTCCCGCTGTCGAACTGGACCGAGCTGGACATCTGGCAGTACATCTACCTCGAAGGCATCCCGATCGTGCCGCTGTACTTCGCCGCCGAGCGCGAAGTCATCGAGAAGAACGGCACCCTGATCATGATCGACGACGAGCGCATCCTCGAGCACCTCACCGATGAGGAGAAGGCACGCATCGTCAAGAAGAAGGTGCGTTTCCGTACCCTCGGCTGCTACCCGTTGACGGGCGCGGTGGAGTCGGAGGCCGACAGCCTCACCGACATCATTCAGGAAATGCTCCTGACGCGCACTTCCGAGCGCCAGGGCCGCGTCATCGACCACGATGGTGCAGGCTCCATGGAAGACAAGAAACGTCAGGGCTATTTCTAATTCTCAGGGTTACTCCATGTCGCACCAATCCGATTTGATCAGCGAAGACATCGTCGCTTATCTGGCTCAGCACGAGCGCAAAGAACTGCTGCGTTTCCTCACCTGCGGCAACGTGGATGACGGCAAGAGCACCCTGATCGGGCGCCTGCTGCACGACTCCAAGATGATCTACGAGGACCACCTCGAGGCCATCACCCGCGACTCGAAGAAAGTTGGCACCACCGGCGAGGAGGTCGACCTGGCGTTGCTGGTCGACGGCCTGCAGGCCGAGCGCGAGCAGGGCATCACCATCGATGTCGCCTACCGCTATTTCTCCACCGCCAAGCGCAAGTTCATCATCGCCGACACCCCGGGCCACGAGCAGTACACCCGCAACATGGCCACCGGCGCCTCGACCTGCGACCTGGCGATCATCCTGGTCGACGCCCGCTACGGCGTGCAGACCCAGACCCGCCGGCACAGCTTCATCGCCTCGTTGCTGGGCATCAAGCATATCGTGGTCGCGGTCAACAAGATGGACCTGAAGAACTTCGACGAGCAGGTGTTCGAGTCGATCAAGGCCGACTACCTGAAGTTCGCCGAGGGCATCAACCTCAAGCCGTCGAGCCTGCACTTCGTGCCGATGTCGGCGCTCAAGGGCGACAACGTGGTCAACCGCAGCGAGCGTTCGCCGTGGTACACCGGCCCTGCGCTGATGGAAATCCTCGAGACCGTGGAAGTGGCGGCCGACCGCAACTTCACCGACCTGCGCTTCCCGGTGCAGTACGTCAACCGCCCGAACCTGAACTTCCGCGGTTTCGCCGGCACCATCGCCAGCGGTGTCGTGCACAAAGGTGACGAAGTGGTGGTGCTGCCTTCGGGCAAGAGCAGCCGGGTCAAGTCCATCGTCACCTTCGAAGGCGAGCTGGAAAACGCAGGGCCCGGCCAGGCCGTGACCCTGACCATGGAAGACGAGATCGACATCTCTCGCGGCGACCTGCTGGTGCATGCCGACAACGTCCCGCAGGTAGCCGACCAGTTCGACGCCATGCTGGTATGGATGGCCGAGGAGCCGATGCTTCCAGGCAAGAAGTACGACATCAAGCGCGCCACCAGCTACGTGCCGGGCTCGATCGCCAGCATCACCCACAAGGTCGACGTGAACACCCTGGAGCAGGGCGCTGCCAGCGCGCTGCAACTGAACGAGATCGGTCGTGTCAAGGTCAGCCTGGACGCCGCCATCGCCCTGGACGGCTACGACAGCAACCGCACCACCGGCGCGTTCATTGTCATCGACCGCCTGACCAACGGCACTGTCGGTGCCGGCATGATCATCGCGCCGCCGGTATTGCCGCACGGCAGCACCGGCCACCACGGCAAGCTGGCTCACGTTTCCACCGAGGAGCGCGCCCTGCGCTTCGGCCAGCAGCCGGCTACCGTGTTGTTCAGCGGCCTTTCCGGGGCTGGCAAGAGCACCCTGGCCTATGCCGTGGAGCGCAAGTTGTTCGACATGGGCCGTGCGGTGTACGTGCTCGACGGCCAGAACCTGCGTCATGACCTGAACAAGGGGCTGCCGCAGGATCGCGCCGGCCGCACCGAGAACTGGCGCCGCGCCGCCCATGTGGCGCGCCAGTTCAACGAAGCCGGCATGCTGACCCTGGCCGCCTTCGTGGCGCCGGATGCCGAAGGCCGCGAGCAGGCCAAGGCACTGATCGGCAAGGAGCGCCTGGTCACCGTCTACGTACAAGCTTCGCCGACCGCCTGCCGCGAGCGTGACCCGCAAGGCCTGTACGCTGCCGACGGCGACAACATCCCGGGCGAAAGCTTCCCGTACGATGTGCCGCTGGACGCGGACCTGGTGATCGACACCCAGGTCACCAGCATTGACGAAGGCGTCAAGCAGGTGCTGGACGTGCTGCGCAAGCGCGGCGCGATCTAAGCGTCAATGCTGCAAAGAAAACCCCGCTTCGGCGGGGTTTTTCTTTTTTCGGCCGCACTGATTCATCGCTTGGCCATTATCCGATTTAACGCCGCGGCATTGTTGAAATGCCATCTTTGGCACGGTGATGCGTTCTTTCATCCTCTTCGCGCTTTTCTCTATAGCCTATGAAGAGGTACCAATGAAATTAGAAAAGACCGCCGCTGCTGTAGCCTTTGTCCTGTGCAGCACCCTGGCCACCACTGCATCCGCTGATCTGGGTGCCAAGTGCTGCCCATTCAGCGATGCGCGCCTGAAGACCAATGTCGAGAACTTGTTGGACTCGACCGACACCTTGACCAAGATCCACGGCGTACGCTTCAAGTGGAAGGAGTCGGGGCGTGAGGATATCGGTGTCGTCGCGCAGAACGTAAAAGAAGTGTACCCCGAGCTGGTTCACGAAAAGGACGGCATGCTGACGGTCGACTACGAAAAGCTGGTGGCCCCCCTGATCGAGTCGGTGCGCGAGCTGAACCAGCGCATCGAAGCCCTGGAAAAGGCCCAGGCCGCTCACTGATTACCACGCGAGTTGGGCTGCGCTGTTACATATAGAACAGATAAGTAGCGCCAACCCCCTGTGGGAGCGGGCTTGTCCCGCGATTGCGTCTGCCCAGGAATCGCTGCATGCTGAATCCCTACCGCTACGTCCCGGCATGCTAACCAAGCTGGCAACGCCGCCAGCTTTTCCACAAGGAGCATGACCATGAAAGCAGCAATGAAGCAGGGCATCATCGACCTCCGTCGTGGTGGCGACGATGATGAGGGCGGCCAGTCCTGGCGCAAGCCGTAAGTCGAGTTGGAAGCGATTGTTCCGCTAATGCAGAACACGCCGCCAAGGGGCTGCTATGCAGCCCATCGTAGGACAAGCCCGTTACAGGACCACGCCACCTCAAGAGTGGCGAGGTCCTTGTAGGAGCGGGCTTGTCCCGCGATGGGTCGCGTAGCGGCCCCGACTGCTTAACTCAGCACCATCTTTGTACTTGTCCTAGCCGTGTTGCACTGCTTCAGCCTGCAGGGCCTTTTATCCATCGAAAGTGCTCTTGATAATCCATCTGCCGCTCGCAGCCTTGTTTGTAAGGGTCCATATCGCACTGGAAGTGGATATCTTGCTTGTCAGGAAAAAACAACGGCATTTCGCTATTGCATCCGCATAGCAGGAGCATGGTTATTGCTGCTAATTGTTTCATTGAGAACTCGTAACCTGTCTTTTGGCTGGTCGTTGGCGTTCAATGAATTATTGTCGATTGCTGATGGCGATATTTGATTATTTTGTGTGGGAAAAATCTATTTGTGGTGTAGGATGTTTTTCAGTGGTTAGGGTGGGAATTGACTCGATGTTCAGGTGGCGGGCGCATGTGGAAGATATATTGGCAGCCGAGTGAGTGGCTGCTGATGTACAAACTACAGAAGAGGTTGGCATGGGAAGGAAATATAAAAATATAAATTATCAGCCGTTTCAAGGCTCCGGTGGCGTACTGTTGCCACCTAACCAAACCTTGCGTGCAGGACAGTTTATAAGATCCACTAACGGCCGATTCTTTCTGCGACTCAGAGAGGATGGCAATCTGGTGCTGGAAGAGGGCGCTTCGTTGGTTTGGGTTGCAGATGAGCGGCAACCCTACAGTTCGACGATTTATCGTAAGCGAATGCGTGAGCCGCTGCAATTTGTCGTGAGCAACTCGGGATTTTTATATGACCCAGCTCGGGGGCGGTTATGGTCCGCCCAGAGTACAGAGACTCTAGATAAATCGTATTGGCGAAATAATTATCTGAAGGTGACCGATGCCGGAAACATCGTGATATTCGACGGCCGTAACGGGGAGGTCCGCTGGGCGCGCCAAGGGTATGTGCCGGGACGGCTTCCTAAAAGGGAAAAGATATATCCGGAGGTATACCCTCCCATACCTGACCCGCTCATAAAAATACCTCATGATTTTCCATGATTCATAAGTGATAGTCATGCGACATATGACCCCAGGCCACAAGATTTTTAAAGTGGCTTGGCGGTCGTTGCAAAGGATTAAATATGGGCTTCCGATACCGGTATAACTCGCTTTTCCTTCACCGCTTTGTATGAGAAGCTCGAATAAATCTCCTTCACCCCCGGCAACCGCTGCAACACTTCTCGGGTGAACTCTCCAAACGACTCCAGATCCCTCGCCAATATCTCCAGCAGAAAGTCATACCGCCCGGAAATGTTGTGGCAAGACACGATCTCGGGGATTTCCAGCAATCGCTTTTCGAACGCCAAGGCCATTTCCTTGGTATGCGAATCCATCATGATGCTGACGAACGCCGTCACGCCAAAGCCCAGCGACTTGGGCGAAAGGATGGCCTGGTAGCCGGTGATATAGCCGTTGTCTTCGAGCAACTTGACGCGCCGCCAGCAGGGCGAGGTGGTCAGGGAAACCTGGTCGGCCAGTTCGGCGACGGTGAGGCGGGCGTTGTCTTGCAGGGCCGCGAGCAGGGCGCGGTCGGTGCGGTCCAGGGTCGAAGGCATGTCTTGCTCTCCTGATGCGTTGATTGTTGTTTTTATTCCAAAATACCTGCGCAATCGTGGGCGATTTTGGAAAAATACCCGCCGTCTGGTGGCATAAGCTTATAACAAACCACCAGAGGCTGTTGCCATGCGCGACTGCGATAAAAACACCGGTTTTTCCACACGGGCCATCCACCATGGCTACGACCCGCTGTCCCACGGCGGCGCACTGGTGCCGCCGGTGTACCAGACCGCGACCTATGCCTTCCCGACCGTCGAGTACGGTGCTGCCTGTTTCGCCGGGGAAGAAAGCGGGCATTTCTACAGCCGCATTTCCAACCCGACCCTGGCCCTGCTCGAGCAGCGCATGGCGTCTCTGGAAGGTGGCGAGGCGGGCTTGGCGCTGGCGTCGGGAATGGGCGCCATTACCTCGACCCTATGGACATTGCTGCGCCCAGGCGACGAGCTGATTGTCGGGCGCACCCTGTATGGCTGCACCTTCGCCTACCTGCATCACGGTATCGGTGAGTTCGGCGTGAAGATCCGCCATGTCGATCTCAACGACGAAAGTGCCCTGAAGGCGGCCATCACCGCGAGAACCCGGATGATCTATTTCGAAAGCCCAGCCAACCCCAACATGCAGTTGGTCGATATCGCAGCCGTGGCCGACACGGTGCGTGGGCATGACATCCACATCGTGGTCGACAACACCTATTGCACGCCCTACCTACAGCGCCCGTTGGAGCTCGGCGCCGACCTGGTGGTGCATTCGGCCACCAAGTACCTGAGCGGCCATGGCGACATCACGGCCGGCCTGGTGGTGGGGCGCAAGGCACTGATTGACCGGATCCGCCTGGAAGGCCTCAAGGACATGACCGGCGCGGTGCTCTCGCCCCACGATGCCTCACTGCTGATGCGCGGCATGAAGACCCTGACCCTGCGCATGGAGCGCCATTGCAGCAACGCCCAACAACTGGCCGAGTACCTGGCGCGTCAGCCCCAGGTGGAACTGATCCACTATCCGGGCCTGCCCAGCTTCCCTCAACACGCGCTGGCCCAGCGGCAGATGCGCCTGCCTGGCGGGATGATCGCCTTCGAGCTCAAGGGTGGCATCGAGGCGGGGCGGCGGTTCATGAATGCGCTGCAACTGTTCAGCCGCGCCGTGAGCCTGGGTGATGCCGAGTCGTTGGCCCAGCACCCAGCGAGCATGACCCACTCCAGCTACACGCCGCAGGAGCGCGCCCACCATGGTATTTCCGAAGGCCTGGTGCGGCTTTCGGTGGGCCTGGAGGACATCGAGGACCTGGTCGCCGATATCGCCCAGGCATTGAAAGCCTGTGCCTGAAGGGGGGCAGCGCTTGTTTCGCAGGTGAACCCCTGGCGAACCCTGTAGGAGCGGGCCCGCCAATCAAATAGTCATGGGTTGTTCTTAGGCGCGGGTTTACCGCGAATCTTGGAAAGTGAAGGGGAAGCCCGGTGGTGGCAATGATCAACCCGAACGAGCCATCCTCGGCTCAAGAGATCGACCTGGACAATGACCCGGCCGAGACCGCCGAATGGTGCGAGGCGCTCGAGTCTACCTTGGCCCATTGCGGCCCGGCGCGGGCGCGCTACCTGTTGCAGCGCCTGCAGAGCCATGCCCTGGAGCTGGGCCTGGCGCGCGATGCCCAGCCATTCTCCGCCTACCGCAACACCTTGCCGGTAGAGCAGCAGGGCGCCTACCCCGGTGACCTGGAGCTGGACGAGCGCATCACCGGCATCCTGCGCTGGAACGCCCTGGCCATGGTGGTGCGAGCCAATCATGCCTATGGCGACCTGGGCGGACACATCGCCAGCTACGCTTCGGCGGCGGAGATCTTCGAGGTCGGCTTCCAGCATTTCTTCCGCGGCGAGGGTGGTGGTGAGCAGCGTACCGGCGACCTGGTGTTCTTCCAGCCCCACTCGGCGCCGGGTATCTATGCGCGTGCCTTTCTCGAAGGGCGCCTGAGCGAGGCGCAATTGGCCCATTATCGCCAGGAGGTCGCCGGCAACGGGCTGTGCTCCTATCCACACCCCTGGCTGATGCCCGATTTCTGGCAATTTCCCACCGGCTCCATGGGCATCGGCCCAATCAATGCGATCTACCAGGCGCGCTTCATGCGCTACCTGCAGCATCGCGGCCTGGCCGACACGGCCTCACGGCATGTCTGGGGCGTGTTCGGCGACGGCGAGATGGACGAGCCGGAATCCATCGCCGGTCTGACCCTGGCGGCGCGGGAGGGGCTGGACAACCTGACCTTCATCGTCAACTGCAACCTGCAGCGGCTGGATGGCCCGGTACGCGGCAACGGCCAGATCATCCAGGAACTCGAGGCATTGTTCAGTGGGGCCGGCTGGAACGTGATCAAGGTGCTCTGGGGGTCGGAATGGGACCCGCTGTTCGCCCGCGACCATGAGCACGTGCTGCTGCGCCAGCTGGCCGCGACGCCGGATGGGCAGTTCCAGACCCTCGGCGCCAAGGACGGCACCTACAACCTCGAGCACTTCTTCAACCAGCACCCGGCCCTGCAACGGCTGGTGGCGCACATGAGCTCCGAGCAGATCAACGCCCTCAAGCGCGGTGGCCATGATTTTCGCAAGTTGCATGCGGCCTATGCCGCGGCCAAGGCCTGCAAGGGCCGGCCAACGGTGATCCTGGCCAAGACCAAGAAGGGCTACGGCATGAGCAGTGCCGGCGAATCAAGGATGACCGCGCACCAGGCCAAGAAGCTGGATGTCCAGGCGCTGCTGGCGTTTCGGGATCGCTTCCGCCTGCCGTTGTCGGACGAAGCGGTGGCGCAATTGCGTTTCTATCGCCCAGCCGACGACAGCCCGGAAATGCTCTACTTGCGCCAGCGACGCGCGGCCCTCGGTGGGCCACTGCCGGTGCGGCGCAGCGATTGCCCCCGACTGCCGGTGCCTGACCTGGCAACCTTCGGCGACTTCGCCCTGCACGCCCAGGGCAAGGAAATGTCTACCACCATGGCCGCGGTGCGCCTGCTTGGGCACTGGCTGAAGGCTCCCGGGCTTGGGCCGCGGGTGGTGCCCATTGTCGCGGACGAGGCGCGTACCTTCGGCATGGCCAGCCTGTTCCGGCAGATCGGTATCTACTCGTCCTGCGGGCAACGCTACGAGCCGGAGGATGCCGGCTCCCTGTTGACCTACCGGGAAGCCAAAGATGGCCAGTTGCTGGAGGAGGGCATCACCGAGGCCGGGGCGATTTCCTCGTGGGTGGCCGCGGCAACGTCCTACGCGGTGCATGGCGAGCCGATGCTGCCGGTGTACATCTACTATTCGATGTTCGGCTTCCAGCGGGTCGGCGACCTGATCTGGGCGGCCGCGGACCAGCGCGCCCGCGGTCTGTTGCTGGGCGCCACGGCCGGGCGTACCACCTTGGGTGGCGAAGGGCTGCAACACCAGGACGGTTCGAGCCTGGCGATGGCTGCGCTGGTCCCCAATTGCCGGGCCTGGGACCCGTGCTTTGCCGGTGAGCTGGCGGTGATCCTCGACCATGCCGCCCGGCGCATGCTGGTGGAGCAACACGACGAATTCCACTACGTGGCGGTGATGAATGAAAACTATCCACAGCCTTCGCTCCCCGAGAGCAAGCACACGGATGTGTTGCGCGGCATGTACCACTTCGCCAGCCAACGCGCCCTGCAGTCGCGCGGCACGGTGCGGCTGCTGGGCTCGGGTGCGATCCTGCGTGAGGTGATCGCCGCCAGTGAGCTGTTGGCCACCGAGTGGCAGATCGACAGCGAGGTGTTCAGTGTCACCAGTTTCAGCGAACTGGCTCGCCAGGCGCGGGATGTGCAGCGGGCAGCGGTGCGCGGGCAGGGCATAAAGCAAGATAGCCACCTGAGCCGTTGCCTGACCGGTGATGCGCCGGTGGTCGCGGCCAGCGACTATGCGCGGGCCTGGCCGCAGTTGATTGCCGAGTATGTGCAGGCGCCCTATATGACTCTGGGCACCGACGGCTTCGGGCGTAGCGACACCCGCCAGCAGTTGCGGCGCTTCTTCGAGGTCGACAGGTACAGCGTGGTGATGGCGGCGTTGTATAGCCTGGTCAAACAGCAGCGGTTGGGTGAGGAGGTGCTGGAGCAGGCGAGGGGGCGGTATGGGGTAGGGGAAGCTATCGCGCCCTGGTATCGCTGAGGTGAGGACGTTGTCCTCGATCGCGGCACAAGGCCGCTCCTACCCACGGTGTCGGTGCAGCGCTCCTGGCGGTATCAATGAAAAAGGCCTCTTGCGAGGCCTTTCTGATGTTCAGCGCTTGAGCCCGTAGCTCTCGTCGAGCATGCCCGGCGAGTTCGGCGTCTTGGGCGCGTAGTCGCGAGGCACCTCGGCGGTGTCCTTCGGCGGAGTCAGGCGGTCACGTGGACCCTGCGCGGCTTCGGAGTGCAGCGCGGCCAGCAGGCGCTGGCGGGTCAGGTCATCCAGGGCCAGGCGGTTGGCGCCGTCGGCCAGGTGGTCCTGCACGTCCTGGTAGCTCTGGGTCAGTTTCTTGACCAGCGCGGCGGTGCTGTTGAAGTGGGTGACCACTTCGTTCTGGTAATTGTCGAAACGCTGCTGGATATCGTCCAGCTGGCGCTGGGTATTGCTGGGCGCTGCGTTGGGCAGCAGGCGGGCCACGACGAAGCCGACCACCACGCCGACGACGAGGGCCAGGGTCGGCAACAACCAAACAAGGAGCGAGAGTTCCACGAGTCCTTCCTCTATAAACGGCTTTGCTTTACGTTAACGGCTCAGACCTGCGCTGTATACCGCGAGCGATCGCAAATCAGAACAGAATTCTTCAGCTAGACGAGTCGACCTTTCCCTAGGTCACGGAGTTGTGCCTTGCTTATCCGCGAAACCCCCTTGTTCATCGATGGCCCCAGCGGCCAGCTGGAAGCCTTGTACCTGGATGGGGCCGATGCCCGCGGTGCGGTGCTGATCTGCCACCCGAACCCGGTGCAGGGCGGTACCATGCTCAACAAGGTGGTCTCGACCCTGCAGCGCACTGCCCGCGACGCCGGCTACATCACCCTGCGCTTCAACTACCGTGGCGTGGGCCAAAGCGCCGGTAGCCATGACATGGGTGCCGGCGAAGTCGCCGATGCCGAGGCCGCCGCCGCCTGGCTGCGGGCCAAGCACCCAGGCCTGCCGCTGGTACTGATGGGCTTCTCGTTCGGCGGTTTCGTCGCCGCCAGCCTGGCCGGCCGTCTGGAGGCCGACGCCGTCGAGCTGCAACATCTGTTCATGATCGCACCGGCTGTGATGCGTCTGAGCGAGCAGTTCCCGCTGCCCCAGCGTTGTCCGCTGACCGTGGTGCAGCCGGAAACCGACGAGGTCGTCGACCCACAGCTGGTATACGACTGGTCCGACAACCTGTCGCGCCCCCATGAGCTGCTGAAAGTGGCAGAATGCGGACACTTCTTCCATGGCAAGCTGACCGATCTGAAGGATCTGGTGCTGCCGCGTCTTTCGAACTGAGCCAAGCCTGATCAAGCGAACACCCATGACTACGCGTATCCTCACCGGTATCACCACCACCGGCACCCCGCACCTGGGCAACTACGCCGGCGCCATCCGCCCGGCGATCCTCGCCAGCCAGCAGCCCGGTGCCGACTCGTTCTACTTCCTGGCCGACTACCACGCCCTGATCAAGTGCGACGACCCGCTGCGTATCCAGCGCTCGCGCCTGGAAATCGCCGCCACCTGGCTGGCCGGCGGCCTGGACCCGGCCAAGGTCACCTTCTACCGCCAGTCCGATATCCCCGAGATCCCCGAACTGACCTGGCTCCTGACCTGCGTGGCCGCCAAGGGCCTGCTCAACCGCGCCCATGCCTACAAGGCCTCGGTAGACAAGAACGTCGAGGCTGGCGAAGACCCGGATGCTGGCGTGACCATGGGCCTGTTCAGCTACCCCGTGCTGATGGCCGCCGACATCCTGATGTTCAACGCGCACAAGGTGCCGGTCGGCCGCGACCAGATCCAGCACGTGGAGATGGCCCGCGACATCGGCCAGCGCTTCAACCACCTGTTCGGCCAGGGCAAGGACTTCTTCGCCCTGCCGGAGGCCGTGATCGAGGAAAGCGTGGCCACCCTGCCGGGCCTGGACGGCCGCAAGATGTCCAAGAGCTACGACAACACCATTCCGTTGTTCACCAGCGCCAAGGACATGAAAGACGCCATCTCGCGCATCGTCACCGATTCGCGTGCGCCGGGCGAGCCGAAGGACCCGGACAACGCTCACCTGTTCACCCTGTTCCAGGCCTTCTCTACCCCGGCGCAATCGGCCGAGTTCCGTGAAGAGCTGCTGCAGGGGCTGGGTTGGGGCGAAGCCAAGCAGCGTCTGTTCCAGTTGCTCGACGGCCAGCTGGCCGGGCCTCGCGAGCAGTACCACCAGTTGATCGCTCGGCCTTCTGACCTGGAAGACATTCTCCTGGCCGGCGCCGCCAAGGCCCGCAAGATCGCCACGCCGTTCCTCGAGCAACTGCGCGAGGCCGTTGGCCTGCGTTCGTTCCGCACGGCAGTGCAGGTGTCCACCGAGGTGAAGAAGAAGGCTGCCAAGAGCGCCCGTTTCGTCAGCTTCCGTGACGAAGATGGCAGCTTCCGCTTCCGCCTGCTGGCGGCCGATGGCGAGCAACTGCTGCTTTCGCGCAGCTTCGCCGACGGCAAGAGCGCCGGCGCCGTGAGCAAGCAACTGCAGCAGGGCGGTGAAGCCGATGTGCGTGTCGAAGGCCTGGGCTTCTCGCTCTGGCTGAATGGCGAACAGGTTGCCGACGGGCCGCAGTTCGACAGCGCCGAGGCCCGTGATTCGGCCATCCAGAGCCTGCACGAGGCCCTGGCGCCACAGCAGGACTGAGGCAATTCGCCGCAACGCCAATTGCCATTATGCGGGCCTGTCGCTACAGTGACGGCCCGTTTTTTGTTGCCTCGCTAACGAATCATGACGCCCCTCGAACGATATCAAGCAGATCTGAAACGTCCCGACTTCTTCCATGACGCGGCGCAGGAAACTGCGGTGCGTCACCTGCAGCGCCTGTACGACGACCTGCTGGCGGCGCAGAACAACAAGCCGGGCGTGTTCGGCAAGCTGTTCGGCAGGAAGGAACAGGCGCCGGTCAAGGGCCTGTATTTCTGGGGGGGAGTAGGGCGAGGCAAGACCTACCTGGTCGACACCTTCTTCGAGGCGTTGCCCTTCAAGCAGAAGATGCGGACGCACTTCCACCGCTTCATGAAGCGCGTGCACGAGGAGATGAAGACCCTCAAGGGCGAGAAGAACCCGCTGACCATCATCGCCAAGCGCTTCTCCGAGGAAGCCAAGGTGATCTGCTTCGACGAGTTCTTCGTTTCCGACATCACCGATGCCATGATCCTCGGCACCCTGATGGAAGAGCTGTTCAAGAACGGCGTGACCCTGGTAGCGACGTCCAACATCGTCCCTGACGGCCTCTACAAGGACGGCCTGCAACGCGCACGCTTCCTGCCGGCCATCGCCCTGATCAAGCAGAACACCGAAGTGGTCAACGTCGACAGCGGCGTCGACTATCGCCTGCGCCACCTGGAGCAGGCCGAGCTGTACCACTACCCGCTCGACGATGCTGCCCACGAAAGCCTGCGCCAGAGCTTCCGGGCGTTGACACCCGAGTGCACGCAGGCGGTCGAGAACGACGTGCTGGTGATCGAGAACCGCGAGATCCAGGCCATCCGCACCTGCGACGACGTTGCCTGGTTCGACTTCCGCGCCCTGTGCGACGGCCCGCGCAGCCAGAACGACTATATCGAGCTGGGCAAGATCTTCCACGCCGTGCTGCTGAGCAATGTCGAGCAGATGGGCGTGACCACCGACGACATCGCCCGGCGTTTCATCAACATGGTCGACGAGTTCTACGACCGGAACGTGAAGCTGATCATCTCCGCCGAAGTGGAGCTCAAGGACCTGTACACCGGTGGGCGCCTGAGCTTCGAGTTCCAGCGCACCCTGAGCCGCTTGCTGGAGATGCAGTCCCACGAGTTCCTGGCGCGCGCGCACAAGCCTTGACCCAATGAACAAGGGGGCCGCTTCGCGGCCAATCGCCGGGGCCCCCGCCCCCCCCCGGGGTTGGGGGGGCGGGGGGGGGGCCGCGGGGCGGCGGGTGGGGGGCGCCGCGCGAGGGGGCCAGCGGGGGGGGGGGGAAACCGGCTCCCACAGGTTTTGCGCTGGCCTTGTGGGAGCCGGCTTGCCGGCGATTGGGGCGCGAAGCGGCCCTTTTTGTATTCAGGCTTCCTGCATGAACTGCTGCCGGTACTGGTTCGGCGACAGCTCGGTGTGTTGGCGGAACAACCGCGCGAAGAAGCTGGCATCGTCATAGCCCACTTCGTAGCTGATGGTCTTGATGCTCTTGCGCGTGCTCGACAGCAAGCCCTTGGCGGTCTCGATACGCAGGCGCTGCAGGTAGTGCAGGGGCTTGTCGCCGGTGGCGCTCTGGAAGCGACGCATGAAATTGCGAATGCTCATGCCGTGGTTGCGCGCCACGTCCTCGAAGCGGAACTTGTCGGCGAAGTGCTCCTCCAGCCAATGCTGGATCTGCAGGATGATCAGGTCCTGATGCAGCTTCTGCCCGCCAAAACCCATGCGCCCCGGTGTGTAGCTGCGCTGGACCTCGTAGAGGATGTCCCGGGCCACGGCGCGGGCGACGTTGGCGCCGCAGAAACGCTCGATCAGGTAGATGTACAGATCGCACGCCGAGGTGGAGCCGCCTGCGCAATAGAGGTTGTCGGCATCGGTCAGGTGTTTGTCCTGGTTCAGGCGCACGTTCGGGAAGCGCTCGGCGAAACTGTTGAAGAAGCGCCAATAGGTGGTCGCCTCCTTGCCGTCGAGCAGGCCGGCTTCGGCGAGCCAGAACACGCCACTGGCCTCCCCGCACAGCACGGCGCCGCGGGCGTGCTGTTCGCGCAACCAAGGCAGTACCTGCGGGTAGCGTTGCTGCAGGGTGTCGAAGTCTTCCCAGAAGGCCGGAAGGATGATCACGTCGGCATCGTCCAGGCCGCCATCGACCGGCACCTGCACGTTGCTGAAGCTGTCCACGGGCTTGCCGTCCGGGCTCACCAGGCAGATGTCGAACATCGGCTGCAGACCCAGGCCCAACTGCTTGCTGTAGCGCAGGCTGGCCAGGTGGAAGAAATCCTTGGCCTGCATGAGGGTCGAAGCGAACACCTTATCGATGGCCAGGATGCTGACGCGCCGCAGCGACGCGGAGGGTTGGGTGAACATCATTGTCATTGTTCTTATAGGGTAGAGTGGTCAATCACCGGCTGGATCGTCTTATTTTTTGGCGATTGTGTCTACCCCGTGAAGCAGAGGGCTGCTTTGCAGCCCAATCGCCGGCAAGCCAGCTCCTACAGGCCTTGGGGTCGCGTCGTACCTGTGGGAGCTGGCTTGCCGGCGATTGGGTCGCGAAGCGGCCCCTTTCGGCTCAAGGCGCCGGGTTCGGTTGCTCCTGGTGAATCGCCTCGATCGCCGCCAGCAGTTCATCGCTCAGGTTCAGCTCGGCGCTGGCCAGGTTGCTCTGCAATTGCTCGACACTGGTGGCGCCGAGGATATTGCTGGTCACGAACGGCTGGCGGGTCACGAACGCCAGGGCCATTTGCGCTGGATCCAGGCCATGGGCTCGGGCCAGTTGTACGTAGCGGCTGCAGGCCGCCACGGTCTGCGGGTTGGAATAGCGGGCGAAGCGGCTGAACAGCGTCAGGCGCGCATGCTCTGGCCGGGCACCGTCCTCGTACTTGCCCGAGAGCATGCCGAACGCCAGGGGCGAGTAGGCCAGCAGCCCGCACTGTTCACGGATCGCCACTTCCGCAAGGCCCACTTCGAAGCTGCGGTTGAGCAGGTTGTAGGGGTTCTGGATCGACACCGCCCGCGGCCACCCGCGGGTCTCGGCCAGGTGCAGGAACTTCATCGTGCCCCAGGGCGTTTCATTGGACAGGCCGACATGGCGGATCTTGCCTGCGCGCACCTGCTCGTCGAGCACCTCCAGGGTTTCTTCCAGCGGCGTGAAGTGGTCGTGCGGCAAGTGCTGGTAGCCCAGCTTGCCGAAGAAATTGGTGCTGCGCTCGGGCCAGTGCAGCTGGTACAGGTCGATGCGATCGGTGTGCAGGCGGCGCAGGCTTTCGTCCAGGGCGGCGACGATGTGCTGGCGATTGTGCTTGAGCTGGCCGTCGCGAATGTGGCTGATGCCATTGCCGGGGCCGGCCACCTTGCTGGCCAGGATCCAGTCGTCGCGATCGCCATGGCGGCGGAACCAGTTGCCGATGATGCGCTCGGTGGCGGCGTAGGTTTCCGGGCGCGGGGGCACCGGGTACATCTCGGCGGTGTCGATGAAGTTGACCCCACTGGCCTTGGCCAGGGCGATCTGGGCGAAGGCTTCGGCCTCGTCGTTCTGCTCACCCCAGGTCATGGTGCCCAGGCACAGGGCGCTGACGTTGAGGTCGGTACGGCCGAGCTGGCGGTATTCCATCAGGCATCGTCTCCTTGCAAATGAAGCCATCAAATCAGGTTGAAATTTTTTGCGCAATCTGGATAATTCGGCCCCTCTCCGTGTGGCGGAAGTGATGCACCACCATGCAGGAGGAACCCTTGTCGAACATTGGACGCGCCGACCCGAGCCCCCAATAGCGTCCGTGTGCGGCTGCGCGCTTGCCCTTGGCAAGCTGTGCACTATCCAGTAAGATTCGCCGTCTATTTTTCGCTGGGCGGCCTCTGAGGCTTTAGAGAATGAAAACTTTTACTGCTAAACCGGAAACAGTAAAGCGCGACTGGTACGTAGTTGACGCCGCTGGTCAGACCCTGGGTCGTCTGGCTACCGAAATCGCTCGTCGTCTGCGTGGCAAGCACAAGCCAGAATACACCCCTCACGTTGACACCGGCGACTACATCGTCGTCATCAACGCCGAGCAGGTACGTGTCACTGGTGCCAAGACTTCGGACAAGATGTACTACTCCCACTCCGGTTTCCCAGGCGGCATCAAGGAAATCAGCTTCGAGAAGCTGATCGACAAAGCCCCTGAGCGTGTTATCGAAACTGCGGTCAAAGGCATGCTGCCGAAGAACCCGCTGGGTCGCGACATGTACCGCAAGCTGAAAGTGTACGCGGGTGCTGCTCACCCTCACACTGCTCAGCAGCCTCAAGAACTGAAGATCTAACGGGATAGTTCATTATGTCGGCGACTCAAAATTACGGCACTGGCCGTCGCAAGACCGCAACCGCTCGCGTTTTCCTGCGTCCGGGTACTGGTAACATCTCCATCAACAACCGTCCTCTGGACACCTTCTTCGGCCGCGAAACCGCTCGCATGGTTGTTCGCCAGCCGCTGGAGCTGACCGAGACCGTCGAGAAGTTCGACATCTACGTCACCGTTGCCGGTGGTGGTGTCAGCGGTCAGGCCGGTGCGATCCGTCACGGTATCACCCGCGCGCTGATGGAATACGACGAAACCCTGCGTGGCGCTCTGCGTCGTGCTGGCTACGTCACCCGCGACGCTCGTGAAGTCGAGCGTAAGAAAGTGGGTCTGCGTAAAGCGCGTAAGCGTCCTCAGTACTCCAAGCGTTAATACCGCTTCGGCAGTCGAAAAAAAGCCCGGTTCCATATTTGGAACCGGGCTTTTTTTATGGCTTGAACTAACCTGTCAGCATGTCAGTGACAACTTGCCGCATAGACACAGATCAAGCAAAGCGAGGGTTGCAGCCCAACCGGGGGGTAATCACCTTGTCAGTGTGTGGACTTGTTCCTTACCATTGCGGCCAATTTTTAGTGCACAGACATTACTAAGTAGATGCCTGATCCAACAGGCCAAAGCAGCTGATGGGAGAGGACTGAATGAGCAATGACGGCGTCAACGCAGGCCGGCGCCGCTTCCTCGTAGCCGCCACATCCGTGGTGGGCGCAGCGGGGGCAGTGGGGGCTGCGGTACCGTTCGTGGGGTCATGGTTCCCCAGCGCCAAGGCGAAAGCCGCAGGTGCACCGGTGAAGGTCAATATCGCCAAGGTCGAGCCGGGTCAGCAGATGGTGGCTGAGTGGCGGGGGCAACCTGTATTCATTGTGCGACGAACCGAGGAGATCCTCGGCAATCTGAAGAAAATCACCGGGGATTTGTCCGACCCCGAATCCAAGTCGTCGGTGCAGCCGACCTATGTCGACCCACAGAACCGCGCCATCAAGCCCGAGATCCTCGTGCTGGTCGGTCTGTGTACCCACCTGGGCTGCTCGCCCACGTTCCGTCCTGAAGTCGCACCCGCCGACCTGGGGCCGAAATGGGTGGGGGGCTACTTCTGCCCTTGCCACGGTTCGCACTACGACCTGGCCGGTCGCGTCTACAAGTCGCAACCGGCTCCTCTCAACCTGCCAGTGCCTCCGCACTCGTACGAGTCGGATGACATCATCGTCATCGGCGTCGATCAGGAGAACGCGTGATGAGCAAGTTCATGGACTGGATTGATGCTCGCTTCCCCGCTACCAAGATGTGGGAAGACCACCTGAGCAAGTATTACGCGCCCAAGAACTTCAACTTCTTCTACTTCTTCGGCTCCCTGGCCTTGTTGGTGCTGGTCAACCAGATCGTCACTGGCGTCTGGCTGACCATGAGTTTCACGCCGTCGGCCGAAGAGGCGTTCGCCTCGGTCGAATACATCATGCGCGACGTGGAGTACGGCTGGATCCTGCGCTACCTGCACTCCACCGGTGCTTCGGCGTTCTTCATCGTGGTGTACCTGCACATGTTCCGCGGGCTGCTCTATGGCTCGTACCAGAAGCCGCGCGAGCTGGTCTGGTTGTTCGGCATGCTGATCTACCTGGCGCTGATGGCCGAGGCGTTCATGGGCTACCTGCTGCCCTGGGGGCAGATGTCCTACTGGGGCGCACAGGTGATCATCTCGCTGTTCGGTGCCATTCCGGTGATCGGCGACGACCTGACCCAATGGATCCGCGGTGACTACCTGATCTCGGGCATCACCCTGAACCGCTTCTTCGCCCTGCACGTGATCGCCTTGCCTATCGTCATCCTGGGCCTGGTGGTGCTGCATATCCTGGCGCTGCACGAGGTGGGCTCGAACAACCCCGATGGCGTCGACATCAAGAAGAAAAAGGACGAGAACGGCGTGCCGCTCGATGGTATTCCTTTCCACCCTTACTACACCGTGAAGGATATCGTCGGGGTCGTGGTGTTCCTGTTCGTGTTCTGCGCCGTGGTGTTCTTCTTCCCTGAAATGGGCGGCTACTTCCTGGAAAAACCGAACTTCGAGCAGGCGAACGCGTTCAAGACCCCCGAGCACATCGCGCCGGTGTGGTACTTCACGCCGTTCTACGCGATCCTGCGCGCGGTCCCTGACAAGCTGTTCGGCGTCATCGCCATGGGCGCCGCCATTGCCGTGCTGTTCGTGTTGCCCTGGCTGGACCGCAGCCCCGTGCGCTCCATGCGCTACAAGGGCTGGCTGAGCAAGATCTTCCTGCTCGTGTTCTGCGTGGCCTTCGTGATCCTGGGTGTGCTGGGCGTATTGGCGCCAACGCCGGGTCGGACCTTGCTGTCGCAGGTCTGCACCGTGCTGTATTTCGCCTACTTCCTCCTGATGCCGTTCTACACCAGGCTCGAGAAGACCAAACCGGTTCCGGAAAGGGTGACTGGCTGATGAAAAAGCTAATAGCAGTATTGTTCCTGGCAGTGATGCCCGCCTTGTCCTTTGCCGCAAGCGAGCACGGCCCGGTGCTGGACAAGGTCGATATCGACCTTACCGACAAGGCCGCCATGCAGGACGGTGCACGTACCTTCGCCAACTATTGCATGGGGTGCCATAGCGCCAAGTTCCAGCGTTACGAGCGGGTTGCGGACGACCTGGACATCCCGCACGAGCTGATGCTCGAGAAGCTGGTGTTCACCGGCGCCAAGATCGGCGACCACATGAAGATCGGCATGCAGCCCGACGATGCCAAGACCTGGTTCGGTGCGGCGCCGCCTGACCTTACCCTGGTCGCCCGTGTGCGCGGCACCGACTGGCTGTACACCTACCTGCGCAGCTTCTATGAGGACAAGTCGCGTCCTTATGGGGTGAACAACAAGGTGTTCCCGAACGTCGGCATGCCTAACGTGCTGGTTGGCCTGCAAGGCAACCAGGTGATCGGCTGCAAGCAAGTGCAGACCGTGGTCGACGGCAAGAAGCAATTCGACCCGCTGACCGGCAGCCCATTGACCCATGAAGCCTGCGACCAGCTGACCATCGAGCCGAATTCCGGTACCCTGACGGCCGAGCAGTTCGACGAGAAGGTCAAGAACCTGGTGACCTTCCTGGCCTATTCGGCCAACCCGGTCAAACTGGAAAGCCAGCGCATCGGTACCTACGTGTTGCTGTACCTGGCTTTCTTCTTCGTGTTCGCCTACTTGCTCAAGCGCGAATACTGGAAGGACGTGCACTGATCACGCAGTAGTTTCTGGTAGTTGAACGCGCCCTGGGGCGCCCCTTCGCGAATGCGTCGGGGCCCTCCAGGGCGCGTTTGCATTTGGAGTTTCACAAAGCATCCCCATGCGAGGAGGCGTTACATGGGCGCAACCAACAGGTTAGCCTGCTATTCCGACCCCGCTGATCACTATTCTCACCGGGTACGCCTTGTTCTCGCCGAGAAGGGCGTCAGTGTACAGATTGTCGACGTCGACCCCGGTCGTCTGCCGCCCAAGCTGGTCGAAGTGAACCCTTACGGCAGTGTGCCGACGCTGGTCGATCGTGACCTGGCTCTCTACGAGTCCAGCGTGGTGATGGAATACCTCGAGGAGCGTTACCCGCACCCGCCCTTGATGCCGGTCTACCCGGTGGCTCGGGGCAACAGCCGCTTGCTGATGCACCGCATCCAGCGCGACTGGTGCGTCTTGGCGGACACCATTCTCGATTCACGCAGCACGGATGCGGCGCGTGCCGAGGCGCGCAAGGCCCTGCGTGAAAGCCTGACGGGCGTATCGCCGTTGTTCGGCGAGTTCTCCTGCTTCATGAGCGAGGAGCAAAGCCTGGTCGATTGTTGTCTATTACCCATATTGTGGCGGTTGCCGGTCATGGGTATCGAATTGCCGCGGCAGGCCAAGCCGCTGTTGGATTACATGGAGCGGCAGTTTGCCCGCGAGCCTTTCCAGGCGAGCCTGTCCGCTGCAGAACGTGAAATGCGCAAGCTTTAAGGAGCCGTTGATGAACTCCAGTCGCCCCTATCTGGTTCGAGCACTGTACGAGTGGATCGTCGACAACGATTGCACCCCCCATATGCTGGTCAATGCCGAGTATCCGGCTGTCCAGGTGCCCCAGGGATTCGCCAGTGACGGCCAGATCGTCCTGAATATTTCCCCCAATGCCGTGCGCGGCCTGCACATGGACAACGATGCGGTGAGCTTCGAAGGTCGTTTCAGTGGTGTGTCCCATTCGCTGTTCGTGCCGGTGGGCGCGATCCTGGGTATCTATGCCCGGGAGAATGGTCAAGGCATGGTCTTCGAGTTGGAGCCGCCGTTGATGGACAACGACGAGCTGGACGACGAAGGCGTCGAGCCGGACGACGATGGCCCGCCAGCGGGTGGTGGTCAACCGCCGCGCCCGAGTGGCCGGCCCAGCCTCAAGGTGGTCAAGTAAACAAAAAAGGCGATCCGGATGGATCGCCTTTTTTATTGGTGTGGGGCCTGTGATTACAGGTCCTTGATGCTGCGTACCTGGTCCTTGTTGACGCGGGTGCGCTTGCCGTCCAGTTGCTCGAACTCGTAGAAGCCCGAATCGGCGTCGTATTCCGGAGCATCGGTGGTCTGGAATTCACGGCCGTCGTTGAGGGTGATCTGGCTTGGGGTGGAGCAGCCGGCCAGGGCGGCGAAGGCGCCGATTGCGAGGACGGACAGCAGGGACTTCTTCATGGGTACTTCCTGGTTTGGGTTGAACGCTGGTGTTGCTTCATGGCCTCATCACCGGCAAGCCGGCTCCCACAGGCAAGGCCGCGCGCGGCGGGTGGGAGCCGGCTTGCCGGCGATGCAATTGGGTGTCAATCGATGTACTCGAACAGCTTGACGATCTTCTGCACGCCCGACACGCCTTGCACCACGCTGGTGGCGGCGTTGGCTTCCTGTTGGGTCACCAGGCCCAGCAGGTAGACAATACCGTTCTCGGTGATCACTTTGATGCGCGTGCTTGGCACGTTGGCATCGCCGAGCATTTGCGCCTTGATCTTGGTGGTCAGCCAGGCGTCGTTGTTGCGCGCGAGAATCGAGGAGGGCTGCATGACCTGCAGTTCGTTATGCACCTTCTTGACCCGTTGCACCTGGCCTGCGGTCTGCTCGGCGAGGCTCTTGAGGTCGGCGCGCGGGGTCTGACCGGCCAGCAGGACGATGCCGTTGTAGCTGCTGACGACGATGTGCGAGCCTTTGTCGAGGTCGGCGTTGGCCTTGGCGATGTTCACCGAGACCTTGGTTTCGATCAGCGAGTCGTCGATCTTGCTGCCGATGGTGCGGGTGCCGCGATCATCCTCGATGGGTGAATTGCGGGCCGAGGTCAATACCGAGCTGCAGCCGGAGAGGCTCAGGCACAGGGTCAGGGCCATCAGGCCAAGGCGCTTGGGGATCATTCTTCACTCCCGAACAGTTGGCTGTCGATCAGGTCGCACAGGCAATGGATCGCCAGCAGGTGGACTTCCTGGATTCGCGCGGTGACGTTCGACGGCACGCGGATCTCCACATCTTCAGGCAACAACAGCGAGGCCATGCCGCCGCCGTCACGCCCGGTCAGTGCCACGACGATCATTTCACGGTCGTGCGCGGCCTGAATCGCTTGTATCACGTTGGCGGAATTGCCACTGGTAGAGATCGCCAGCAGCACGTCGCCCGGTTGGCCCAGGGCACGGATCTGCTTGGAGAAGACTTCGTTGTAGCTGTAGTCGTTGGCGATCGAGGTCAGCGTCGAGCTGTCGGTCGTCAGGGCAATGGCCGGCAGGCTGGGGCGCTCGCGCTCGAAGCGGTTGAGCAGCTCCGAGGAGAAGTGCTGTGCGTCGCCGGCCGAGCCGCCGTTGCCACAGGCAAGCATCTTGCCCTCGTTGAGCAGCGCATTGACCATGACCAGGCTGGCCTGCTCGATGTGGGGTGCCAGGATGTCCATCGCCTGTTGCTTGGTGTCGATGCTGGCCTGGAACAGCCGGCGAATTCGGGATTGCATGTCCATCTGGTGTGACCTTAAGAGGGGCGGTGGCCGGCGCGACGCGCGACAGGAACCAGCCCGCGAAACATAGAGCTAAAAAATCGGAATGGGTTCAGCATTCGAAGGCGTTTTTCAGCCATTGCAGCGGCTGGCCCGCGTGGTGGCTGCCCTGCAGGGCGACAACGTCGAAGCGGCAGGGTTGGTTGGCCCAGCGTGGCTCTTTCTGCAGGAACAGGTTGGCAGCGAGTGCCAGTCGCTTCTGCTTGCGTCCGTCGATGCTGCCGACGGCGCCGCCGAAGGCCGCATGCAACCGGTAGCGGACTTCCACGAATACTACTGTATCGGCGTCGAGCATGACCAGATCGAGCTCACCACCCTTGCATCGCCAATTGCGCGCCAGTAGTCGCAGGCCATGCCCTCGGAGGTATTCGAGGGCATGGTTTTCCGCGGCAAGGCCTGCGTTGGAAGGCGATGCGTCGGGCATCAGCGAGGGGTGTCCGGCAGGCGCTTGACCTGGCCACCCGCGAACTCGGCCCACGGCAGCTGGCGCTCGACGCGCTGGCTGGGGCTCATGGTCAAGCTGCCGGAAAGGCCTTCGATGCGGTTGTCCGGCAGGGCCTTCAACTGGCCCAGGCGAGGGGCCAGGCTGTAGGCATCCACGCCCATGGCGTAAAGGCGGCCGAGGCTGCCGGCGGCCTGGGGCCATTGCTGGACCACCTGCTGGCGCAGGCTGTTGGTGCTGTCGAGCAACCAAGGGGTCTCGCAGAAGCGGATGCCGTTCATGTCGTTGTACTGGTTCACGTCACCACTGGCGCTGTAGAGGTTGGAGGTGGCGTAGACCGGCACGTCGCCTGCGTACTGGAAGTTCAGGGTCGGCTTGATCTGCTGGGCCTGCTGCGGCGTGGAGGCGAGGAAGATGAAGTCGATGTCCTGGCGGCGTGACGGTTGTGCGGCGATGTTGCCGCCAACGGTGCTCTGCAGGCTCTTGGCGCGGCTTTCGCTCTGGCGCAGCTGGAACAGCTCGGCGATCTGCTGGGCCAGGGCGACCGGCTGGGCGATGCGCTCGGCGGCCAGCAGGGTGCCGCCATGGCCTTCCCAGTCCTGGCGGAAGGCGGCGAGTACGCGATCGCCCCATTCACCGCTCGGCACCAGGGCCACGGCGCGGACCAGGCCGTCGGCGCGGGCACGGCGCGAGACTTCGCGGGCTTCGTCCTCGGCGGCGAGGCCGAACTGGAACAGCTGAGGGGGTGCTTTCTGGCCGGCGTCGGCGTAGTTCAGTGCCAGGGTGGTGATCGGCAGTTGCGGGTTGGCTGCGAGCTTCTTCACCAGTGGTTTTTCCAAAGGACCGACCACCAGTTGTACGCCGGCCGCCTGGGCCTGGCGGTAGAAGTCATCCAGCGAGGTCAGGCGCGAGCTGTCGAACACCTGCACGGCCGGAGCCGGCTGGCCAGATTGCTGGGCCTGGAAGTGAGCGGCCATGAAGCCGTCGCGCAGGGCGCGGGCGACGCCGGCCAGCGGGCCTTCCTGAGGCAGCAGCAGGGCGACCTTGGTCAGCGGCTGGCTGGCCAGCTCCTTGAGCTTGACCAGGGCCAGGGGCAGTTGTTTGGCGGCGGGGTGCTCCGGGTGCTGGTTGCGCCAGGTGTCGATGGCGGCCTGTTGCTGCTCCAGGGTGCCGGCGCTCTTCACCGCCAGGGCCAGGCTGGTCCAGCCTGCCAGGGTCTCGTCGGCGGCGGGCTGCTGCAGTTGCTCGGCCGGCAGCGAGGCGACCAGTGCCCAGATCGAGTCGTTGTTGGCGGCGGCGGCCTGATCGCTGAGCAGCGGGGCGAGCAATACGCGCTGCTGGGCGGCGGCCAGTGCCTGGCCGTCGGCCTCGAGGGCGGCGGCATGGACGCTGTAGGTGCGAGCCTGCTGCTCTTGCGGCAGTTCGCCCAGGCGTTGCAGGCTCGGGTGGGAGAGGGCGGTCAGGGCGGCCTTGGGCTGGTTGCGGCTCATGGCGAGCTCCGCGGCCAGGGTGTTGGCGAACACCTGCTGGGCAGGCTTGAGCGAGTCCATCGGGACCTGCTCGAGAATGCGTGCGGCGCGTGGATAGTCCTTCTGCTTGTAGGCCAGGTCGGCGGCGCTCAGGCGCAGCAGGGCGGCATCTTCAGCGGACTTGCTGGTGGCGGCCTTGTCGAGCAGCTGCTCGATGCTGGCATCCGGGGTGCGTGGCAGTTCGCCCAGGCTGGATGAGGGCGAGCTGGCGCAGGCTGCCAGCAGGGCAGCCAAGCAGAGGGCTGTGAACAGCCGCAGGCAAGCGATCATGTAAAAGTCCTGTTACTCGATCAAGTTGGCCGGCAATTGTACCCAAGCGTCGGCCGGGGCGCGATGTCGCTGACGTTGATCCTTCAATATAGGTCGCCTTGCGCGGGTTGCCGGTGAAGTTCTTTGCGCGTTGTTGCCGGTGCTCGGGCTACAATGGCGCCTTTGATCCACATGACAGGTACGCGCAGTGACTGATGGTGCAGGGGCTTCGACATCCACGATGGGCACGCTTTACGTGGTCGCCACGCCGATCGGCAACCTCGACGACATGAGTGCCCGGGCCCTCAAGGTGCTGGCCAATGTGGCGCTGATCGCCGCCGAGGACACCCGTCATTCGGTGCGTCTGCTCCAGCACTTCGGCATCGATACACCATTGGCCGCCTGCCACGAACACAACGAGCGCGACGAGGGCGGGCGCTTCATCACCCGCCTGCTGGCTGGCGACGACGTCGCCCTGGTATCCGACGCGGGCACGCCGTTGATTTCCGACCCTGGCTACCACCTGGTGCGCCAGGCGCGCGCTGCCGGGGTACAGGTGGTTCCGGTGCCGGGCGCCTGCGCCCTGATCGCCGCGCTGTCGGCGGCAGGCCTGCCGTCGGACCGTTTCATCTTCGAAGGCTTCCTGCCCGCCAAGACGGCAGGTCGTCGCGCGCGCCTGGAGCAAGTCAAGGAGGAGCCTCGTACCTTGATCTTCTACGAGGCGCCGCACCGCATTCTCGAATGCCTCGAAGACATGGAAGCGGTATTCGGCGCGCAGCGTCCGGCGGTGCTGGGCCGAGAGCTGACCAAGGCGTTCGAGACGCTCAAGGGGCTGCCGTTGGGTGAATTGCGTGCTTTCGTCGCAGGCGACAGCAACCAGCAGCGCGGCGAGTGCGTGGTTCTTGTGGGGGGCTGGAGTGCCCCCGAAGACGAGCAGGCGATCA
Organism: Pseudomonas sp. NY15372; assembly: GCF_048068215.1. Taxonomy (NCBI): domain Bacteria; kingdom Pseudomonadati; phylum Pseudomonadota; class Gammaproteobacteria; order Pseudomonadales; family Pseudomonadaceae; genus Pseudomonas; species Pseudomonas sp. NY15372. The sequence goes on from NZ_JBLUPY010000021.1 coordinate 57,828, forward strand.
GCAGTGAAGCGCAGCGCGTGCTGGACCTGCTGCTGGCGGAGCTGCCACTCAAGCGTGCGGCTGCGTTGGCGGCGGAAATCACTGGTGTGCGCAAGAACCTGCTCTATCAAGTGGCGCTGGAAAAACAGAAAGCACAATAGTGGCAAATTGATATACTTTGTGATGTCACTTGTTCTTGGGCGCTTGTGCCGTTAACCTTGTCGGCGGAGAGTCGATTGGACAGTCGCTGCCTTCTTTTGTTCCGCAAAAGAGGGGGGAGGAAAGTCCGGGCTCCATAGGGCAGAGTGCCAGGTAACGCCTGGGGGGCGCGAGCCTACGGAAAGTGCCACAGAAAACAACCGCCTAAGCACTTCGGTGCCGGTAAGGGTGAAAAGGTGCGGTAAGAGCGCACCGCGCGACTGGTAACAGTTCGTGGCTAGGTAAACCCCACTCGGAGCAAGACCAAATAGGGTTCCATACGGCGTGGCCCGCGTCGGAACCGGGTAGGTTGCTAAAGGCGTCCAGTGATGGCCGTCGTAGAGGAATGACTGTCCTCGACAGAACCCGGCTTACAGATCGACTCTCCACCTCCTTCCTTCCCCTGCTTGAATCGACAGCAGATACGTCCCGGTAATACCAAAAAAATCTTACTCTTAATAAATTACTTTAAGTTCTCACTCTATCCGCTTGAGTGAACTTGATTTTTCCCGCCAGTTTTTCCTTCCGGTAATGCTTCCTCCTTCCTTTGTTGCGCTAAATCTCCGTCCTGTAAGGGATTTCCTTCTGAACGTGCCTTGACGGTGTGCCGGACGGATTCCTATAGTGTGCGCAAGTGGCAGAAAGTGGGATGAAGTGGGTTTTCTGACACAAAAAAGCTAACATTGTGGGGAATCGCAGCCGTGTTCCGCGGAGCTAACGCCGTCAGCCTCGATGCAAAGGGCCGACTCGCCATGCCGAGTCGGTACCGTGACGAGCTCGATTCGCGTTGCAATGGTCAATTGATCGTGACCATCGACGCGGTGGACCCCTGCTTGTGTGTTTATCCCCTCGATGAGTGGGAACAGATAGAAGCCAAGTTGCGTGCCTTGCCGTCGTTGCGTGAGGAAAACCGCCGCCTGCAGCGTTTGCTGATCGGCAATGCGGTGGACCTGGAGCTCGATGGCAGTGGCCGTTTCCTGGTGCCGCCCCGCCTGCGTGAATACGCCAAGCTCGACAAGAAGGCGATGCTGGTGGGGCAGCTGAACAAATTCCAGCTGTGGGATGAGGATGCCTGGAACGCGGTTTCGGCAGCTGACCTTGCAGCTATTCAACAACCGGGCGCCATGCCCGACGATTTGCGTGACCTGATCCTGTGACGATAGATAGCGGCTTCAACCACATCACCGTGCTGCTCGACGAGGCTGTCGAGGCATTGGCCCTGCGCGCCGACGGTTGCTATCTGGACGGCACCTTCGGCCGTGGCGGGCATAGCCGCCTGATTCTCAGCAAGCTCGGGCCGCAAGGGCGGCTGCTGGGCTTCGACAAAGATCCACAAGCGATTGCCACGGGGCAAGCGCTGGCGGCCGAAGACGGCCGCTTTGTCATTGTGCAGCGCAGCTTTGCCGAGCTGGGCGATGAAGTCGCCCAGCGTGGCCTGCACGGCAAGGTCAGTGGCGTGCTCCTCGACCTGGGCGTGTCGTCGCCGCAGCTAGACGACCCGGAGCGCGGTTTCAGCTTCCTGAACGACGGCCCGCTGGACATGCGCATGAACCCCGACCAGGGCATCAGCGCCGCCGAGTTCATCGCCACTGCGCCCGAAGAAGAAATCGCCCGCGTCTTCAAAGAATACGGCGAAGAGCGTTTCGCCAAGCGCATGGCGCGCGCCGTGGTGCAGCGCCGTGAGCAGCAGCCGTTCACCCGCACGGCTGACCTCGCTGAAGTCCTCAAGGTCGCCAACCCGGCCTGGGAAAAGGGCAAGAACCCGGCGACCCGGGCCTTCCAGGGCCTGCGCATTCACGTCAATAACGAACTGGGCGACCTGGAGGCGGGCCTGGAGGCCGCCATCGAGGCGCTGGAGGTCGGTGGCCGCCTGGCGGTGATCAGCTTCCACTCACTCGAAGACCGCATCGTCAAGCTGTTCATGCGCAAGCTGGCCAAGGGCGAGGCGGACAACCTGCCGCGCAACCTGCCAGTACAGCACAAGGTGTTCGAGCCGAAGATCCGCCTGGTCGGCAAGGCGCAGTTCGCCTCCGAAGCCGAACTCAAGGCCAACCCGCGGGCGCGCAGCGCCGTCATGCGGGTGGCGGAGAAACTGCGGTGAGTCGGCTGTTCGCCAAGCCCTTGCCAGGCGGAAGCTTCCTGATGCTTCTGCTGTTCGTCGGCGTGCTGGTTTCGGCCATCGCCGTGTCCTACAGCGCCCACTGGAACCGCCAACTGCTCAACACCCTGTACGGTGAACTGAACGAGCGTGACAAAGCCCAGGCCGAATGGGGCCGCTTGATCCTCGAGCAAAGCACCTGGACGGCCCACAGCCGTATCGAGAACCTGGCTACCGAGCAATTGAAGATGCGCGTGCCGGCCGCCGACGAAGTGCGGATGGTGGCGCCATGATGAAGCTTGAAGGCGCACTCTACCCCTGGCGCTTCCGGGTGGTGATCGCATTGCTGGCGTTGATGGTCGGCGCGATCGCCTGGCGCATCATCGACCTGCAGGTGGTCGACCGCGACTTCCTCAAAGGCCAGGGCGATGCTCGTAGCCTGCGCCATATTCCCATTCCCGCGCACCGTGGCCTGATCACCGACCGCAACGGCGAACCGCTGGCCGTCAGTACCCCGGTCACCACCTTGTGGGCCAACCCCAAGGAAATGCAGGCCTACCGCGAGCGCTGGCCACAACTGGCCGCAGCGCTCGGGCAGAATCCGCAGCAGCTGGCTGACCGCCTGACCCAGCAGGCCAACAAGGAGTTCATCTACCTGGTGCGGGGCCTGACCCCAGAGCAGGGGCAGCAGGTGCTCGACCTCAAGGTGCCGGGTGTCTACGGCATGGAGGAATTCCGGCGCTTCTACCCGGCCGGCGATGTCACCGCGCACATGGTCGGCTTCACCGACCTGGACGACCACGGCCGCGAAGGGGTGGAGCTGGCCTATGACGAATGGCTCGCCGGGGTGCCGGGCAAACGACAAGTGATCAAGGACCGGCGCGGCCGGCTGATCAAGGACATTCAGGTGACCAAGAACGCCAAGGCCGGGAAGACCTTGGCGTTGTCGATCGACCTGCGTCTGCAGTACCTGGCCACCCGCGAACTGCGCAACGCTATTGCCGAGCAGGAGGCCAAGGCCGGCAGCCTGGTGATCATGGACGTCAAGACCGGCGAAGTCCTGGCCATGGTCAACCAGCCGACCTACAACCCGAACAACCGCCGTAGCATGTTCCCGGCGGCCATGCGCAACCGGGCGATCATCGACGTGTTCGAGCCAGGCTCCACGGTCAAGCCGATCTCCATGAGCGCAGCCCTGCAGAGCGGCCGCTGGAAGCCCACCGACAAGGTCGAGGTCTACCCCGGCAGCCTGCAGATCGGCCGCTACACCATCAAGGACGTGTCCCGCAGCGAGGGCCCGATCCTCGACCTGACCGGCATCCTGATCAACTCCAGTAACGTGGGCATGAGCAAGATCGCCTTCGATATCGGCGGCGAGGCGATCTACCGGGTGATGTCCCAGGTGGGCCTTGGCCAGTACACCGGCCTCGGCTTCCCCGGCGAGCGTGTCGGCAACCTGCCCAACCACCGCGAATGGCGCAAGGCCGAGACCGCCACGCTGTCGTACGGCTATGGCGTATCGGTGACCGCCCTGCAGCTGGTGCATGCCTACGCGGCGATCGCCAACGACGGCAAGATGGTGCCGCTGTCGATCCTCAAGGTCGACAAGGCGCCCGACGCCGTGCAGGCGATTCCGAAGGATACCGCCGAGACCGTGCAGGCCATGTTGCAGCAGGTGATCGAAGCGCCGCGGGGTGTGTTCCGTGCCCAGGTGCCGTTCTACCACGTGGGTGGCAAGTCCGGTACCGCGCGCAAGGCTACCGTCGGTGCCAAGGGCTACACCCAGAACGCCTACCGTTCGCTGTTCGCGGGCTTCGGCCCGATGAGCGACCCGCGCTACGCCATCGTCGTGGTCATCGACGAGCCGAGCAAGGGCGGCTATTTCGGTGGCCTGGTATCTGCCCCGGTATTCAGCAAGGTGATGTCGGGCACCCTGCGCCTGATGAACGTACCGCCGGACAACCTGCCGCCACCACCGGTCCCTTCTGCGACCCAGCCCCAGGTCCAGCAGGCCAGCGCAGTACCCGCCAATGGAGGGCGTGGTTGATGACAATGCCATTGAGCAAGCTTTTCGCCCATGCCAGCCGCGATCCGTTGATTCGCGAGCTGACCCTCGACAGCCGCCAGGTCCGGCCGGGCGACCTGTTCCTGGCCGTGCCCGGTGCCAAGGTCGACGGTCGTGCGCACATTGCCGATGCCCTGGCCCGCGGCGCTGCCGCCGTGGCCTATGAAGAGCAGGGCGCCAGCGTCCTGCCGATCACCGAGGCGCCCTTGATCCCGGTGCGCGGCCTGATCGGTCAGTTGTCGGAGATCGCCGGGCGCTTCTATGGTGAGCCCAGCCGCCAGCTCGACCTGGTCGGTGTCACCGGCACCAACGGCAAGACCAGCGTCACTCAATTGGTGGCCCAGGCCCTCGATGCACTGGGCCAGCGTTGCGGATTGATCGGCACGCTGGGTACCGGTTTCTACGGCGAGCTGCGCAGCGGTCGCCTGACCACCCCGGACCCGATCGCCGTGCAGGCGACCCTGAACGACCTCAAGAAAGGCGGCGCCAAGGCCGTGGCCATGGAGGTTTCCTCCCATGCGCTGGAGCAGGGCCGGGTCGCTGCCCTGGCCTTCGACATCGCGGTGATGACCAACCTGTCTCGCGATCACCTGGACTACCACGGCAGCATGGAGGCCTACGAGGCCGCCAAGGCCAAGCTGTTCGCCTGGCCGAACCTGCGTTGCCAGGTGGTCAACCTGGACGATGCGTTCGGGCGTCGCTTGGCCGAAGATTTTGCCCGGCGTCCGAGCCCCGAGCATGTCGAGACCCGGCTGCTCAGCTACAGCCTGGACAACCCGGACGCCTCGCTGTTCTGCCGTGAAGCCCGCTTCGATGACGATGGCGTGCGCGCCATCCTCGTCACTGCCCAGGGCGAACATACCCTGCGCAGCCAGCTGCTGGGTCGCTTCAACCTGAGCAATATGCTCGCCGCGGTCGCCACGCTGTTGGCGCTGGACTACCCGCTGGACGAAATCCTCAAGGTCACCCCGCAACTGCTAGGCCCGGTCGGCCGTATGCAGCGCCTGGGTGGTGGCGACAAACCGCTGGTGGTGGTCGACTACGCCCACACCCCGGATGCCCTGGAGAAAGTGCTGCAAGCCCTGCGTCCCCATGCCCATGGCCGCCTGCTGTGCCTGTTCGGCTGTGGTGGCGATCGCGATCGCGGCAAGCGCCCGCTGATGGCCGAAGTGGCCGAGCGCCTGGCCGATCGCGTCCTGGTCACCGACGACAACCCGCGCACCGAAGACCCCCAGCGGATCTTCGCTGATATTCGCCCTGGCTTTGCCAAGCCCGCCGACGTCGAGTTCGTCGCCGGCCGTGGCGAGGCCATCGCCCATCTGATCGCCTCTGCGGCTGCCGACGATGTGATCGTGCTGGCCGGCAAGGGGCATGAGGATTACCAGGAGATCAATGGTCAGCGCCACGATTTCTCCGACCTCGTCGAAGCCGACAAGGCACTTGCCGCCTGGGAGGCGCCCCATGCTTAAGCCCATGACACTCAGCCAGCTGACCGCGCCGCTGCAGGCACGCGTGGTGGGTGCCGATGCCAGCTTCAGCGGCGTGAGCATCGACAGCCGCACCGTAGCGGCTGGCCAACTGTTCATTGCCCTGGCCGGGCCGCGTTTCGACGGCCACGACTACCTGGCCGACGTGAAGGCCAAGGGCGCCGTCGCCGCTCTGGTCGAGCGCGAAGTCGCCGATGTCGACCTGCCGCAGCTGCTGGTCGCCGACTGCCGCGTCGCCCTGGGCCAGCTCGGCGCCCTGAACCGCGCCGCCTTCGACAAGCCGGTGGTGGCCATCACCGGCTCCAGCGGCAAGACCACGGTCAAGGAGATGCTGGCCTGCATCCTGCGCACCCGTGGCCCGGTGCTGGCGACCCGTGGCAACCTGAACAACGACCTCGGTGCACCGCTGACCTTGCTGGAGATCGCGCCTGAACACAGCGCCGCAGTGATCGAGCTCGGTGCCTCGCGCATCGGCGAGATCCGCTACACCGTCGGCCTGACCCAGCCACAGGTGGTCATCATCAACAATGCCGGCACCGCCCATGTGGGCGAGTTCGGCGGCCCCGAAAAAATCGTCGAGGCCAAGGGCGAGATCCTCGAAGGCCTGGGCGAGGGCGGTACCGCCATCCTCAACCTGGCCGACAAGGCCTTCGACGTCTGGCGCAAGCGTGCGGGCGAGCGCCGCGTCCTCAGCTTCGCCCTGGACAACCCGCAGGCCGACTTCCACGCCAGCGACATTGGCCGCGACGCCCGGGGTTGCCCGTCGTTCACCCTGCATGGCCCGGACGGTAGCGTCCCGGTGCAGTTGAACCTGCTGGGCACCCATAACGTCAGCAACGCCTTGGCCGCCGCCGCCGCTGCCCATGCCGTCGGTCTGAGCCTGAACGGCATCGCCGCAGGCCTTGGCGCCGTGCAACCGGTCAAGGGCCGTACCGTGGCGCAGATCGCGCCCAACGGCGTGCGGGTCATCGACGACAGCTACAACGCAAATCCCACCTCGATGTGCGCCGCCATTGATATACTCGCCGGCTTTTCCGGCCGCACCGTCCTGGTGCTCGGAGATATCGGCGAACTGGGGCAATGGGCGCAGGAAGGCCACCGTCAGGTGGGCGACTATGCGCGCGGCAAGGTCGACGCCCTGTACGCAGTGGGTACCAACATGGCCCATGCGGTCGCGGCGTACGGCGCCAATGGCCGTCATTTCGCTACTCAAGCTGAGCTTATCGATGCCGTTCGCGCCGAGACTGCCAGCGACACCACTATCTTGATCAAGGGCTCGCGCAGCGCTGCGATGGAAAACGTCGTGGCGGCCTTGTGCGGTGCCAGCGGGGAGAAACATTAATGCTGCTGCTGTTGGCCGAGTATCTGCAACAGTTCCACAAGGGCTTCGCGGTCTTCCAGTACCTGTCCCTGCGCGGGATCCTGGGCGTGCTGACCGCATTGTCCCTGGCGCTGTGGCTGGGGCCGTGGATGATCCGTACCCTGCAGATTCGCCAGATCGGTCAGGCCGTGCGCAATGACGGCCCGCAATCGCACCTGTCCAAGTCCGGCACCCCGACCATGGGTGGCGCGTTGATCCTCTCGGCCATCGGCATCAGTACCCTGCTGTGGGCTGACCTGAGCAACCGCTACGTCTGGGTCGTGCTGGTCGTGACCATGCTGTTCGGTGCCATCGGCTGGGTCGATGACTACCGCAAGGTGATCGAGAAGAACTCCCGCGGGCTGCCAAGCCGCTGGAAGTACTTCTGGCAGTCGGTATTCGGCCTGGGTGCCGCGGTGTTCCTCTACATGACCGCGCCGACCAGCGTCGAGACCACCCTGATCGTGCCGATGCTCAAGGACGTCACTATTCCGCTGGGCATCGGCTTCGTCGTGCTGACCTATTTCGTCATCGTCGGTTCGAGCAACGCGGTCAACCTGACCGACGGCCTCGATGGGCTGGCGATCATGCCGACGGTAATGGTCGGCGGTGCCCTGGGCATCTTCTGCTACCTGTCGGGCAACGTGAAGTTCGCCGAATACCTGCTGATCCCCTACGTGCCGGGCGCCGGTGAGCTGATCGTGTTCTGCGGCGCGCTGATTGGCGCCGGGCTGGGCTTCCTGTGGTTCAACACCTACCCGGCTCAGGTGTTCATGGGCGATGTCGGCGCGCTGGCGCTGGGCGCGGCCCTGGGCACCATCGCGGTTATCGTCCGCCAGGAGATCGTGCTGTTCATCATGGGCGGCGTGTTCGTCATGGAGACCCTGTCGGTGGTGATCCAGGTGGCCTCCTTCAAGCTGACTGGCAAGCGCGTGTTCCGCATGGCGCCGATCCACCACCATTTTGAACTCAAGGGTTGGCCCGAGCCGCGGGTGATCGTCCGATTCTGGATCATCACCGTGATTCTGGTGCTGATCGGCCTTGCCACCCTGAAACTGAGGTAGATGAGCGTGTCACTGATCGCTTCCGACCAATTCCGCATCGTTGTCGGCCTCGGCAAGAGCGGCATGTCCCTGGTTCGCTTCCTGGCGAACCGGGGCATCGCCTTTGCGGTCGCCGATACCCGCGAGCAGCCGCCGGAACTGGAAACCCTGCGCCGTGAATACCCGCAGGTGGAAGTGCGCTGTGGTGAACTGGACGTGGACTTCCTGTGCCGCGCCAACGAACTCTATGTCAGCCCTGGGCTGGCCCTGGCCACCCCGGCCCTGCAGCAGGCTGCCGCACGTGGCGTGAAGCTGTCCGGCGACATCGAGTTGTTCGCACGGTTTGCCAAGGCGCCGATCGTGGCCATCAGCGGTTCGAACGCCAAGAGCACCGTGACCACACTGGTTGGCGAGATGGCCGCCAAGGCCGGCAAGCGCGTGGCCGTGGGCGGCAATCTGGGCACCCCGGCGCTGGACTTGCTAGACGACGCGGTGGAGCTGTACGTGCTGGAGCTGTCCAGCTTCCAGCTGGAAACCACCGACCAGCTCAACGCCGAAGTAGCGACCGTACTGAACATCAGCGAAGACCACATGGACCGCTACAGCGGCCTGCCGGCCTACCACCTGGCCAAGCACCGGATCTTCCGTGGCGCGCGCCAGGTGGTGGTGAACCGTCAGGATGCCCTGAGCCGGCCGTTGCCGGTCGAAGGTCGTCCATGCTGGACCTTCGGCCTCAATACGCCGGACTTCAAGGCCTTCGGTCTGCGTGAAGTGGACGGTGAAAAGCACCTGGCCTTCGAATTCCAGGCATTGATGCCGGTGCGCGAACTGAAGATCCGCGGTGCCCACAACCAGAGCAACGCCCTGGCCGCCCTGGCCCTGGGGCACGCCGTGGGCCTGCCGTTCGCACCGATGCTCGAGGCTCTGCGCGAATTCACCGGGCTCGCCCACCGCTGCCAATGGGTGCGCGAGCGCAACGGCGTCAACTGGTACGACGACTCTAAGGCCACCAACGTCGGTGCCGCTCTGGCCGCGATCGAAGGCTTGGGCGCGGACATCGACGGCAAGCTGGTGCTGATCGCCGGTGGCGATGGCAAGGGCGCCGACTTCTGCGCCTTGCGCGAGCCGGTGGCGCGCTTCTGCCGCGCGGTGGTGCTGCTGGGCCGTGACGCCGAACGCCTGGCCGAGTCGCTGGGCGAGGGCGTGCACCAAGTCAGGGTCAAGACCTTGGACGAAGCGGTGCAGCAGTGCGCCGAACTGGCCCAGCCTGGTGACGCCGTGCTGCTGTCGCCGGCCTGCGCCAGCCTGGACATGTTCAAGAACTTCGAAGAACGCGGGCGCCTGTTCGCCCAGGCGGCGGGAGGGCTGGCATGATCTTCGGCATCCTCAAGCCTTATCCATCGCCGCTGATCAGCGGCCGCGGCATCGACCTGGACTTCGCCTTCCTCGCCGGTTGCCTGGCGCTGCTGGGCCTGGGCCTGGTGATGATCACCTCGGCGTCCTCGGAAGTCGCCGCGGTGCAGTCGGGCAACCCGCTGTACCACATGTTCCGCCACCTGGTGTACGTGGCCCTGGGCCTGGTCGCCTGCGGCGCCACTCTTCTGGTGCCGATCGCCACCTGGCAGCGCATGGGCTTCATGATGCTGGTCGGCGCCTTCGGCCTGCTGGTGCTGGTACTGGTGCCAGGCATCGGCCGTGAAGTGAACGGTTCGATGCGCTGGATCGGCTTCAGCTTCTTCAACGTCCAGCCTTCGGAGATCGCCAAGGTCTTCGTGGTCATCTACCTGGCCGGCTACTTGGTGCGCCGGCAGCAGGAAGTGCGCGAAAGCTGGATGGGCTTCTTCAAGCCGTTCATCGTCTTACTGCCGATGGCCGGCCTGCTGCTGATGGAGCCGGACTTCGGTGCCACCGTGGTCATGATGGGCGCCGCGGCGGCAATGCTGTTCCTCGGCGGGGTGGGGTTGTTCCGCTTCAGCCTGATGGTGGTGCTGGCGGTGCTGGCGGTGTTCGTGTTGGTCCAGGCACAACCCTACCGGATGGCGCGCCTGATCACCTTCACCGACCCGTGGGCCGACCAGTTCGGTTCCGGTTACCAGTTGACCCAGGCGCTGATCGCCTTCGGTCGCGGCGAATGGCTGGGCGTGGGCCTGGGCAACAGCGTGCAGAAGCAGTTCTACCTGCCTGAAGCGCACACCGACTTCGTGTTCTCGGTACTGGCCGAGGAACTGGGTGTGGTTGGCTCGCTGTGCACCGTGGCGCTGTTCGTCTTCGTCACCGTGCGTGCCCTGTATATCGGCCTATGGGCCGAGAAGGCCAAGCAGTTCTTCGCCGCCTACATGGCGTTCGGCCTGGCCTTCCTGTGGATCGGCCAGTTCCTGATCAACATCGGCGTGAACGTCGGCCTGCTGCCCACCAAGGGCCTGACCCTGCCGTTCCTCAGCTACGGCGGCAGCTCCCTGGTGATTTGCTGCGCCTGCGTGGGCTTGTTGCTGCGCATCGAATGGGAGAGCCGCACGCACCTGGGCAGCGAGGAGCACGAATTCAAGGAAAGCGATTTTGCCGAGGAGACCTACCATGGCCGCTGACGGCAAGAACGTCCTGATCATGGCCGGCGGTACCGGGGGGCACGTGTTCCCGGCCCTGGCCTGTGCTCGTGAGTTCCAGGCCCGCGGCTACAGCGTGCACTGGCTGGGTACCCCGCGCGGCATCGAGAACGAGCTGGTGCCCCAGGCCGGCCTGCCATTGCACTTGATCCAGGTCAGCGGCCTGCGCGGCAAGGGCAAGCTGTCGCTGCTCAAGGCGCCGTTCACCCTGGTCAAGGCCGTGCTCCAGGCGCGGCGTGTCATTCGTCAGCTCAAGCCGGCCTGCGTGCTGGGCTTTGGCGGCTACGTGACCGGCCCTGGCGGCGTTGCCGCGCGGCTGTGCGGCGTGCCGCTGGTGATCCACGAGCAAAACGCCCGGGCCGGTACCGCCAATCGGCTGCTGGTGCCGTTGTCGGCCCGTGTCTGCGAGGCATTCCCGAACACCTTCGAGGCCAGCGACAAGCGCCGCACCACCGGTAACCCGGTACGCCCGGAGCTATTCCTGGACGCCCATCGCGAGCCCCTGGCCGAGCGCCGTGCACGCCTGTTGGTGCTCGGCGGCAGCCTGGGTGCGGAACCATTGAACAAATTGCTGCCTAAGGCCCTGTCGGAAGTGCCCGCCAGCGTACGCCCCGAGGTGTTCCACCAGGCCGGCAAGCAGCATGCGCCGATCACTGCCGAGCGTTATCGCGAAGCCGGGGTCGAGGCTCAGGTAGAGCCCTTCATCAAGGACATGGCCCACGCCTATGGCTGGGCCGACATGGTGGTCTGCCGGGCCGGTGCCCTGACCGTCAGCGAACTGGCGGCCGCCGGCCTGCCCTCGGTGCTGGTGCCGTTGCCCCACGCCATCGATGACCACCAGACCCACAACGCCCAATACCTGGCACGTGAAGGCGCCGCCTTCCTGATGCCACAAGCGACAACTGGCGCAGCGCAGCTCGCTGAACGCCTGAACGAGGTGCTGATGCAACCCGAGAAACTCAACACCATGGCCAGCACCGCACGGCGCCTGGCCAAACCTGCCGCAACCAGCACCGTGGTCGATATCTGCCTGGAGGTGGCCCATGGTTGAGAGCCAGAAAGCCATGCCCCAGCCGAAGATGGGCCGTATCCGTCGCATCCACTTCGTCGGTGTCGGCGGCGTGGGCATGTGCGGCATCGCCGAAGTGCTGCTGAACCTGGGCTATCAGGTATCCGGTTCCGACCTCAAGGCCTCGCCGGTTACCGAGCGCCTGGAGTCGTTCGGTGCCGAGATCTTCGTCGGCCACCGCGCCGAGAATGCCGCCAATGCCGATGTGCTGGTGGTGTCCAGCGCGATCAACCCGGCCAACCCGGAAGTCGCCACCGCCCTTGAGCGTCGCATTCCCGTGGTGCCGCGCGCCGAGATGCTTGCCGAGCTGATGCGCTACCGCCATGGCGTCGCCGTGGCCGGCACTCACGGCAAGACCACCACCACCAGCCTGCTGGCCTCGGTATTCGCTGCCGGTGGACTGGACCCGACCTTCGTCATCGGCGGTCGCCTGACCGCGGCCGGTACCAACGCCCAGCTCGGCACCAGCCGCTACCTGATCGCCGAGGCCGACGAGAGCGACGCCAGCTTCCTGCACCTGCAGCCGATGGTCGCGGTGGTCACCAATATCGACGCCGACCACATGGCCACCTACGAAGGCGACTTCAACAAGCTGAAGAAGACCTTCGTCGAGTTCCTGCACAACCTGCCGTTCTATGGCCTGGCCGTGATGTGCCTGGACGACCCGGTGGTGCGCGAGATCCTGCCGCAGGTCAAGCGCCCGACCGTCACCTACGGTTTCAGCGACGAGGCCGACATCCGCGCCATCAACGTGCGCCAGCAGGGCATGCAGACCCACTTCACCGTGCTGCGCCGTGATCGCGAGCCGCTGGACGTTTCGGTCAACATGCCGGGTAACCACAACGTGCTCAATGCCTTGGCCACCATCGCCATCGCCACCGACGAGGGCATCAGCGACGAGGCCATCGTCCAGGGGCTGTCCGGCTTCCAGGGCGTCGGCCGACGCTTCCAGGTGTACGGCGAGCTGCCGGTCGAAGGCGGCAGCGTGATGCTGGTCGACGATTACGGCCACCACCCGACCGAAGTGGCCGCGGTGATCAAGGCCGTGCGTGGCGGCTGGCCGAGCCGGCGCCTGGTGATGGTCTACCAACCGCACCGCTACAGTCGCACCCGCGACCTGTACGACGATTTCGTACAGGTGCTGGCCGACGCCAACGTGCTGTTGCTGATGGAGGTCTACCCGGCCGGCGAAGAGCCGATCCCCGGCGCCGACAGCCGCCAGCTGTGCCACAGCATCCGCCAGCGCGGCCAACTGGACCCGATCTACATCGAGCGCGGTGTCGACCTGGCACCGCTGGTCAAGCCGCTGCTGCGCGCCGACGACATCCTGCTGTGCCAGGGCGCCGGTGACATCGGTGGCTTGGCCCCGCAATTGATCAAGAGCCCGCTGTTCGCTGGCGCGGTCGCCAGCCCGGAGAAATCGAAATGAGCAGCGCATACGCCAAGTTGCACTCCACCCTGGACGTGAAGGCCTTCGGTCGCGTCGCCGTGCTGTACGGCGGCAAGAGCGCCGAACGCGAAGTGTCGCTCAAGTCTGGCAAGGCCGTGTTGCAGGCACTGACCGAGGCCGGTGTCGACGTGGTCGGCATCGACGTGGGCGATGACCTGCTGGCTCGCCTGCAGAGCGAGAAGATCGACCGCGCCTTCATCATCCTCCACGGCCGTGGCGGCGAAGACGGCAGCATGCAAGGCCTGCTGGAGTGCCTGGGCATTCCCTACACCGGCAGCGGCATCCTGGCCTCGGCGCTGGCGATGGACAAGCTGCGTACCAAGCAGGTCTGGCAGAGCCTGGGCATTCCGACCCCGCGCCACGCCGTGCTGGGCAGCGAAAACGATTGTGTCGAGGCAGGCACGGAACTGGGCTTCCCTTTGATCGTCAAACCGGCCCATGAAGGTTCCAGTATCGGCATGGCCAAGGTGAACAGCGTCGAAGAGCTGGTCGCCGCCTGGAAGGATGCCGCCAAGTACGATTCCCAGGTGCTGGTCGAACAGTGGATCCGCGGCCCGGAGTTCACCGTCGCGGTGCTGCGTGGCCAGGTGCTGCCGCCGATCGCGCTGGGCACCCCGCACGTGTTCTACGACTACGACGCCAAGTACATCGCCAATGACACCCAGTACCGCATCCCGTGCGGCCTGGACAGTGCCAAGGAACAGGAACTGATCGACCTGACCGCGCGCGCCTGCGATGCCATCGGCATCGAAGGCTGGGGCCGGCTGGACGTGATGCAGGACGAGCAGGGCCGGTTCTGGCTGCTCGAAGTCAACACCGCACCGGGCATGACCGACCACAGCCTGGTGCCCATGGCGGCCCGCGCGGCCGGCCTGGACTTCCAGCAGTTGGTGCTGGCGATCCTGGCTGCCAGCGTCGAGACGCGAGGTTAACAGCCATGCAAGGCGCGATGTTACGTCATCAGCAACCCGCCACCGGCCGTAGCAAGCCGGTGCCGCGTGGTGCCAGCCGACTGGTGGCCAAGGAGCCAATGTCGGCGCGCCTGCCCAAGGCCAACTTCAGTGTGTTCAAGCGCCTGCTGTGGCCGGTGCTGCTGGTGGCCGCCGGCTTCGGTGCCTATGAAGGTGCCGTGCGCCTGATGCCGTACGCCGACCGGCCGATCACCAAGATCGCCGTGCAGGGCGACCTGAGCTACATCAGCCAGCAGGCGGTGCAGCAGCGGATCGCGCCCTACGTGGCCGCGAGCTTCTTCAGCGTCGACCTCACGGCGATGCGCACGGAGCTCGAGCAGATGCCGTGGATCGCCCACGCCGAAGTCCGTCGTGTCTGGCCGGACGAAGTGGTGATCCGCCTGGAAGAACAGTTGCCGGTGGCGCGCTGGGGCGACGAGGCCCTGCTCAACAACCAGGGGCAGGCCTTCACCCCGCGCGAGCTGGCCAACTACGAGCACCTGCCGCAGCTGTTCGGGCCGCAGCGTGCTCAGCAACAAGTCATGCAGCAGTATCAGGTATTGAGCCAGATGCTGCGCCCCTTGGGCTTTTCCATCGCTCGCCTGGAGCTGCGCGAGCGAGGCAGCTGGTTCCTGACCACTGGCGCGGGCAGCGCCGGGCCCGGAATCGAGCTGCTGCTGGGGCGCGACCACCTGGTGGAGAAGATGCGCCGTTTCATTGCCATTTACGACAAGACACTCAAAGAGCAGATCACCAACATCGCCCGCGTTGATCTGCGGTACGCCAACGGGCTTGCCGTTGGCTGGCGGGAACCGATTGCACCGACGACGGCCCAACCCGCCGTTGCGAAGAATTAGAGAGAGGCAGGACCATGGCAAACGCGCATAGCGGCAAAATGATCGTCGGGCTGGACATCGGCACCTCCAAGGTGGTGGCGCTGGTGGGTGAAGTGGCCGACGACGGCTCCCTGGAAATCGTGGGGATCGGCACGCACCCATCCCGCGGCCTGAAGAAGGGCGTGGTGGTGAACATCGAATCGACCGTGCAGTCGATCCAGCGCGCCGTGGAAGAGGCGCAGCTGATGGCCGGCTGCCGGATCCACTCGGCGTTCGTCGGTGTCGCCGGCAACCACATCCGCAGCCTGAACTCCCACGGCATCGTTGCCATCCGCGACCGCGAGGTGAGCACCGCCGACCTCGAGCGCGTACTCGACGCTGCCCAGGCCGTGGCCATTCCGGCCGATCAGCGGGTGCTGCACACCCTGCCGCAGGACTACGTGATCGACAACCAGGAGGGCGTGCGCGAGCCCCTGGGCATGTCGGGCGTGCGCCTGGAGGCCAAGGTCCACGTGGTCACCTGTGCAGTCAATGCCGCGCAGAACATCGAAAAATGCGTGCGCCGCTGCGGCCTGGAAATCGACGACATCATCCTCGAGCAACTGGCGTCGGCCTACTCGGTGCTGACCGATGACGAAAAAGAACTGGGCGTGTGCCTGGTGGACATCGGGGGTGGCACCACCGACATCGCCATCTTCACCGAAGGCGCGATCCGTCACACCGCGGTGATCCCGATCGCCGGCGACCAGGTGACCAACGACATCGCCATGGCCCTGCGTACCCCGACCCAGTACGCCGAGGAAATCAAGATCCGCTACGCCTGCGCACTGGCCAAGCTGGCCGGCGCTGGCGAGACCATCAAGGTGCCGAGCGTGGGCGATCGCCCGCCGCGCGAGCTGTCGCGCCAGGCCCTGGCCGAGGTGGTGGAGCCCCGTTACGACGAGCTCTTCACTCTCATCCAGGCCGAGTTGCGTCGCAGCGGCTACGAGGACCTGGTGCCGGCCGGCATCGTCCTCACCGGCGGCACCGCGAAGATGGAAGGCGCCGTGGAACTGGCCGAGGAAATCTTCCACATGCCGGTACGCCTGGGCGTGCCGCACAGCGTTCGGGGGCTGAGCGATGTAGTACGCAACCCGATCTATTCCACCGGCGTGGGCCTGCTCACCTATGGCCTGCAAAAGCAGACCGAGGACCTGCCCTTGACCGGCAACAGCAGCAACAACAGCTATGGCGATGAACCGAAGGCCCCGGTGCTTGAGCGATTCAAGCGTTGGGTCCAGGGCAACTTCTAAGTTTCAAAGCAGTAGTGGTAGGCGCAAAAACTAGAGAACTGTAAGGAGAGGGAAAATGTTCGAGCTCGTAGACAACGTCCCGCAAAGCCCGGTCATCAAAGTGATCGGCGTCGGCGGTGGTGGCGGCAACGCCGTCAACCACATGGTCAAAAGCAATATCGAAGGCGTCGAGTTCATCTGCGCCAACACCGATGCACAGGCGCTGAAGAACATCGGCGCGCGCACTATCCTGCAATTGGGTACCGGCGTTACCAAGGGCCTGGGTGCAGGTGCCAATCCGGAAGTCGGCCGCCAGGCCGCGCTGGAAGACCGTGAGCGTATCGCCGAAGTGCTGCAGGGCACCAATATGGTGTTCATCACCACCGGCATGGGTGGCGGTACCGGTACCGGTGCTGCGCCGATCATCGCCGAAGTGGCCAAGGAAATGGGGATCCTCACCGTTGCGGTAGTGACCCGTCCGTTCCCGTTCGAAGGCCGCAAGCGCATGCAGATCGCCGATGAAGGCATCCGCATGCTGGCCGAGAGCGTCGACTCGTTGATCACCATCCCCAACGAGAAGCTGCTGACCATCCTGGGCAAGGATGCCAGCCTGCTGTCCGCCTTCGCCAAGGCCGACGACGTACTGGCCGGTGCCGTGCGCGGTATCTCCGACATCATCAAGCGCCCTGGCATGATCAACGTCGACTTCGCCGACGTGCGCACCGTGATGGGCGAGATGGGCATGGCGATGATGGGTACCGGCTGCGCCAGCGGCCCGAACCGTGCCCGCGAAGCCACCGAGGCGGCGATCCGCAACCCGCTGCTCGAGGACGTCAACCTGCAAGGCGCCCGCGGCATCCTGGTGAACATCACCGCAGGCCCGGACCTGTCCCTGGGCGAGTACTCCGACGTCGGTAGCATCATCGAGGCCTTCGCCTCCGACCACGCGATGGTCAAGGTCGGCACCGTGATCGACCCGGACATGCGCGACGAACTGCACGTGACCGTGGTGGCCACTGGCCTGGGCGCGCGCATCGAGAAGCCGGTCAAGGTCGTGGACAACACCCTGCAGAACGCCCAACAGGCGTACGAGGCGTCCATCCCGGCACCGGCTCGCCAGGAGCAGCCAGCAGTCAACTACCGTGACCTGGAGCGTCCGACCGTGATGCGCAACCAGGCCCATGGCGGTGCTGCCGCAGCAGCTAAACTCAACCCACAGGATGATCTGGACTACCTCGACATCCCGGCGTTCCTGCGTCGCCAGGCCGATTAATGGAATTTATCAGGGGTATAGGGGTGATTGGTGTTCAGCAAAGGCCGGGTCTGTTATCATCCCCAGCCTTTGTTGATACCTGTTCGCAATTTGCGCTGAAGCGGCCAATGCCATGATTAGACAACGCACCCTGAAGAATACCATCCGTGCCACAGGTGTCGGCCTGCACTCCGGGGAGAAGGTCTACCTGACCCTCAAGCCAGCGCCTGTGGACACCGGCATCGTCTTCCGCCGTGCCGACCTCGACCCTGTCGTCGAGATCCCGGCGCGCGCGGCCAACGTCGGCGAGACAACCATGTCGACGACGCTGGTCAACGGTGACGTAAAGGTCGATACGGTCGAGCACCTGCTCTCCGCCATGGCGGGCCTGGGCATCGATAACGCCTACGTCGAGCTCTCCGCCTCGGAAGTACCGATCATGGATGGCAGCGCGGGCCCCTTCGTATTCCTGATTCAATCCGCCGGCCTGGAAGAACAGGACGCAGCCAAGAAGTTCATCCGCATCCTGCGCGAAGTGACGGTGGAGGAGGGCGACAAGCGCGCCACCTTCCTGCCTTTCGACGGGTTCAAGGTGAGCTTCGAGATCGACTTCGATCATCCGGTACTGCGCAACCGGACCCAGAGCGCCAGCGTCGACTTCTCCAGCACGTCGTTCGTGAAGGAAGTCAGCCGCGCCCGTACCTTCGGTTTCATGCGCGACATCGAGTACCTGCGCAAGCACAACCTTGCGTTGGGCGGCAGCGTGGAAAACGCCATCGTGGTCGATGAGGACGGCGTGCTCAACGAAGACGGCCTTCGTTACGAAGACGAATTCGTCAAGCACAAGATCCTCGACGCCATCGGCGACCTCTACCTGCTGGGCAACAGCCTGATCGGCGAGTTCAAGGGCTACAAGTCCGGACACGCGCTGAACAACCAGCTGCTGCGCAAGCTCATTGCCGAGAAAGACGCCTGGGAAGTGGTCACTTTCGAAGATGCCAGCACGGCACCGATCTCCTACATGCGCCCTGTTGCGGCCGTGTAAGTTCGAACACTCTCTAGTTCATTGAGGCCACCTTCGGGTGGCCTTTTTTATGGTGCGCCAGGCATGGCGCGTTGCGCGCAAGCGCAACCTGCTTGGCTGTGGTGGTCGAGTGGGTGACTTGGAGGTGAAAGTCCTCTACACACCCGGCAAGGGGAAGTGT
>NZ_JBLUPY010000022.1:0-67161 GCF_048068215.1 Pseudomonas sp. NY15372
GGCACCCACCTGCGCAAGGCTTCCACTCGGCCTCCTGACGTCGCGTTTGGCGGCGCCTGGGCTATCGCGTATCACAAGCAAAGGCAACAGAAGGGCTGCTTGGTAGGATCAAGTCACTGTGCTGTTGTGATCAGAATCTTGGCTGCCTTTGCCTTAATGATTGGGGCCGCTACGCGCCCCATCGCGGCACAAGGCCGCTCCTACAGGATCACGCAAACCTTGCCTCTGGCGGGTTGCCTGTGGGAGCGGGCTTGTCCCGCGATGGGCTGTATGGCCCCAATGGAATGTCCCAAATATAACCGACCGGCCTTTGCCTTCTTTTGCCCAAGAGCAAAAGTAGGTCGCCGTAAAGGCGAAAAGGTGAGTGAGCGCCGCCCTGGCAAATGGATATTTCGCTATTTTCAATGCAGTCATCGCGCTGCGCTGTCACGCAAAGAACCAACGATTAGCGCCAAGCCTTACCCCGTTTCGGGGAATCCGCTGGGGAATCCTCCCCAATCTGTTTTGAATGCAAACGTAACCTGTTGAAAAACCGCCAGAATATTTGTGGCATGCCGCTTGCTCCGGCCAACGCAGAGAACCTGTGTCCCCCGGAGGTGCAGCATGATGACCCCCCTCAAAGGCTCTGTCCTGTCTTCACTCGTGCTGGCCCTGCTGGGTTGGCAGACGACCAGCGAGGCGGCGGTGCAATGCCAGCGCACGCTGGTGGCCAACGTGGTAGCACTGGACCAGCCGCTGATGTTCAACCGCCTGGGCGCCCAGAACGCCAACGGCATGATCTTCGCCCTGCGCCAGGATGTGGTCGATGACAAGCTGGTGCCCCTGAACCAAGGCGGCGCCGCAGTGCCCGGCAAGGTCACCCTGCGCCCGGACAAGCGCCCGCGGCCGATCGTGCTGCGGGTGGCCGCTGGTGACTGCCTGACGGTGAACCTCACCAACCTGCTGGCCTACCAGGCCAACCCCAACAAGCACGGCATCGACCATATCGAGACCGACGTCGAAGGCGAAGAGCTCGAAGTGGAAGACCCACTGGGCGAGCCTGTTATCGCCGACCAGCAGGTTGCCGACCGCCACGTGGGCTTCCAGGTCAACGGTATGCAGGCAGTCAACGGCATCAGCGACATCGCCGCCAACACTGGGCGCAATGGCAACTTCCTGGTAGCCCCCGGCAATACCCGCAGCTACACCCTCTACGCCGAGCGCGAAGGTGCCTTCGCCGCCACCAGCAAGGGCGCCACCTTTGGGGGCGAGGGTACCGCGGGCAACGTCGCCAACGGCCTGTTCGGCCAAGTGGTGGTGGTGCCCAAAGGCGGACGCACCTACCGCAACACCCTCACCGAAGAGGAGATGCGCCTGGCCACCACCGGCCGTACCGCCACCGGCCAGCCGGTGGTCGACTACGAGGCTCGCTACCCACAGGTCCAGCCGTGGATCGCCGAAGGCAAGGCCGGCAAGCCGATCATCGCCATGGTCGATGGCAACGAGATCGTCAACAGCGAGACCGACGCCATCGTCATGGGCCCCAACCCCGACGGCAGCTTCCCACCTTCGACCTACCCCCTGGAAGCCATCGGCAAGCGCAACCCAGCGCTGCCCAACCGCCTGGACGCCTTCCGCGATTTCGCCTCGCAGTTCGCCGATGAGGTGGCCGTGACCCAGGCCTTCCCCGGCTACTGGGCCGACCCGGTCATGGGCCACGTGCTGGAGCCGGCCCGGGATTCGTTCATGATCAACTATGGGTCCGGCGGCATGGGCGCCGAGGTGGTGGCCAACCGCCTGGGCGTGGGGCCGATGCATGACTGCCTGTCCTGCGCCTACGAAGAGTTCTTCCTGAGCGCCCATACCGTGGGCGACGTCGGCACCCTGGTGGACGTGCCGGCCAACGTTGGCCTGGAGCACATCCGCCCCGGCGAGACACCGCCTGCCAGCGCGGTGGGGGTCAAGGCCAACATGGCTTTGTACCCGTCGGAGCCGTCCAACGTTCACCACAGTTACATCGGTGACTTCACCAAGTTCCGCAACACCCACAACGGCCACGAGCAGCACATCTTCCACCTGCACGGCCACCAGTGGCTGTTCAACCCCAACGATGACAACTCCGACTATATCGACGCCCAGGGTATCGGTGCTGGCGGGGGGTATACCTACGAGATCGCCAACGGCGGCTCGGGCAACCGCAACCGGGTAGCGGGCGATGCCATCTACCACTGCCACTTCTACCCCCACTTCGCCCAGGGCATGTGGGCCATGTGGCGGGTCCACGATGTGTTCGAGGCAGGTACGCGCCTGGAGGTGAGCGGGCAAACCGAGGATGGCTTCCACAGCACCCCGTTCGCACTGCGCAGCGGCAAGCCCGCAGTCGGCGCCAGGGCCTTGCCGGATGGCGAGATCGTGGCCGGCACGCCGATTCCGGCGATCGTGCCACTGCCTGGCAAGGCCATGGCACCGATGCCCGGCAAGGTCACCGTGGTGCCCAGGCTGGCCGAGACCCTGGTCGCCGAACATGACGACGATCAAGCCGAGGAGGGCGATGACGATCATCTGGACGAGGCCGTCGGGCCGCATGCCGTGGGCTCCCTGGCCTTGGTCGACCGCAGCGAGAGCAACCGCAATGCCGACGGCACCCTGAAGAACCCCGGCTACCCGTTCTGGATCGGCGGCATGGAAACCAGCGTCGGCCAGCGTCCACCGACCCCGCCACTGGATATGCTCGACCCGGCCCTGGCCCAGCAACTGAAGAACAGCGGCAAGGCCCTGTGGGCCAACCTCGACCCCAACCAGGTCGACGGCTGGGACGGTGGCCTGGGCCGCCACGTGCTCGATGGTGTATCCGCCGGGGGCGAGGCGGTAACCACCACCACCAAGCTGGACTTCTCCAAGGTGGTGCACAAGGCCAAGCCGATCTACCTGCCTGAAGAGGGGACCGATGTCGAACAGGCGGCGATGCAGTTTCATGCCCAGGCCGAGCACCCAAGCTACGCGTTGATCCCGGGTGGCGATCCGGTGCCGCGCAACTTCCGCACCAATGGCGCGCTGCCGACCGCTGGCGCCCCGTACTACGAGCCGTGCATGGACGACCGTGGCAAGCGCCTGACCCAGTCTTCGGGTGTGGGCGAGTTCTTCAGCGGTGAAAGCCTGGGCGGTATCAACTTCCAGGGTGGCTCGACCTTCACCGCCGACCGCCCACGCATCTACAAAGGTGCCAACATCCAGTTCGACGCGGTGTACAACAAGGTCGGCTACCACTTCCCGCAGGCACGCATCCTGGCCCTGTGGGAGGACGCCTGGCCAGTGATCACCAAGCAGCGCCCACCGGAGCCGCTGGTGATGCGCATGAACACCTTCGACTGCACCATGTACCAGCACACCAACCTGATCCCGTCGTTCTATGAAATGGACGACTACCAGGTCCGTACCCCCACCGACGTGATCGGCCAGCACATCCACTTGCCCAAATGGGACCTGACCGCCGCCGACGGTGCCGCCAACGGCTGGAACTACGAAGACGGCATCCTCTCGCCCGGCAGCGTGGTCGAGCGGATCCAGGCCATCCGCAGCTTCAACGGCTGCACCGAGGGCGACCCGCGCGATGGCACCGCGGCCTGCCCGAAAGCCAAGCAACACCCGTACTTCGGCCGCTTCGGCCGGGCCGACTGGCTCGGTGCACGCACCGCCATGCAACGCTGGTTCGCCGACCCGCTGGTCAACGTGCACAACGTCGACCGTGGCCTGGGTACCATCTTCACCCACGACCACCTCGGCCCATCGACCCACCAGCAACTGGGCCTGTACGCCACCGTACTGGCCGAGCCTGCCGGCTCCACCTGGTACCACGCCGAAACCGGCGAGAAGCTGTACAACCCGGCCACCCGCCAGGATGGCGGCCCGACCTCGTGGCAGGCGGTGATCCAGACCGGCGACCATGACGGCGATGGCAAGAACGACAGCTACCGCGAGTTCTTCCTCGAGTACAGCGACTTCCAGCATGCCTACGAGGCCGGCGTGTACGTAGGTGCAGGCCCCGACGGCAAGCCGGACGCCCAGGCCTACCCGGCCACCGCCGACAGCTTCCGCTACGCCATCAACCCGCCTGTGCGGCAGAAGGCCTCCAACCTGCTGGAAGCCATCGTCGAATCCCGAGGCGGGCTGGCCCCGGGTTGCCCAAGCCGCCCGTGCCCACAGGCGATCTCGGTGGATGACCCAGGCATGTTCGTCGTCAACTACCGCAACGAGCCGTTGGCCCTGCGGGTGTTCGACCCGAACAAGGTCGGCCCGGACGGCAAGCGTGGCATGCAGGCCGACGGCCTTGCCGGCGACCTGGCCTATGCCCTGCAGACCCGCACCGACCGCGCCATCCCGGCGATGAACCAGGCGCCTTCGGCGATCACCTCGGCGGTCGGCCCGACCGGCGGCACCACGCTGTTCCCGCCGCACGTCAATCTGGGCACCGAGCCGGGCGACCCCTTCACCCCGATGCTGCGCACCTATTCGGGCGACAACGTGCGGCTGCGCATGCATGCCGGCGGTCATGAAGAGGAGCACAACGTCACCCTGCATGGCGTGAAGTGGCTGCAGAACGGCTCGGGCTTCGGCAATAGCTCCAACTCGGGGTGGAAATCCTCGCAGATGGTCGGCATCTCCGAACAACTGGGGTTCATGGCGCCGGTCTCGATGATCTCCAGTTCGGCGGCCACCAACGGCGACTACCTGTATTCCCTCGATGCGGCATTGGAGGGCTACTGGAACGGTATCTGGGGCATCATGCGCAACTACACCGCCCAGCGTCCGGACCTGTTCCCGCTGCCGAACAACCCGCAGCCGGTGGCCATGCGCAACACCGTGGCGTTCGACGGCATCTGCCCGAAAACAACCGCCAACCCCACCGGCATCGGCAGCCGGCCGACGGTCAAGCGCAACTATGAAGTGGTCGCGGCGCTGGCCAACGACATCCTGGAGAACCGCAACGGCGTCAGCATCGTCGACCCGGCCGGGGTCGGCCAACATGTCGGCGGCCCGCTCAAGGCCAATGGCGGCACCTTGGTGTTCAACAGCCGCCGCACCAGCATCCCGTTGGTCAGCGGGGTCGACCCCGAGGATGGCGAGACCTTCACCATCGGTGGCCACAGCGCGCCGTTGCACGACCCGACCGCGATCCTCTACGTGCGCAAGGCCGACCTCGACCCGACCACCGGCAAGCTCAAGCCTGGGGTTCCGGTAGAGCCGCTGGTGTTGCGCGCCAACTCAGGTGACTGCATCAGCATTACCTTGGAGAACCGCCTGCCACTGGTCATGCCGGACCTGGCCAGCACCGCGGTGATGCATGGCGTGGTCAAGCGCGACCGCAACGACAGCGAAGGTTCCACAGCCTTCAACAACAACCAGATGCGCCCATCCAGCCATGTGGGCCTGCATGCCCAACTGCTGGCCTACGACATCACCAAGTCCGATGGCACCAACGTGGGCCTGAACCCGGTGCAGACCGTACCGCCACGAGCCGGCAACAGCGGTGCCTACCCGACCAAGGTGTATCAGTACTATGCCGGGCACCTGGAGCGTGAAGGCAAGCCGGTGCTGCAATTGGGGCGCACGGTGGACAACATCAACACCACCGCCATCGAGTTCGGCGGCTTGAACCTGACCCCGGCGGACCTGATCAAGCAGCCGCAGAAGGGCCTGGTGGGGGCCATGAGCATCCTGCCCCAGGGCGCGACCTGGACCGAGGACGGCGCCAGCCGCGCCCAGGCTACGGTCAAGGCCAACGGGCAGCCGGAATACCGCGACTTCGTCACGGTGTGGCAACGCGCACTGAACATGCGCTGGGCCGATGGCCGGCCGGTGGAGGGCATCAATACCGAGGGCAACGGCGCGGCCGCCGACCCGCAGGACAACGGCAACATGGCGGTCAACTACAAGACCGAACCGTTGTGGCTGCGCTTCGGCATGGCGCCCGACTCGCCGTTCGGCCGCGCCGCTGGCCTGGGCTTCGGTGACGTGCCCAACGCCCACATGGCCTACAGCAATGAACTGGTCGGCGGCGACCCGCAGACCCCGGTGCTCTGGGCCAAACCCGGCCAACCGCTGCGCAGCCATGTGCTCATGCCTGGCGGTGGCAGCCGCGGCATGATCTACCAGCTAGACGGGCACCTGTGGCCGCTGCATGCCTACCAAGCCGAGAAGAGCGATGCCAGTGGCTACCCCATGGGGCTGCCAGGGGTCGGTTCGGTGCGCTTTGGCTACAACCCGATGGCGATCTACGTGGGTTCCCAGGAAAGCGTACTGCCGGCGGCGCACTTCAGCTTCATGCTGCCCAGCGCCGGTGGGGCCAACGCCGTGCCGGGGGACTACCTGTTCCGCGACTACGGCGCCTACGGCAACCTCTCGGGGCTGTGGGGCCTCCTGCGGGTCACCAACGAAGCGCCACCGGCCACCGCCCCGGCGCAATGAGAGAAGGGGGAGCGCGCATGAACAAGAAAAATCGTCCCGCGTACCTGGGGGTGATGCTGGGGGTGGCGCTGATCGGGCTGGGGCTTGCCTACGACAAGCTCTGGTGCGACCCCCGCGAGCTGCTGCAGGAGCCTGCCGACCCGCAGGGCCTGCACCGGCTCAGCCGCGATGGCGTGACCGTGGAGTTCGAGGCGCGGCCCCTGGATGGCGGCGTGCTGCGCGAAGGCAGCTTCGCCAACATCCGTTTCAAGGTCAGCGATCAGGCCAGTGGCCAGCCGCTCTCGGGCATGGCCCCGGGGGCCTGGCTGGACCCGGCGCAGTCGGCCCCGACCGGCGACCGCGACAGCAGCTGCAAGGCGCGGGTGGCGTTGTTCCTCAAGAGCAGCATCGGCGCGCGCCCCTTGCTCGACCTCAACAGCTACTTCCTGCTGGTATTGAACAAAGACCCCAGCCTGACGGTGATCGACCCCACGGTCTCGGTGGGCGGGGTGACCAGCACCCTGGCGCGCATCGACCTACCGGGCCGGCCCATGGACTGGGTGGCCACCAGCGACGACAAGCAGGTGTTCGTCTCCATGCCTGATCAGGGCCAGGTAGCGGTGATCGATACCGAGACCTTCACCCGTGTGGCCAACCTGGAGGCGGGCGAGCAGCCGCTGCGCGTGGCCCTGCAACCGGACCAACGCCGGTTGTGGGTAGGCAACAACAGCAGCGACCCGGCCAAGGGTGGGGTCACCGTGATCGACGTGCCCAGCCGTGGCATGCTCAAGTCGTTCATCACCGGCTCCGGGCACCACGAGATCGCCTTCAGCAACGACTCGCGCTACGCCTTCGTCAGCAACCGCGACGCAGGCACCCTGAGCATCATCGATGCCGCCGACATGCGCCTGGCCAAGACCCTGCAGGTCGGCCCACATCCGTTGTCGGTGGCCTACTCGTCGCTGTCCCAGGCGGTGTACGTGGCCGATGGCAAGGAGGGCTCGGTCCGTGTGATCGACGCCCGCAGCCACCAGCTGCGCCACACGGTCAAGGCCGAGCCCGGCCTTGGGCCCATGCAGTTCAGCGACGACGGCCGCTACGGCATCGTGCTGAACACTCTGGAGAACCAGGCCCTGGTGATCGATGCCAGCAACGACCAACTGATCCACCGTATCCCGGTGGCGGCCGAGCCGTACCAACTGACCTTCACCAAGGGCTATGCCTACGTGCGTGGCCTGGCCTCACCGAAAGTCAGCATGATCAACCTGTCGAGCCTCGGGGCCGGGCGCGAGCCGATCGTCCAGGGTTTCGAGGCTGGCCCCGCGGCGCCCCGCCAGGCCGGCGACCTGCCGTTGGCCCAAGGGCTGTCGGTGGCCCGGGACGACAACTTGGTGTTCGTGGTCAACCCCGTGGACAACACCACCTACTTCTATGCCGAAGGCATGAACGCGCCGATGTCCGGCTACAACAACCGTGGCCACCAGGCCCGTGCGGCCATCGTCATCGACCGCAGCCTGCGCGAGCTGGCCCCTGGGGTGTATGGCTCGACGGTTAAGCTGCCGGCGGCGGGCAGTTTCGACGTGGCCTTTTTGCTCAACCAGCCGCAGATCATCCACTGCTTCAGCACCCGCGTGGCGGCATCGCCGGATGCGCCCAAGCGCAAGGGCGTACACGCCCAGTTCCTCGGCAACGGCCAGCCGGCCCTGCAGCACAGCGAATTCGTCGCCCGGGTCCGCATCCTCGGCGACGACGGCGAGCCGCGCCTGGGCCTGCGTGACCTGAGCCTGCGCTACTTCCTGGCGCCATCCTCGATGCCTCGCAGCCTGCCGCTCGAAGAAGTGGGCGATGGCGTGTACCAGGGTTCGCTGCAACTGGCCGAGGCCGGGGCCTGGTACCTGCATGTGCAGTCGCCGACCCTCGGTCGCAAGTTCGCCGAAGAGAACTACACCAGCCTGCGTGTCCTGCCGGCCGCAGCTTCTACCGCTTCCCAAGGGAAACCCAGGAGTGTGCGATGAACGCCAAGCTTGCTTGCAACCTGATCGCCCTGAGCCTGCTGTTGGCCAGCCAACTGGCCCAGGCCCACGCCGGGCATGACCACAGCGGCCATGCCCAGCAACCGCCAGCGGCCCGCCAGGAGAAGGCCAGCGTGCGCTTTGCCGATGTCTCGCTGCTCGACCAGGACGGCATGCCGGTGCGCCTGGAAAAAGACCTGGTTGGGGATCATCTGGTGGTCATGGGGTTCATCTACACCAGCTGTACCACGGTCTGCCCAGTGGTGTCGTCGATCATGTCCAAGGTTCAGCAGCAGCTGGGCGGGCGGGTCGGTGAGGAGATCCAGCTGGTGTCGATCAGCGTCGACCCGCAGCGCGACGACTCCAAGCGCCTGCTCGGCTACGCCAAGGCGTTCCAGCATGGCCCAGGCTGGAGCTGGCTGACTGGCTCGCCCTACGCCATCACCGAGACCCTCAAGGGCCTGGGCAGCTTCAGCGCCGACTTGAGCCAACACCCGCCGCTGATTCTCGTCGGTGACGGGCGCAGCGGCCACTGGACGCGTTATTACGGCTTCACCGACCCGACCGTGCTGGTCGCCGAGATCAACCGCCTCAGCGCCCGCCGCGTACACGCCAAGAGCACCGCCATCGCCGGCGGGCCGGATCGCCAGCAGGAGGTACAGCCATGACCACCACCAGCACCCGCCGCCTCGGCATGCGCGGCCTCGATTGGCTGACCCTGGTCGGCTGCCTGTGGATCCTCGCCTCGGTGGCCATGGCCCACGAAGACCATGCCTCGGCCGGGCCGGCCCCGCAACCGGCGCCGCAGCCGATGGTCAGTGGCGGCGGTACTCGGGACGCACAGGCCTGGTTCACCGACACCGTGCTCAAGGACCAGGACGGCCGCGAACTGCGCTTCTACAGTGATGTGCTCAAGGACAAGGTGGTGATGCTCAACGTCATCTTCACCCACTGCAACGACGCCTGCCCGCTGATCACCCGCAAGCTGCGCGAAGTGCGCGAGGCCATGGGGCCGGAGCTGGCGAGCCAGGTGACCTTCGTCTCGGTCAGCAGCGACCCGCTCAACGACACCCCGGCCGCGCTCAAGGCCTTTGCCCGCAAACAGGGCGTGGACGGCCCGAACTGGCTGTTCCTGACCGGCGGCAAGGCCAATGTCGACCTGGTGCTAGGGCGCCTGGGGCAGTTCCTGCCCAGCCCCGAGCAGCATTCCACCCAACTGATCGCCGGTGACGTGGCCGGCAAGCGCTGGAGCAAGATCCGCCCCGACGCGCCGCCTGCGGCCATCGCCCAGCGCATGCAGTTGCTGGCCCAACCCCTGGCAGGCCGGTGAGCGCCATGTGCTCGCCCACGCAACTGATGCACGCCTTGTGGCAGCGGGCTTGCTCCGCGATCGGCCGTTCGCGGCGCAAGGCCGCGCCTACAGGGGGGTGGTTGGTCCTGGTGGGGTTGTTGTCCACTACGGCCATGGCCCTGGACCTGACCGAGCAGGAGCAGGCTGGCAAGCGCCTGTACCGCGAAGGCCTGTCGAGCAGCGATGCCCAGTTGTTGGCCCGGGTAGGCGCCAGCGACATGAGCGTGCCGGCCAGTGTGCTGCCTTGCGCCAGTTGCCATGGCAACGACGGCCGTGGCCGCGCCGAGGGTGGGGTGCGCCCGCCAAGCCTGGACTGGCAGCGCCTGGCCATGGGGCAGGGCGAGCGCCAGGCCAATGGCAGGCGCTACCCGGCCTATGCCGAGGCCAGCCTGGCCCGGGCCATCCAGCAGGGCGTGGACCCTGCGGGCAACCGACTGGACCCGTCCATGCCACGTTTCGAGCTGACCCTGGCCGACCAGCGCAACCTCACGGCGTACCTCAAGCGCCTGGGCGAGGAGCGCGACCCCGGTGTCGAGCCGGACGTACTGCGCCTGGGTACCCTGTTGCCGGCCAGCGGGCCGCTGGCCGAGGCGGGCAGGGTGGTGCGTGCGGTGCTGGAGGATGGCCTGGCGCAACTCAACCAGCAGGGCGGTATTCATGGGCGGCGTCTGGAACTGGTGGTGCGCGACCCTGGCGTCGACCCGCAGGGCGCCAGGCAGGCCCTGGATGGCTTGCTGGACGAGGCGCAGGTTTTCGCCCTGATCAGTCCGCTGGCCCCCATGCTCGACGATGAGTTGGCCGCGACACTCGAACAACGCGACGTGCCGCTGGTCGGCAGTACACCCCACAGCGGCGCCAGCCCACAGATCTTCGACCCCTTGCCCGGCCTGCCCGAGCAGTTGCTGAGCCTGGCTGGGCATGCCCGGGCCGGCCTGGGCCTGCCGCCCGAGGCGTTGCAAGTGGTCTATGCCGGCCCGGGGCAGGCCGCACAGGCTGAAGCCGTGCGCCAGCGCTTGCAGGCCGCAGGCTGGGCATCGGGCCCGGTGCAGGCATTCGATGGCCAGGCGGTGCAGGGCCAGGGTATCGTCTTCCTAGGCCGCGCCCAGGCCTTTGCCGAGCTGGCGGCGGCACTGCAGGCGGCTGGTCGCGCACCCTATCTGTTCGCAGCCTCCAGCCAGGTGGCCGGCGCCTTGCCGAGCCTGCCGGCGCAGTGGTCCGAGCGCGTGTTCCTGGCTTATCCCTTCGTCCCGGCGGACTGGACTTCACAAGGGCTCGCCACCCTGGCCGGGCTGCGTGAGCGACAAGGCCTGGATGGTCGCCAGGCATCGTTGCAGGTCAGCACCCGGTGCGCCCTGGTGTTGATGACCGAGGCCCTCAGGCAGGTGGGCCGCGACGCCAGCCGCGAACAGCTGGTGCAGGCCCTGGAAGGGCTGCATGACGTCGAGACCGGCCTGACCCCGGCCCTGGGTTTCGGCCCAGGTCGGCGCCAGGGCCTGGCCGGGGCCCATGTGGTGCAAGTGACGTTGCCCGGGCCGCAGTTCCATACCGCGGCGGCGTATCGCTCGATGCCGGATACACCCTGAACGGAGGTTGTCATGCGAATCCTGTTGCTGTGCCTGCTCCTGGGGCTGGCCCCGGTCAGCCAGGCGGACCTCGCCGCGGCGCGGGTCAATGGCGTGGAAATCAGCGTCACGCGCCTGGAACGCTACTTTGCCGAGTACCTCAAGGACCAGGGGCGGGCGGTGACCAGCATCCGCAGCCCGAGCCTGTACAAGCGCCTGCGCGAACAGGCCCTGGACGAGCTGATCGACAAGGAACTGTTGTGGCAGGAAGCCCAGCGTCGTGGCATCGTGGTCAGTGACGAAACCGTGGCGGCGCGGGTCGGCGAGGTCGAACAGGCCTTCGGCAACCCCACGGTGTTCGAACGCCGCCTGGCCGATGCCGGTTTCGATAGGGCCGGGTACGCCGACTACACTCGTCACGAGATGGCCGCGCAACAGGTGTATGCCCAGCTCACGGCTATCGACGAACCCACCGAGGCACAGGTCGAGGCCTTCTATCAGGCCAACAAGGAAAGCATGCAAGGGATGCAGAACCAAAATCATGAAATCCCGGTCGAACGTGAGCAGGGCCTGGCCTGGGCCAGGGTCGCGCTCGTCGGCCAGATGCAAGCCCAGGCACGCCAATCGGTGCGCCACCGCCTGCGTGAAGGGGCGAAGGTTGAACGAGCGGTTGACTAGCCTCACTGGCGCGCGGGTTTTCCCCACTCCTGGGGAATTACGCAGGGGGCCAAATGCCATCAGTTTCCCCGTATTTGGGGAGACTCTGCAGGCACCCGTTGGCGGGCTTAGTGGAATCAATGACTTACAGTGGTGCGACATGACTATTCACGCCTGGCACGAAGGATGCTCAAGCCTGTACAAGGCTGAACTCCAGAGACCGGGCAACCGGGCAGTTCTTGGGAGTCGACCTTGGTGAACACAGTATTGGTAGTCGATGACGAGCAGACCCTTGCGCAAAACCTGCAGGCCTACCTGCAGACGCAAGGCCTGGAAGTCCATGTCGCCCACGACGGTGCCAGTGGCATCGCCCAGGCTCAAAGCCTGGCACCGGACGTGATCGTGCTGGATTACCGCTTGCCCGACATGGAGGGGTTCCAGGTCCTGGAGACCGTGCGCAAGAACAGGCAGTGCCATTTCGTGCTGATCACCGCCCACCCGACCGCCGAGGTCCGTGAGCGGGCCGCCACACTTGGCGTGACCCATGTCCTGTTCAAGCCGTTCCCGTTGTTGGAACTGGCCCGCGCGGTATCCGACCTGACCGGCACGGAGCGCCAGCCGCGGGCAGCGGAGCAACAGGCCGAGGGTTTCGTCGAACGACGCCAGAACAGGAACCAGACGTTCCCCCTGCAGATGTACGATGGCAGCTGGGTACTGGCCGACCGCCGACGTGACGGCGCCAAGCCTCCCGCACCTGAAGACGACCTGCTCACCGGGGAATAGCGGCGCCCGCAGCCACCCCGGCATCCCCGAGCCAGCCTGCGACGCGCCCCTGAGCGGAGTCGCAGGCCATGTCAGAAGCCTCTGTTGCAGCCCACCCGATCCCTGCCACGGGCTATTCCCGCGAACTGCTTGCCCAAGCCCGCCTCCAGGCCGGTGACGAACGCCTGCTGGACTGCCTGGCCCGTCTGGCCTGTGACGAGCCGGCCACGTTCGTCCGCCGCCTGGGCGCCACCTTGCACTATCCGGTGCTCGACAGCCAGGCGCTGCTGACCAGCACCCCGCTGTTCGAGCGGGCCAGCCTGGCCCTGTGCCTGAAACGCGAATTCGTCCTGGTGCAGCACCAGGGCCAGATCATCGGCGTGTTCGCCGACCCCTTCGACCACGCCCGCCTGGCCTGGATCGATGAATGCCTGCAAGGCGCGCCGCTGTACCTGGCCCAGGCCGCCGACATCGCCACCT
Organism: Pseudomonas sp. NY15372; assembly: GCF_048068215.1. Lineage (NCBI taxonomy): Bacteria > Pseudomonadati > Pseudomonadota > Gammaproteobacteria > Pseudomonadales > Pseudomonadaceae > Pseudomonas > Pseudomonas sp. NY15372. Next base: position 13,248 of record NZ_JBLUPY010000022.1, read on the forward strand.
TCCTGGCCCGCCAGGAGGAAAGCTTCCATGCCGTCGATGCCCTGGAGCACGACGCCGAGCCTGGCAGTGAGGCCGACCCGCTGCAGCGCCTGTCCCTGGCCAGCATCAGCGAAGACCAGAGCAAGGTGGTCAAGCTGGTCAACGCCACCCTCTACGATGCCCTCAAGCAGCATGCCAGCGATATTCACCTGGGCATGACCGGCCAGGGCCTGACCATCAAGTACCGCATCGACGGTGTGCTCACCGGTGCCGGCAAGGCCAGCGGCAGCGCGTTCGCCGAGCAGGTGATCTCACGCATCAAGGTCATGGCCGAACTGGACATCGGCGAGAAACGCGTGCCGCAGGACGGCCGCTTCAAGGTCGCCGTGGGCGAGCGCCAGATCGACTTCCGCGTCTCGATCATGCCGAGCATCTTCGGCGAGGACGCGGTGCTGCGGGTGCTCGACAAGCAGGACCTGTCCGACCGGGTCAGCGGCGTGCAGCTGCAGGCCCTGGGCTTTGCCGAGCACACCCTGCTGGCGCTGCGCCGGCTGGCCGCCGAGCCCTACGGCATGATTCTGGTCACCGGCCCCACCGGCAGCGGCAAGACCACCACCCTTTACGCCATGATCAGCGAGATCAACCACGGCGTGGACAAGATCATCACCATCGAGGACCCGGTCGAGTACCAGCTGCCCGGCGTGCTGCAGATTCCGGTCAACGAGAAGAAGGGCCTGACCTTCGCCCGCGGCCTGCGCTCGATCCTGCGCCACGACCCGGACAAGATCCTGGTGGGCGAGATCCGCGATCCTGACACCGCGCAGATCGCCGTGCAGTCGGCGCTCACCGGGCACCTGGTGTTCACCACCATCCACGCCAACAACGTCTTCGATGTGATCGGCCGCTTCAGCCAGATGCAGGTCGACCCCTACAGCTTCGTCTCGGCGCTCAACGCCGTGCTGGCTCAGCGCTTGATCCGCCTGGCCTGCCCGCACTGCGCAGTCAGTGCCGAGCCGGACGACGAAACCCTGACAGCCTCCGGGCTGACCCGCGAAGGCGTCGCCGGCTGGACCTTCGTCCGCGCCCAAGGCTGCGGCCAGTGCCGCGGCAGCGGCTATCGCGGGCGCAGCGCCATTGCCGAACTGCTGCACCTGGATGACGACCTGCGGCAGATGATCGTCGAACGCCGCCCCCTGTCGCAGATCAAGGCGCTGGCCTGCCAGCGCGGCCTGCGGCTGCTGCGCGCATCTGCCCTGGACCTGGTCCGCGAGGGCCGTACCACGCTTGAGGAGATCAACCGTGTCACATTTATCGCCTGATAACTATTGCGCCGTCCTCGGCGCCGAAGGTGTCGGCCTGGGTCGCTGGCACGCCAACCAACACCAGTGGCTGGGCAGCCGCGCATTCACCGGCGAAGCCGGGCAACCGGCCTGGGCACCGGCCGTCGCCGCCCTGGCCGAACTGCTGGCCGAGCACGCGCCCCGCGGCGCCCGGCTGCAGGTGCTGCTGTCTGCCCGCTATAGCCGCTTCTGCCTGGTGCCCTGGAGCGATGCCATCGGCCACCCGCGCGAGCTCGATGCCTATGCTCGGGCCTGCTTCGAGAACCTCTACGGCCAGCCGCTGGACGACTGGCGCATCGTTCTCTCGCCTGAAGCGGCCGGCGCCGCGCGCATCGCCACGGCGCTGCCCGAGGCACTGCTGCAGGCGCTCAAGACGCTAGGCCGGGAAAACCGCCTGGTCCTGCGCTCGGTGCAGCCTTATCTGATGGCTGCCTACAACAGCTGCTCGGCGCAACTGGAGGAGGGCGACTTTCTCTTCGTCCTGGCCGAGCCGCGGCGCAGCGTGCTGCTGCTGGCCGCTGGCGGGGCCTGGCAACAGGTGCTGAGCCAGGGCTGCGCCGACAACGACCAGGCCTTGCAGGCATTGATCGAGCGCACCTGCGAGCTGTATGGCGAACACCTGCCACGGGTGTACCTGCATGCGCCTGGCCGGGGTGACGCGCCGCAGCTGGCGGCGGTACAGCTGTGCCAGCCGGCCGCCGAGAACGACCCGTTGTGCGCCATGTGGCGGGCGGTGGCCTGACATGCGCCGCCTCGACCTGGAATTCCAGCCCCCCCGCAGCAGCCTGATGGCCTGGGCGTCATTGGCCCTGGGTTGCACCGTACTGGCCGCGCTGCTGCTGGTTCAGCAGCAGCTCGAAGGTGAACGGCTGGACCTGGAAGGACGGGTTCACCGGCTTGAACAGCAACTGGGCCGTCGCCCGCAGGACAGCGCGCCGCAGGGCAGCGCCGCCAGCCGCGAACAGGCCGAGCAGTTGGCGCAGATGCGCAGCGTTTCGCAACAGCTGCAACGCCCTTGGCAGCAACTGTTCGCCATGCTCGAGGCCCAGCCCCAGGAAGACGTGGCGCTGTTGACGCTGACCCCCGATGCACGCAAGGGCCAGGTGCGCATCGCCGCCGAGGCCCGCAACCTGGAAGCCATGCTGCAGTACCACCAGCGCCTGGAGCGCAGCGAGGCGCTACGCGATGTTTCGCTGCTCAACCACGAGGTGGTGTCTGGCCAGCCCGAGCACCCAGTGCGCTTCAATCTGACCGCCACCTGGGAGACCGGCCATGCGCGTCCCTAGCCTGATCCTTCATGAACACCTGGCCCGCTTGGGCCGTGTCGGCGGCGCCGCGCTGCTGACGGCGGGCCTGGCCGTGCTGGTCGGTTTCGCCTGGGTTTTGCCGCAGTGGCAGGGCGTACGTGAACTGCGCGCCAGCGAGGCTGACGCCAGCGTACAGGTGCAGCGGGTCAGGCGCGGCGAGCTGAAGGTGGCCGCCAAGCCCGAGCAGCAGGCCCTCGACAGCCTGCGTCAGCAACTGCCCGGCCAGCCCCAGGCCAGCGAACTGATCGAGCGCCTGTACCACCTGGCCAGTGCCGAGCGTATCAGCCTGGCCCGTGGTGAGTACGCCCTGGGGGTCGACCCCAAGACCCAACTGGCGCGCTACCAGATCGTGCTGCCGGTGCGGGGCAGCTATCCGCAGATCCGCGGTTTCCTCCAGGCGCTGCTCGGCCAGCTGCCGACCCTGGTTCTCGAGGACCTGGAGCTACAGCGCAAGCGCATCGGTGACCGCGAGCTCAATGGTCGCCTGCGCATGACCCTTTACCTGTCGAGGTCGTGATGAACATTCAGCGCACGGTGATGTGGGCGGGTTTCCTCGGGCTTTCAGGCGCCTTGGCGTGGGCCCCTGGGCACTGGTTCGGGCAGCAGGATGAGGTGGCACCACTCGCCGGCAAGCCGGCCCCCACCCAAGTACAAGGTGCAGCCACCCAAGAGGGCGCCGGCTTGCCGGCGACGAAGCCAGCCCAGCCCTCGAGGGACCTGTTCCCACCCCAGCAATGGACCCCAGCCAAGACCCTCGCCACCGTCACCGAGCAACCCGCCGCCGCTACCCCCGTGGCACCGGCTGAACCCACCGCCCCGGCGCTGCCGTTCCAGTTCATCGGCCGCCTGGGCGACCGCGACGACCACCAGGTATTCCTGCAGAGCGGGGAGAAGCTCTACGTCGTACGCCAGGGCGATGTGATCGATCAAACCTACCGCCTCGACCGGGTCTCGGCCACCGAGCTGAACCTGGTCTACCTGCCATTGCACCAGTCACAGACCTTGTCTGTCGGGAGCGCACCATGAAGCCGTCGAAGTTGTGCAAGCCTGCTCCGTTCATGCTTCTGGCCCTTTGCGCGGCCCTGGCCGGCTGCGGCTCGAACGCCACGCGCCAGGACAGCGCCGAGCTGATGAAAGAAGGGCAGTACGAGGCGGGTATCGCCATGCTGGAGCAGGCCTTGCGCGAGGACCCGCGTGATACCGAGCTGAACATTGCCCTGGCCCACGGGCGCCAGCAGGCAGTGGAAGCCTTGCTGACCCAGGCCGACAGCGACCGTATCCGCCACGATTTCGCCAGTGCGCGCATGGGCTATGGCCGGATATTGACCATCGAACCGAACAACCGCCGAGCCCAGGAAGGCATCCGCCAGTTGGAGCTGGTACGCAACCTCGACGAGCGCGTGGCCATGGGCCAGGCCGCGCTGCGCCAGGGTGACCTGTTCGGCGCCGAGCGCTACATGCGCGACGTGCTGCGCCTGGACCCGCAGAACCAGAAGGGCATCGCCTTGCGCAGCGACATCGAGAACGTCCAGGCACGTACCGCCCAGCCTTACCCGCAGCTGCGCAGCAAGCTGGAACGGCCGGTGACCCTGGAGTTTCGGGATGCCAACCTCAAGACCATCTTCGAGGTCCTGGCCCAGGTCGCCGGCATCAACTTCATCTTCGACAAGGACCTGCGCCCAGAGATGAAAGCCACCATCTTCGTACGCGACGTACGCATCGAGGACGCCGTGGCCCTGTTGCTGGAGCAGAACCAGCTGCACCAGAAGATCGTCAACGACAACACCCTGCTGATCTACCCCGACTCGCCGCAGAAGACCAAGGACTACCAGGAACTGGTCATGCGCACCTTCTACCTGACCAGCATCGACGCCAACACTGCCTTGAACATGGTCAAGACCATGCTCAAGACCCGCGACGTGTTCGTCGACGAGCGCTTGAACACCCTGACCATGCGCGACACCCCCGATGCCGTGCGCATGGCCGAGAAGCTGCTGCAGTCCCAGGACCAGTCCAACCCGGAAGTGGTGCTGGAGGTGGAGGTAATGGAGGTGGCCCGTTCGCGCATCCTCGACCTCGGCCTGCAATGGCCCAATACCTTCGGCGTGCTCAATGACGAAGGCAACCCGGTCAGCGTGCTCGACCAGCTGCGCGGCATCGATTCGGGCCGCATCAGTATCGCCCCGGCGCCCCAGGCCAAGATCAACGCCGCTGACAAGGACATCAATACGCTGGCGAGCCCGGTGATCCGCGTGAGCAACCGCGAGCAGGCGCGCATCCACATCGGCCAGCGGGTGCCGATCATCAGCGCCACCTCGGTGCCATCGACCCAGGGCCCGGTAATCACCGAGAGCGTCACCTACCTGGACGTGGGCCTGAAGCTCGAAGTGCAGCCCACTGTGCACCTGAATAACGAAGTAGCGATCAAGGTGGCCCTGGAAGTGAGCAACGCCACGCCCCTGGAGCCGACCCGCCAAGGCACCATCCCGGTACAGGTCGATACCCGCAACGCCCAGACCAGCCTGCGCCTGCACGACGGCGAAACCCAGGTGCTGGCGGGCCTGGTGCGCAACGACCTGACCTCCAGCGGCAACAAGATCCCTGGCCTCGGCGACATCCCTGGCTTGGGCAGGCTGTTCGGCAGTAACCGCGACGACAAGAGCAAGTCCGAGCTGGTGCTGGCGATCACCCCGCGCATCGTGCGCAACCTGCCGTACCAGAGCCCGTCGGACATGGAGTTCGCCACCGGCACCGAGTCGAGCCTGCAGGTGCGCCAACAGATGATGGCACCGCTGGCACAGCCTGAAACCTCGCAACCGGACGCATCGCAACCGCAGGGCACCGTGGCCACTGTGCCGGCCGCCGTCACTCGCCAAGTGGACCCGCTGCCATGAAACGCCAACAGCAGGGCTTCAGCCTGATCGAGGTGGTGCTGACCCTGGCGCTGCTCGGGCTGCTTGCCACCATGGCCGCGCCCTTGACCGAGACCGTGGTGCGTCGGGGCAAGGAGCAGCAACTGCGCGAGGCGCTGTACCAGATCCGCGATGCCATCGATGCCTACAAGCGTGCCTTCGACGCCGGCTACATCGAAAAGCGCCTGGACAGCAGCGGCTACCCGCCGAGCCTGCAGGTGCTGGTCGAAGGCGTGCGCGATGTGCGCAGTGCCAAGGGCGCCAAGTTCTACTTCCTGCGCCGCATCCCCCATGACCCGCTGGTGGCGGCCAAGCATGAGGACGAAGGCGGCTGGGGCCTGCGCGCCTACGACAGCAGTGCCGACAACCCACGTGAAGGCCGCGATGTCTTCGACGTGTATTCCAAGGCCAGCGGCAATGGCCTGAACGGCATCCCCTACGGGCAATGGTGACGACCATGAAACGCATCCGCGGTTTCACCCTGATCGAGCTGCTGGTAGTCATGGCGATCATCGCCACCCTGATGACCATCGCCATGCCGCGCTACTTCAACAGCTTGGAGGCCTCCCGCGAGGCGACCCTGCGCCAGAGCCTCGCGGTGCTGCGCGAGGCCCTGGACCACTACTACGGCGACACCGGCCGCTACCCCGAGTCGCTGGAGCAGCTGGTCGAACAGCGCTACCTGCGCAACACCCCGGTCGACCCGCTCACCGAGCGCAGCGACGCCTGGAAGCTGGTGCCGCCGCCGGAAGGGGTCAGCGGCGGCGTGGCCGATATCAAGAGCGGAGCAACAGGGAGGGCGCGTGATGGCAGCCTCTATGCCGAATGGTAAGGCCTGCGCGGGCTTCACCTACCTGGGCGTGCTGTTCCTGATCGCGGTCAGCAGCATGGCCCTGGCCGCCACCGGGACCCTGTGGGCTACCAACGCCCAGCGCGAGCACGAGCGCCAGCTGCTATGGGTTGGCGGGCAGTATGCCCAGGCCCTGCGCAGCTACTACCGCGCCTCGCCAGGCCTGGCCCAATACCCCCAGGCCCTTGAGGACCTGCTCGAGGACAACCGCTTCCCATCGCCACAGCGGCACATCCGCAGGCTCTACCCGGACCCGATCACCAACGGTCAGGAATGGGGCCTGCTGCGCTCGGTGGATGGCCGCATCACCGGCGTCTACAGCAACTCCGATGCCGCGCCGCTCAAGCGCAGCGGCTTCGATGCCCAGTGGTCCGGCTTCGAAGGGCTGGAGCACTACAGCGACTGGCAGTTCGTCGCCGAGCAGCCTTTCGCAGAGGCCGGCGGTGGCGCCCGCACCCACGCCGGCCCGGGAGACACGCCATGAACACGCGCGCCACTCTGTGCTGCCTGTGCCTGCTGCTGGCCGCCTGGGTACCCACGCAGGCCCAGGCCGGCGCCGAGGACGAAATGATGGGGTTCATCGTCGACAACACCATTTCGCACATCGGCCATGACTTCTACAACGACTTCACCGACCGCCTGCGCGCCACGAGCCGCCTGGACTTCAACCTGGTGGTGCGCGAACGCCCCGATGCCCGTTGGGGCAGCCTGGTGACGGTGGAGTACGAACGCGAAGTGCTGTACCGGCGCTTCCTGCCGCCCAACACCACGCAACTCAAAGACGAGGCCGTCGCGGCGGCGGACCTGGTCAAGCAGCAAATCATCCAGCGCAAGCTGCAACGCCTGCTGCAGGACACCACTGATCTGGAGAGGGACGAGCTATGAACACGCGCATGCCCCGTTGTATTGCCGCCTGCCTGCTGGCCGGCGCCTTCGTCGGCCCCATCCAGGCCACGGAGCTGGTGTACACCCCGGTCAACCCGGCGTTCGGCGGCAACCCGCTCAATGGGACCTGGTTGCTCAACAACGCCCAGGCGCAGAACGACCATGAGGACCCGGACCTCAAGGACCGCGCGTCGGCCTTTGCCGGCACCTCCGCCCTGGAGCGCTTCAGCAACCAGCTCGAATCGCGGTTGCTCTCGCAGTTGCTGGACAATATCAGCAACGGCACCACCGGCAGCATGTCCACGGACTCGTTCCTGATCGACGTGATCGACGATTCCGGGGCCCTGAGCATCAAGGTCACCGACCGTGCGACAGGGGAAGTCTCGATCATCGAGGTCAGTGGCCTTAACCCCTGAGAGGGAAGGCCGATAGGGGAGAACGACCATGAAACGCCTGCTGAGCACACTGCTGATCCTCGCCACCTTGCAAGGCTGCGGCCTGCGCGAGCCCATGCCCGCTGAACAGGACGGGGCGATACCGACCCTGACACCGCGCGCCTCCACCTACTACGACCTGATCAACATGCCACGGCCCAAGGGCCGGCTAATGGCGGTGGTGTACGGCTTCCGCGACCAGACAGGCCAGTACAAACCGACCCCGGCCAGCTCGTTCTCCACCAGCGTCACCCAGGGGGCGGCCAGCATGCTGATGGATGCGCTCAATGCCAGTGGCTGGTTCGTGGTACTCGAGCGCGAGGGGCTGCAGAACCTGCTGACCGAACGCAAGATCATCCGCGCCTCGCAGAAGAAACCGGACGTACCGCTGAACATCCAGGGTGAACTGCCGCCCCTGCAGGCGGCCAACCTGATGCTCGAAGGCGGCATCATCGCCTACGACACCAACGTGCGCAGCGGCGGTGAGGGTGCCCGCTACTTGGGCATCGATATCTCCCGTGAGTACCGGGTCGACCAGGTCACCGTCAACCTGCGGGCGGTGGACGTGCGCAGCGGCCAGGTCCTGGCCAACGTGATGACCAGCAAGACCATCTACTCGGTCGGGCGCAGTGCCGGGGTGTTCAAGTTCATCGAGTTCAAGAAACTGCTGGAGGCCGAGGTCGGCTACACCACCAACGAGCCGGCCCAGCTGTGCGTGCTTTCGGCCATCGAGGCGGCGGTGGGTCACCTGCTGGCCCAAGGCATCGAGCGCCGGCTGTGGCAGGTGGCGGGCGATGGCAGCGGCGACAAGGCGGTGCTGGACAAATACCTGAGCCAGTATCAGCAGCAGTGAGGGGGACCCCGTTAATCGCATGACTGTCCGATTCTACTGGGAGCAATTGTCTTGGGTGGCTTGCCCCGGCGCTATCGCTGGCAAGCCGGCTCCCACAGGGTGTGGTTGGCGCTGCACCAGTGGGAGCCGGCTTGCCCACAACCATAGAATCTCCCACAGGCATGGCCGTTTTCTCTGAAAACAGCGCAGGACAGGTGGGTGGGCTTGTCCCGCGACGTCTTACCTGGCCTTGCGCAAGGTCAGGTTGATCCGCCGCTCTCCCATCCTCGGGTGCACGCCAGGCTTGATCGGCATCACCCCGTGATACCGCAGGCGATCCTCGCCACCCCATACCAGCACATCGCCATGGCTCAAGGGTATCCGTTGGGTCCGGTCCGAGCGTTGCAGCCCGCCAAACAGAAACACCGCCGGCAAGCCCAGTGACAGCGACACGATCGGCTGGCCGAAGTCGCGCTCGTCACGGTCCTGGTGCAGCGTCAGGCGGGTGCCGGGCAAGTAATGGTTGATCAGGCAGGCATCGGGCACGAACCCCTCGAAACCGGCTGCATCGGCGGCGCGTGTTGCGAGCTCTAGCAGTGCCTGGGGCATCGCCGGCCACGGCTTGCCGGTCATGGGGTCGGTGGGGCTGTAGCGATAGCCTTGCTCGTCGCTGACCCAGCCCTGGGCACCGCAGTTGGTCAGGGCCACGGCCATGTGCAGACCACCAGGGGTGCGCATGTGCCGGAAGGGCGCGGCGCGCAGCACCGGGCGCAGGGCATCGAGCAGCGCCTCGACCTCGGCCAGGGCGAAACCGGGCAACAGCACGGTATGGCTGGCCAGGCGTTGCGGCTGGGGGCCGAACAGGTCGAGGTCGGACTGGATCATGGTGGCTGTGTCGGTTGGGTGTGCGGCCATTGTAACGTCGTTGCGCGAACAGGTTTGCCTCAATTGCTTCGGTGTCTGTGCGATCGAGCGCCGCCCGTGCGGCGCTCGATCGCACAGACACCACAGAAATCGCAGGAAAAAAGAACCGCGGCGCCAGGGAGAGGGAACACCGCGGTCCAAAGGGGGAGGGGGTTATTGCTGGGTGACGGTGGCCAGGTTGGCGGTGCCGTACTGGGTGATGGTGGCGCTCTGGTTCATGCTGCTCTGGTCCACGAAGGCCTGGTTGTTGGTGCCTCCCTGTGTCACGTAGGCGACATTGGCGCTGTCGACCTGCTTGATGGTGGCTTCGTTGCCGCTGCCGTACAGTTGGTAGGTGTAGCTCTGGTTGTATTGGCCGGACTGGTCGAGGGTGACCTTGTTGTCGCTGCCGGCGCTCAGGCCTGCGGCATAGTTGTTGTTGTCGCGCTGATCGGCGATCAGCAGGTTATCGGTACCGTTCTGTTCGAAATACAGTTCGTTGTTGCTGTCGGCCTGGTTGGTCAACATGGTGTTGTCGGTGCCTTTCTGGCCAAGCTTGGCGAATTGCTCCATGCCGTTCTGGGTGATGTTGACGGTGTTGCCGTAGCCGTTCTGGGTGATCTGCGCCTGCTGGCCCATGCCGAACTGGCCGCCTTCGCGGTCGCCTTTCCAGTTGCTGGCCTGGACCTTGTTGCCGTTGCCGGTGGTGCTGATGACCAGGCTGTGGTTATCGCCGTTCTGGTAGGTGAAGTGCAGGTTGTCGTTGCCGTTCTGGGTGATGCTGGTGACCGACTGGTTGGTCTCGAACTGATCTGACCAGCTGGCGTTGCGTTGGCCGCTCTGGGACAGGCTCGCGCTGTTGCCCTGGCCGAAGCTCTGGTCAATGTAGCCTTCGTTGTTCTGGCCTTGCTGGTAGACACTGGCGCTGCTGGCGATCTGGGTGTCCTGCCAGACTTCTGCGTTGTGAGCGGTGCCGACCTGATGGATCTCCAGCACGCCGCCCAGGCCGTCGCGCTGGTCGCCATAGGCCCAGCTGGCGTTGCTGTTGATCTGCTGGATCTTGATTTCACCGTTCTCGTGGAACATGTGTTCGGCGGCGGCACTGTTACCGGTGCCTTCCTGCTTGATCAGGCTCTTGTTGCCACTGCCGCTGAACAACTGCTCGACCACCGCATCGTTGCCGCTGCCTTTCTGGTCGGTGGTGGCCTTGGCCCCCATCTGCGAGTCCTGGAACACCTGCGAGCGGTTGCCGACCCCGTCTTGGATCTGCGTCGACTGGTTCTCCGCGCCCAGGGACTGGCTGGCGAAGTTGTCGTTGCCGCTGCCGCCGGACTGTTGGGTGAGCTTGCTGCCGTTCTCGAAGATCTGATCGCCGTAGCCGGCGTTGTAGGAGCCGGTGGCGGTCTGCTCGATCTGGCTGGTGCTGGTGTCCTGCACCGCCATGTGGTTGTGGCCCAGGCCGGTCTGGTCCTGAATGATCGTGGCGCTCGGTGCCAGGTTCTGCAGTACTTCGGCGATGTTCTCGGTACCCTGCTGGGACTGTTCCGAGATGCTGTCAGCGGCCATGGCCTGGCCGGCGACCGCCAGTACAATGGCGGCGCTTAAGGGAGCGAGCTTGAACATGGTGGTGCCTCCAGGTCTATCGGTATTGGGTGATCTGAACGTATTGGCCGTTGCCGGCCTGGGTCACGGCGCTGGTCAGCCCCGTGCCGCGTTGTTCGATGCTGGCGTTGTTGTAGTTGCCGATCTGTTCGATCGACGCGCTGTTGTTGCTGCCGCTCTGGCGGATCGCGGCGTTGTTGCCCTGGCCCTGCTGGACGATCGCGGCCATCAGGTCGCTGCCTTCCTGCAGGATGTACGCCTCCTGCGCGTCTCCGGCCTGGATGATCCGGCCCAGCAGGGCCTGGCCGTTCTGGTCGAGGGCGGCGCGGTTGCCCGACCCCTGCTGCTCGATCACCGCCACCTGGCCGGCGCCGGCCGGTAGCAGGCGTACCGTCACCGGTTCGCCGAGGTCATTGCCGACCGCCAGGTCCGCGTTGTCCATCAGGTCGTCGGCCCAGCTTGGCTGGAGGGCCTGGCCCGCCAGGGCCAGGCAGAGCAGCAAGGGGTTCAGGCGTTTCATGGCGTCCTCCTTGGGCTATTGCACGACCACCGGTACGGTGCGTGTGGTGCCCTGGCTGGTGGTGGCGGTCGCCGTCGGGTTGGCCGAAGGCACGATGGTGGTGCTGTTGCTCACCACCAGGCGCCAGCGTCCAGTCAGCGGTACTGGCACGCTGCCAAGGGTCACCAGGCCGGTCGGGGTGGTCACCTGCACCGTGACGGTATTGCCGGTGACTACCGAGGACGTGCCGCTGATGTCCCAGTTGAAGCGGTTGTTGGAGCGCGCCGTGACGGTTGCCGCCGTGACCGTGAAGGTCTCCTGGGCCGGGCGTGGCGACACTTGCACCGTCACTGTCCCGGCGCTGGAGCGCGCGCCGACCGAGTCACTCGCCACATAGGTGAACGTGGTGGTGAAGGGCGTGAGCACCAGGGCCGGTGGGGTGTAGGTGATCGTGCTGCCGTTGTGGGTGACCGTACCGCGCAGCAGCGCCGGTTGGGTGACGCTGTCGATCACCAGCGGCAAGTTGCCTTCAGGGTCGGTGTCGTTGGCCAGGACATTGATGGTCACCGGCACGCCCAGGGTCGCCGCGCTGTCGGCGACAGCGGTAGGGGCTTGGTTGGGCGCGACGTTGACGGTCACGGTGGCCGGCTCCGACTTCAGGCCCTTGGCGTCCTGGGCTCGGTAGCTGAAGGTGGCAGGGAAGGCCGTGGTAGCGCCAGGCGGCGGGGTGTAGGTGACCGCCGTGCTGCCGTTGGCCACCACCGAGCCCAGGCCGGTGCCGGGTTGGGTGAGGTCGGCGATGACCAGCGGCACGTTGCCATCTGGGTCGCTGTCGTTTTCCAGCAGGTTGAGGGTGATGGGCACCCCGACACTGGTGCTGGCGACATCGGCCTGGGCCAGTGGTGGCTGGTTCTCGGCCGCGACCGGGGCATTGCCGACCACCACCACCGGCTCGACGTCGCTGCCGCCGGCGGCGGACTTCACGGTGACGCTGGCAGGTGGCTGGGGCAGGTCGTTGACGGTGAGGGTCTGTACGATGCCGGCCTTGGACAGGCGGCCATAGCCTTGGACGACCAGGTCGGGCACCTGTACTTCGTCGCTGGAGCTGGCCTCGATCACCAGGCGTTTGTTCGCCCAGTCATAGCGCGCGGTGTTGACTTTGACCACGTCGGTGAGCTTGCTCGACAAGGCCGTCGGCCGGGTGTCCGGATCGGGGCTGGTCGCGGTCACCACCACCACCGAGGGGGGGGCTTCCTGGTTCAGCTGTTGGCTGAAGAACAGGCCGTTGTTATCGGTCAGCAGGTCGAACTGGCAAGGCGTGGCGGGCGAACCGACCAGCGCCAGGCCAAAGCGCATGCACACGCTGGCATCGCCTGGGGCCTTGGCGAAGACCTCGACGCGGGTGCCGTTGCCGTTGCGCTGGTAGGTGGCGCGCTCCAGGGTGGCAGGTGTCTGCGCCCGTGGGTCGAGGACCTTGCCGGAGAGGGTGAAGAGATTGGTCTGGATGGTGCCGGCCGGGCCTTGGATACGTACGAAGTTGGTGTCGAACGGGCTGCCGATGACCTCCTGGGAGATGTTCGGGTCGCCGACGAAGGACTCGAGCGCGCCGGTATCGGGGTTGGTCTCGGTATACAGCGCCCCGCTGGCGTTGCGCAGGAACGGCCCGACATCGCCCCGCAGGGCGCCACTGAAGTCGCCTGGTGCACCGATGCCGATGTCGCGGGTGACGTTGATCGCTCGCCGGCCAGGGGTGTTGACCACCACCGTTTCGACGCCATACGGGTGGGTGATGGTGTAGGTGCCGGCGGTAGGGACCGAGGCGCGGATACGGATACGGGCGAAACTCTGCTGGTCGCCATCGACCGGGTTCTCGGCGGCGAAGGCGGCTTCGATACCGGCGACGTAGACTTCCAGCTCATAGCCGCTGTTGCCTACCGCAGGGATATCCGTCTCGGCCAGGAACCAGAACATCTCGGGTGGCCAGTTGTCCGGGAACACCAGCGGCAAGGTGTCGTCATAGACGCCAGGCTCCGGCAGGAGGGTGCACATGTAGGCAGGCGCCCCCGGCGCGCCGGGTGCCCGCGAGCTGGTAGCACGCGACTGGCACAGCTCCAGGGACAGGCCGCTGGCATCCTTGTACCACATGGGGTAGCCACCGGTAGCAAGGGTATAGGGGCCTGGGTCGACCTCGGTGAGCGTGGCCCAGGCCGCGCCGGAAAGGGTAAGGGAAAGCCCGGCTGCGTACAGCGCGCGGCGTGGCCAAGTATTCATGCTGCCTCCTTGAAGGCGGGGCCTTTGTCTGTTCATGGCACCAGCACCACGTCTTCGCTGTCGCTGCCGCCATGGGCGCTGGTGACTTGCACCGTGGCCGGCGGAAGGGGCGAAAGCCCACGGGTGAGAGTCTTCACTGCACCGTCGCCACCGAGGTCGCCGATCAGCGCCCCGTTGCCGGTGTGGGCCGTGAGCGTCGGAGGGGCGGTTTCGTCGCTGGTGGCGGCGACCAGGGTCAGTTCGGCCTTGGACAAGCTGTATTCGGCGCGGGTGATGGTCACCAGGTCAGTCAGCGGCAGGTTGGCGCTGGTGGCACTGCTGGTGGGGATGGCCACGCTGTTGTCGGCGGTGATCCCAAGGCTTGCAGGCAGCGTCGGGTCGAGCGCCGACTGGGCGTACCAGGCACCGGTGCCGTTGGCTTCGGTCAGCGACAGGTTGGGCGTCTGGCTGGTCAGCGTGACCGTCGCCGGTGGCGGCGGAGCCATGACGAAGACATCCTGCTGGGCGCGCAGGTCGCCGTTCTCGAAATGCCGCGAATAGGTGCTGCGCTGTGGCAGCAGCGGCGTCGGCAGGTTGACCGTGGACAGCTTGCCGGACACGGCGAACAGCTCGGTGCGCAGGTCCAGGCCGTTGGGGCCTTCGATGCGCACGTAGTTGGTGTTGAACGGGCTGCCGGTCACACGCTCTTCGAGGTTGGGGTCGCCCACGAACTGCTCGCTCGCACCGGTTTCCGGGTTGGTCTCGGTATAGGGCCCGTTGACGCTACGCAGGAACGGCCCGACATCGCCCTTGAGCGCGCCGGTGAAGTTGCCCGGCGAGCCGATGCCGATGTCGCGGGTCATGTTGATCGCCCGCGTACCCGGGATGGTCACGTCGAACACCTCGACGCCGTAGGGGTGGGTGATGATATAGGTCCCGGCGGTCGGCACGTCGACCCGAATGCGTATCCGGGCGAAGCTGATCTGGTCGCCTTCCTTGGGCTCCTCGGCACCGAACGCCGCCTCGATCGCCGAGACGTAGCCCAGGTCGATGCCACGGGCGGCATCGACGATGGAGGCGTCACCGGTGAACCAGAAGGCTTCGTCGGGGAAGTTGCTGGGGAAGGCGATCGGCCGGGTATCGTCGAATACCCCGGGTGTTGGCAGCAAGGTGCACATGTACGACGGCGCGCCGGGAGCACCGGGTGCCCTGGAGCTCACCGCCTTGGACAGGCACAGATCGAGCGTGCGGCCGTGGGTGTCCTGGTACCAGGCGGCGAAGCCGCCGTTCTCGGGTAGATAGGTGCCCTGGTCGACTGCGTTGAGCGCAGCCTGGGCCGGAAGCTGGAGCATGCTGGCGAAGATCGCCACTGCCAGCGGGTGGGGTGTCAATCGGTGCATGAGTCAAACCCTCCTGCAAACGGGCCCATGGGTTGGGGCGTCTGATGAGGGATCGGCAACAGCCGTGCCAGTTTTTTGATATGTCGCTTGAAGGGCTCTAGGGCGGTGGTTCTGGCGCGGCTGCGAATTGCTTTTGCAGGGAAGGGCGGTGGGCGGTGGGCCCCAGCATTGGGGAATGCCCGGGGACAACATCACCCGTTGTAGAGTCTCCCCCTTTCCGATGGGAGATGATCCCGCCCTCCCACAGAGGCTGTGCCAGTCGAAGGGAAGGCCTTCAGGGCTTTCGATCTTTACGTAAACGTAAACTTTATGCCACGCTCCACCCCAGCCGGATGACGGCGCGCGGATTCTGACGCACACTGCAACGAGTCCCGAAGCCCGTTGCTCCTGACTGTAGGAGCACAGCTGGAGTAAACGATGGCGCGACAATTACCAATAACAGACGCCTGCGACCCGTTACACGAATCCCGCCAGGCCCGCCTGAAACTGGCCAATGAAGGCGAGCTGCCCTCCGGGATGCTGCGTGAAGAAATCGACGCTTCCTGGCGGCGTAGCCTTGGCCACGGCCTGGACTGCCTGCAGAACGAGCAGGTAGGCCTGGGTTCGCGCCCCGGCCATGACTTGCGTACGCTGCTCGAACACAACCGCCTGCTGATCGACGCCGTGACGCCCGACCTCGATTACCTGGTCAAGCGCCAAGGCAAAAGTGGCATCGTCATACTCGGCGACGCCCAGGCCAACGTCCTGGCCATCGAAGGCCAGGCCCAGGTGCTTGGGCGCGAGGGCCTGCGCGACCTGCACCCGGGCAGTTGCTGGAGCGAGTCGCTGCGCGGCACCAACGCTATCGGCACAGCGGTGGTCGAAGGCCGGCCCACGCTGATCAACTGCGGCGAACACTACCTCGATCGCCTGAGTCCGTTTTCCTGTACATCGGTGCCGCTGCGCGACCCGCGCGGCGAAGTGATCGGTGTGCTCGATATCACCCGCGAAGGGGTGATGACCCAGCCCCAGGACAACCTCACCGCGCTGATGCTCGCGGCCGGCAACATCGAGGGCCGGTTGTTCGGCCTGTGCCACCCTGAGCACCTGGTGCTAGCCTTCCACAGCCGCCCGCAATACCTGGCCAGTGCCTGGCAGGGCCTGTTGGCGCTGAGCCTGGACGGCGAAGTGGTGGCAGCCAACGACAACGCCTGCCAGTTGTTGCAGGTATCGCGCCAGGCACTGATCGGCCGGCGCAGCAGCGACCTGCTCGGCGAGCGCTCGCCAGCGTTCATCGCCCGGCTGTGGCAGGGCGGGGTGAGCAGCGTGCAGACCGCCAAGGGCGAATTCTTCTTCCGCGCCTTGCAACTGCCGCGTCATGGCAGCCTCAACGGCGCCGTGGCGCCTGGCAAGCCTGCGAAGGCCGCCCAGTCGCTCGCCCTGGAGGCGCTGGCCGGAGGCGACCCGCGTCTGGCCCGCGGCCTGCGCATGGCGCGCCAGGGGCTGATCAATGGGCTGCCGGTGCTGCTGCTCGGCGAAACCGGTACCGGCAAGGAAGTGGCGGCCCGCGCCTTGCACCAGGCCAGCCCGCGTGCGGAAAAACCCTTCGTGGCGGTCAACTGCGCGGCCATCCCGGAAGGGTTGATCGAGTCGGAGCTGTTCGGCTACCGCGAGGGCGCCTTCACCGGGTCGCGCCGGGGCGGCATGGTCGGGCGGTTGATGCAGGCCCATGGCGGCACCCTGTTTCTCGACGAGATCGGCGACATGCCCCTGGCGCTGCAGGCCCGCTTGCTACGCGTATTGCAGGAGCGGCGAGTGGCGCCATTGGGCGCCGGCGAAGAGCAGGAGATCGATGTGGCGTTGATCTGCGCCACCCACCGCGACCTCAAGCGCTTGGTCGCCGAGCAGCATTTTCGCGAGGACCTGTACTACCGGGTAAATGGCGTCTCCCTGCGCCTGCCGGCGCTGCGCGAGCGGGACGACCTGGCAGGTATCGTCGAGGGCCTTTTGTACAAGTTCGGCGCCAAGGGTGTGACCCTGGACCCGGCTCTGGCCGAGCTGCTCGACGGTTTCGACTGGCCGGGCAACATTCGCCAGCTGGAAATGGTGCTGCGTACCGCTCTGGCCATGCGCGAGGACGGCGAGCAGGTACTGGGCCTGGACCACCTCACCGACTGCTTGTTGGACGAGCTGGCCAGCGGCGCGCCGCCGTCGGGCAGCCTGCGCGAGAACGAGCTGGAGCTGATTCGCGGAGCCCTGGCCCGGCACCAAGGCAACGTTTCGGCGGCGGCCGAAGCCTTAGGCATCAGCCGGGCGACCTTGTACCGCAAGCTCAAGCAACTGCGCGGCTGACATGGGCAGCCTGTTCGCGCGACTGGTGGAAACCAGCGACCCCGTGCTGATGCGCCAGGCCCTGGCCTGGCTGTATGGCTTCGTGCGCCCCCAACGGCGCGCCATCGCCGTATTGCTGGGCTTGTCCCTGGCGGCGTCGCTGCTGGCCCTGGCCCAGCCCTGGCTGGTCAAGACGCTGATCGACGAAGGCCTGCTGGCCCGGGACTACACCACCCTCTGGCACATGGCGGCGATCATGATCGCCGCCGGGCTGCTCGGCACTTTGCTGTCGGGCATCAACCGCTACCTGCACACCCGCTTGTCCGGGCGCATCCTGTTCGCCCTGCGCGACGACCTGTACCGCCACCTGCAGCAGCTCTCGCCGGGGTTCTACGGGCAACGGCGCACTGGCGATATCCTTTCCCGGCTAGACGGTGACGTCGCTGAGATCCAGCGTTTTGCCGTGGACTCGCTGTTCTCGGCGGTGTCCAGCGTGATCGGCCTGGTCGGCGCGGTCGGCCTGATGCTAATGCTGTCCTGGCAGTTGTCGCTGTTGCTGGCGTTGCTGGTTCCGATCGAAGTGCTGTGGCTGCGGTGGATGCGACGCAAGGTCGAACGCGAGGTGCGCAGCCTGCGCGAGCGCTCGGCGGACGTGTCCTCGTTCCTGGTCGAGACGCTGCCGGCGATGAAGTTCATTCAGGCGGCCGGCCAGCAGGACCGCGAGGCCGCGCGCCTGGATCGGCTCGGGCGGGGCTACATGGGCCAACTGCTCAAGGTTCAGGTCACCGAATTCTTCACCCAGGCGGTGCCCGGTACGCTGACCTCGCTGTGCCGCGCCAGCGCCTTCCTGGTCGGGGGCTGGTGGGTGATCCAGGGTACCTGGCAACTGGGCGCGCTGATCGCCTTTTCCACTTATCTGGGCATGGCGGTGGGCCCGGTGCAGAGCCTGCTTGGGCTGTACGTCGCGGTGCAGCGCATGGCGGTGAGCCTGGGGCGGGTGATGGAGCTCAGGCAGGCGCCGGTGGCGGTGCGCGAGGCCGACACCCCGCAGCCGATGCCGCAAGGGCCGGGCGAGCTGCGCCTGGAGGCGGTGGAATTTACCCACACCGGGCGCCAGGGCGCGGTGCTGAGCAAGGTGGACGTGCATATTCCAGGCGGCCTGAAGGTGGCCGTCAGCGGCGCCTCGGGAGTGGGCAAGTCGACCCTGATCGACCTGCTGCAGCGTTTCTATGACCCCGATGCCGGGCGCATCCTGCTTGATGGCATCGACCTGCGCGAGCTGGACCTGTCGGCCTTGCGCCGGCGCATCGCGGTGGTCAGCCAGGACATCGTGCTGTTTCGCGGCACTCTGGCGCAGAACCTGGCATACAGCACACCCGAGGCGAGCCTGGCCGACCTGCAGCGGGTGGTGAGCCTGACCCGGCTGGACAGCCTGGTGCAAAGCCTGCCGCTGGGCCTGGACGGCCTGCTCGGCGAGCGCGGCCAGCAGCTTTCCGGCGGCCAGAAGCAACGCATCGCCATCGCCAGGGCGTTGTTGCAGGACCCAGCGATCCTGGTACTCGACGAGGCGACTTCGGCGGTGGATGAAACCACCGAGCGCGAGGTGATCGCCGCCATCGACCAACTGTTCGCCGGGCGTACCCGCATCCTGATCAGCCACCGCGCCTCGACCCTGGCCGATGCCGACCTGCACTTGCATCTGCACGGGGGCCAACTGCGCATCTTGCCTCGGGAGGTGGCGGGCCATGGCCAGTGATGTGCGCGTCGGCGTGATCGACAGCGGTTGCTCGCTCGAGCAGGCCGGCCAGCTGGTGGCGGCACGTCGTTTTTGGCTCGAGGACGGCATGCTGCGCGAAGGGGTGCCGTTGCCCGATCGCCTGGGTCACGGCAGCGCGGTGTTGGCCAGTGTGCAGGCGCAGACGGGCGAGTTGCCCGTGCTGATGGCTCAGGTCTTCGACCAGCAATGGCGCACCAGTGCCTTGCAGGTGGCCGCAGCCTTGCTGTGGCTGGTGGAACAGGGCGCGACCCTGATCAACCTCAGCCTGGGCCTGCACCAGGACCGCCCGGTGTTGCGCCAGGCCTGTGCCGAGGCCCAGGCGGCCGGCGTGGTGCTGTGCGCCTCCAGCCCGGCCCAGGGCGGCCCGGTATATCCGGCCCGTTATCCGGGCGTGATACGCATCACCGGCGACGCCCGTTGCACGGCGGCGCAGTGGTCTTGGCTGGGCAGCGCCCAGGCTGACCTGGGCGGCCCCGTGGGCGGGCAGGCCCTGGCAGGCGCGAGCCTGGCCTGCGCCGCGCTCAGTGGACGGATCGCGGCCTGGCTGGCTGCGCATCCGGGGCTCGGGCGCGAGCAGGTGTTGGCGCACCTGCGGGGCGGTGCGGCCTATACCGGGCCAGAGCACAGGCGCCTCGGTGATGGCTGAGCCACAGGTGCTGGTACTGGGCGCGGGCCCTGCCGGTGCGGCGACGGCCCTTGGGCTGCGTCGGCTTGGCTATCCGGTCACGGTGATCTCCGACTGGCGTCGTTTCGCCGCGG
Organism: Pseudomonas sp. NY15372; assembly: GCF_048068215.1. NCBI lineage: Bacteria > Pseudomonadati > Pseudomonadota > Gammaproteobacteria > Pseudomonadales > Pseudomonadaceae > Pseudomonas > Pseudomonas sp. NY15372. The sequence continues at coordinate 33,287 of NZ_JBLUPY010000022.1, forward strand.
TGGAGGGAGTGTCCCAGCGCGTGCTCGAAGGGCTGCGCCATGCCGGGCTGGTCGACGCCTTGCGCCAGGCAGCCGTGCCGGCGACCCGGCAGGTGCGCTGGAACGGCGAACAGTTGCGAATGAACCAGGAGTATCTGCTCGACCGACAGCGTTTCGACCATGCGTTGCGTGACGACCTGCATCGCGCCGGGGTGACGCTCGTCGAAGGCCGGGTGCGAGAAGTGCAGCACCAAGACGGCTGCCACGTATACCTGGCCGATGGCCAGGTGCTGCACGGGCAGTTCCTGGTCGAGGCCCGTGGCCGCCAGGCGCCGTTGGCCGCGGACCGGTTGCGCGGCCCGGAGACCGTGAGCCTATTGAACCTCTGGCAGTCCACGCCGGGCGAGCCCGCCTCGGCGGTAGAGAGCCTGGATGACGGCTGGGCCTGGATGGCACGGCTTGCCGATGGCCGCTGCTATTGGCAGGTGACCCTGGATGCCGACGGCCTGCCTGGCAAGGCTGCCTTGCCCGAATACTGCGCCGAGCGCAGGCGGCGTTCGGCGCTGGTGGCGCAGCTGTTCGACGAGCAGGCCTTACGGCCCAGCGAAGTGCACGCCCGCAGCAGCACGGCGATCCTGGCCGGCGACTGCGTGGGGTCGGATTGGGTACGGGTAGGAGACGCGGCCATGGCCGTGGACCCACTGTCGGGGAATGGGATCTTCCAGTCGCTGTCGTCGGCGATGCAGGCGCCGGTGGTGATCAACACGCTGTTGCGCGAGCCTGCGCGGGTGGCCCTGGCCCGGCAGTTCCATCAGACGCGGGTGGAGCAACTGTTCCTGCGTTTTGCCCGCACAGGGCGGGACTTCTATGCCCAGGAGCTGGAAAAGGCGGGCCGTGGCTTCTGGGCACGGCGTCGGACGTGGCCGGATGCGCAGCCGATGCATCTTGCCGCGCAGTGGCAGGCGGTGCGCATCGAGCGCCGACCGGTGCTGCGCGATGGGCTGGTGGCGCAGGCCGAGGTGGTGGTGACGGCGGACCAGCCGCTAGGGATCTGGCACTTGCAGGGCGTCGAGCTGGCCTCTGTGGTGCGGGGATTGCAGTCGGGGGCATCGGTGGAACAGGTATTGGGCAGCGTACCTGCGCAGCAGCGGGCGATGGTTCTGCGGTGGTTGGGTGAGCAGGGGTACCAGTGAGGGGGCTGGGGCTGCTTTGCAGCCCTCTCGCGGCACAAGGCCGCTCCTACAGAAAGTCCGCGCAGCGGTCCCCTGGCTGGCTAGAAGAACGTCCCGACGACCACCTGCAGATAGGTGCCGGTATCCCGCCCGCCCAGCTGCACGCCACCGTTGTCGGCACTGCGTTCAGGCGTATAGAACCCCACCAGCGGGCTGATCAGCAGGTGGTCGTTGACCATCCATTCCAGGTACAGGTCTATCTCACGACCGCCGAAGTTGCCCTGTTCGGTTTCCAGGGTATCGAAGTCGAAATACAACGCCCCGAGGGTGACGTTGTCCCGTGGTTTGGCCTTGAGGCCCAGGTGATGCACCTGGGTATTGCTGTTGAACGGCCCGGCATAGTTGGCGGCCACTTCACCCTGGAACCAGGTGCCATAGCCACGGCTCATGCCGAAGAACAGTGGGTCGAAGTCCTCGGAGAAACGGCTGTAGCGGTAGGTGGCGGTCGGTGACCAGGGCAGCGCCGAGAAGGTCCAGTTGCCTTCCACGTACCAGGCGTCCTCGCGCCCACCGGTTCGGTCCTGGGTGACATATTCGGCGGCCACTTCCAGGTCCTTCACGCCCAGGCTGCCGCGCCCGCGCAGGCTGTAGGTGTCCATGCCGTCGCGGTGCTCCAGGCCCATGATCCGGGCATAGCGCTGGTCGACGTCGAGCCCGCGGATCCAGCTCAGGCCCACGGTGCCGATGTCGCCGACATGCTCCAGGTTGCCCACCGCCAGGGCGGTGTCGGCCTGGTAGTGGTTGTCGGACTTGAGCCACATCAGGTCGCCGCGCCAACCCCGGCTGCCACCCACACGCAGCACGCCGGTGCGGTCGAAGGCCTTGCGGGCGGCCAGGTAGTACGCACCGCCCCGGTTGAAGTTGGCGCCCAGGTCGACCTTGCCGAGGTTGACCGGGTCGCCCTGGATCAGGAAGCCGTCGCCCAGGGTCACCACCTGGCGCCCACCGGACACATCGATGCCGTCCTCGCCCAGCGCCGGGAACAGGTTGCCGGACCGCCAGCCGAGGTAGGCATCCTCCACGGCCGTGCGGCGCTCGTCGCCCAGGGTCAGGCCCGCCGCATCGCCATCGCCCCAGGTGGCGGAACTGAGCAGGCTGAAGGCACCGTACGCGGTGCCACGGTCGGTCAGGGCCTGGCTAGCGCTCAAGCCATACTTGACGTACCCCTCGCGCCAGGCGCTGCTGCCGGGCTGGCGATTGCCGGCCTGGTTGAAGCTTTCGTCGCTGTGGAAGATGCCGAACAGGGCTTCGAGGTCGGCATTTAGAACGGTGCCATTGTGGTTGTAGAGTTCGTGGGCGGTAGCGGTTTGCAGGGCCGTGGTAAGCAGCAGAGCCAAGGGAAGGGGGGAGATTCGAATCATCGGGGATGCTCCATTTTTCTTGTTCTGGTTTGGCGCAATCGTTGCCGGGGCTGTAAGGCCCAATCGCGGGGCAAGCCAGCTCCCAAGGCGATCGCCCTATGGGAGCTGGGTAGCGTCAGAGCTTGATCAGGACCGACTTGAGCTCGGTGTAGTGCTCGATGGCATTGGCGCCCATTTCGCGGCCGACCCCGGACAGCTTGTAGCCGCCGAACGGCAGGGCCGGGTCCAGGGCGCTGTGGCAGTTGACCCACACCGAGCCCGACTTGATGCGCGGGATCATTCGGTGCACCACAGCCAGGTCGTTGGACCAGATACTCGCGCCCAACCCGTAGGGGTTGTCATTGGCCAGGCGCACCACCTCGTCGACATCGTCGAAGGGCATGGCCACCAGCACCGGGCCGAAGATTTCCTCCTGTACCAGGCGATGGCGCTGATCGACGTCGACGATCACCGTCGGCTTGACGAAGTAGCCCGGCCCGAAGCCTTCACCGCCACAGGCGATGGTGGCGCCCAGTTCTCGGCCCAGGTCGATGTATCCGGTGACCCGGTCCTGCTGTTTGGCCGAGATCAATGGGCCCATCTGCACGGTCGGGTCCAAGCCGTTGCCAAGCTTCATGTTGTTGGCGATGCCGGCGATGTCGGCGACCACGTTATCGAAGTGCTTGCGATGTACATACAGCCGTGAACCTGCGCAGCACACCTGGCCCTGGTTGAAGAAGATCGCCGTGGCTGCGCCAGCTGCGGCCTCCTGCAGGTTGGCATCGGGCATGACGATGGTCGGCGACTTGCCGCCGAGCTCCAGGGTGACGCGGGTCATGTTGTCCATGGCGGCCTTGCCGATCAGCTTGCCGACCTCGGTGGAGCCGGTGAAGGTCAGCTTGTCGACCTCCGGGTGGTTGCTCAGTGCCGCGCCGGCGTTCAGGCCGGTGCCGGTGACCACGTTGAACACCCCGGCCGGGTAGCCGGCTTCATTCACCAGTTCGGCCAGTTTCAGGGCGGTCAGCGGGGTCTCGTCGGCGGGCTTGAGTACCAAGGTGCAGCCGGTGGCCAGTGCCGGGCCGAGTTTCCAGCACGCCAGCAGCAGCGGGAAGTTCCAGGCCACGATCGCCCCGACCACGCCCACCGCCTCGCGGCGGATGAAACCGTGGAAGTGCGCGTCGGGCATCAGCGGCAGGGAGGGCTCGATGGTACTGCCCTCGATCTTGGTGGCCCAGCCGGCCATGTAACGCAGGAAATCGATGGCCAGCTGCACGTCCATCGCCTGCGCCACCGCGGCGCTCTTGCCGTTGTTCAGGCATTCCAGTTCAGCCAGGACTTGAGCATCGCGCTCCACCAGGTCGGCTAGGCGCCATAGCAGGTTCTGCCGATCGCGCGGGCGCAGGCGACTCCAGGGCGAGTCGTCGAAGGCCTGGCGTGCCGCCTTGACCGCGCGGTCCACGTCCTGCAGGTCGGCTGCAGGCACCTCGCCGAGGATTTCGCCAGTGGCCGGGTTGCGCAAGGCCATGGTCCGGCCACTGATGGCGTCCTGCCAGTCGGCGCCGATACGCATCTTCAGCTTGCGCGCGAGGAAGGCGCGGGTGGCAGGCAGGAGGGGCAGGTCGCAATGCATGGTTCGGTGCCTCTTGTCATGTGGGGTGACGGGCACAAGCGCAATCGGCATGCCAAGGCTGAAGTCGGCTGCCAATGGCCTGAACTACAAGGGTTTTCGTGGGCATCGGGGTTGAAAAAGCGGGACTATGCTGTTGCACATTGAGACGGAATGAGACGCGGTGAAACAGTCATTGCCCGGTACTTCCACCGGGGGACAAGCACGCTCCTGCACGTCTCTGTGGAAGCGGGTTTGTCCCGCCATTTGGGGCGCACGGCAGCCCCTGTCTCAAGCTGAAACACCCTGTCGCGAATTGGGACGTTCCAACTCGCTGTCAGCCGTATGAGGTTGACCGCAAAAACTACCCAACTCACTGAAACAAAAGGTTTTTACCGACGCTGGCACACTTTCTGTATCAATACCGGCCACATGCACCTGCAGTCCCTAAGCGTGCGAAAACGATAAGAACAACACCGTGGAGGTCTGACCTTGAAGACGACTCGACTCCGGCGGCATGCGGGCAACTTGGCGCTGGTCGCCGCCGCACTGCTGAGCACCCAGGCCATGGCGGCCGAGCAGGGCCCGAGCCTGTTGCAATCGAAGTGCATGGGGTGCCATATCCCCGAAGGCAATGACAGCTACAGCCGCATCAGCCACCAGCGCAAAACCCCGGAAGGCTGGCTGATGAGTATCGCCCGCATGCAGGTGATGCATGGCCTGCAGATCAGCGACGATGACCGACGCACGCTGGTCAAGTACCTGGCCGACAAGCAGGGCCTGGCGCCCAGCGAAACCGAAGGCGTGCGCTACGCCATGGAGCGCCGGCTCAATACCGTCGAGCACTTCGACGACCAGACCAGCCAGATGTGCGGCCGCTGCCATTCCGGTGCGCGCGTGGCCCTGCAGCGCCGACCCGCCAAGGAATGGGAGCACCTGGTCAACTTCCACCTCGGCCAATGGCCCTCCCTCGAATACCAGGCCCAGGCCCGTGACCGCGACTGGCTGGAAATCGCGCTCAAGCAGATGGTCCCGGATCTGGCCAAGCGCTATCCATTGGACAACCCGGCCTGGGCGCAATGGCTGAAGGCGCGGCCCAAGGCTGATGCGTTGCCGGGCCAGTGGGCGTTCAGTGGGCACATGCTGGCCAAGGGCGATGTCCGCGGCGTGATGAGCGTGACCGCCGATAAAGACGACACCTTCAAGGTCGAGGTCAAGGGTACCTATGCCGACGGCACGCCATTCAACGGCAGCGGCTCGGCGATTCTCTACAACGGTTATGAATGGCGCGGCAACGTCAAGGTCGGCGACAGCACCCTGCGACAGGTGTTCGCCGCTCTGGACGGCGAGATGAAGGGGCGCATGTTCGAGGCCGACCACGACGAGCGAGGCCTGGACTTCACTGCGGTGAAGGCAGGCAAGGCGCGCCTGCTGGCGGTGCAGCCGGCCTTCATCAAGGCCGGCAGCGAAAGCGAGATCACCCTGGTCGGCAGCGACCTGTCCGGTAAGCCGGCGTTAGGGGCGGGGGTGGAGGTGATCGAGGTGCTGGAGTCCACACCGTCCCTGGTGCGGGTCAAGGCCCGGGCTGCGGCCGATGCCGCGCCGGGTCAGCGTGAGGTGGCCGTAGGCGCGCTCAAGGGCGTAAGCCTGGCGGTCTACGACAAGGTCGAGGAGGTCAAGGTGGTGCCTGCCTTCTCCATCGCCCGCATTGGCGACAACGGCGGCTCCACGCCCAAGGTCCAGGGCCGCTTCGAGGCCGAGGCCTGGGGCAAGGATGCCAGCGGTAAGCCCCTGCGCATCGGCTACTTGCCAGCCAAATGGACGGTCGAGCCGTTCAACGAACGCGCCGCCGAAGACGAGGACGTGAAGTTCGCCGGCAAGATGCAGGCCGACGGCATCTTCATGCCTGCCGGCGCCGGCCCCAACCCCGAGCGCAAGATGATGACCAACAACGCCGGCAACCTGAAAGTCATCGCTGAACTCGAGGACGGCGGCCAGAAGGGTGAAGGCCACATGATCGTTACCGTGCAGCGCTGGAACAACCCGCCCTTGCCATAAAGGGTGGTTGTCGCGCATGCAATGAAAACGGGCTGAAGAATCATCGAGAGGTCGCCATGGGCGCACTATTGAACCTGGTCGAACGCAACCTGCATGAAGTGCAGGTCGATGCCGACCGCATGCTCTTCCATATTCCCAGTAGCTCGCTGTTCGCCGCCGACGCGGTGACCGGCGGCATCATCGATGTCCTGCGCCAGCAGGGCTGCTCCGCCGAGGAACTGGTGCAGCGCCTGGGCCGGCAGTTCGCCGGCCAGGACATCGAGGACACCCTGCGTGAGCTGATCGCCCTGGAGCTGGTCAGCGACGGCTCGCCGCTGACCCCGGAGATCGCTCTGCGCAAGGTCGAGCGCACGGCTCTGAACACCGTGGTGCTCAACGTCAACACCGGCTGCAACCTGAGCTGCACCTATTGCTACAAGGAAGACCTGGCCAAACCCTCCGCCGGCAAGAAGATGAGAGCCGACACTGCTGAAGCCTCGGTGGAGATGCTGCTCAAGGAGTCGCCCGACGAGCAACGCTACAGCGTGGTGTTCTTCGGCGGCGAGCCGTTGTCCAACCGGCCCCTGATCGAGCATATGGTCGCCTACTGCGAGCGACGCTTCGCCGAGGCGGGCAAGCAGGTCGAGTTCATCATGACCACCAACGCCACGCTGCTCACCGAAGAGATCGTCGACTGGCTCGATGCCCATCGCTTCGGCCTGTCGGTGAGTATCGACGGGCCCAAGACCGTGCACGACCGCAACCGCATCACCGTGGGCGGGCAGGGCACCTATGACGTGGTACGGCGCAAGGTCGACATGCTGCTGTCGCGCTACCGCAGCCGCCCCGTCGGCGCCCGGGTCACCCTGACCCGGGGCATCACCGATGTGGAGACCATCTGGCACCACCTGTTCAACGAACTGGGCTTCGCCGAGGTGGGTTTTGCCCCGGTGACGTCGGGCGACATGGCCAGCTTCAACCTGACCGGCGAGGAACTGGTGCAGGTCTTCGCCAACATGAAGGCCTTGGGCCGACGGTACCTGGAGGCAGCGCTGGAGCACCGCAACATCGGTTTTTCCAACCTGCACCAACTGATCACCGACATCCATGAAGGGCACAAAAAAGCCCTGCCATGCGGTGCCGGGCTGAAGATGTTAGCCGTGGACCACGAAGGCGAGCTGAACCTGTGCCACCGCTTCACCGGCTCCAATCTGCCGACCTTCGGCAACGTGCACCAGGGCGTCAAGCAGGCGCAGCTCAACGATTTCCTGTCCCAGCGCTTGGACCGCAGCGGCACAGGTTGCGACAGCTGCCGCATCCGCAACCTGTGTTCCGGCGGCTGCTACCACGAGAGCTATGCGCGCTACGGCGACCCTACCCACCCGACCTACCACTACTGCGAACTGATGCGCGACTGGGTGGACTTCGGCATCGAGGTCTACAGCCGCATCATGGCCGCCAACCCGGCCTTCATCGATCGCTACATCACTCCGCGGAAGGCGCACTGACATGAAGCACTTGAAGCCCCTGAACAACAAGGCCCGAATCCTTGAACAGGCCGCCGCCGAAGACCGTATCGAAGAGGTGGTGGCCATGAGCGCGGTGGCCGGCTGCACCGCCACCACCGACCCGGGCTGGGAAGTGGATGCCTTCGGTGGCGTCACCTCGCTGTGCCAGCCCATGGAGGCCGACCTGTATGGCTGCTCCGACCCTTGCTGGTGGCCGGCCCAGGTGCCGGACATGATGAGCACCTACCAGGACTGGAACGCCCAGGCGACCAACTCCCAGGACGACTGGCGCAACCTCGGCACCGTGTTCCCGAAAGACAAGTGACAGGCCCGACAAGAACAACAAGGGGAAACCGCATGAAAGCTGGATTCTGCGCACAGCTCGCGCTCACCGTCGCCGCCTGTGCCGGCGCCTGGACGGCCCAGGCCGCCGACACAGGGCCGGCCCTGAAGAGCGGCCAGGAATACCTGATCGCCACCAACTACCCAAACAACCTGCACGTGGTGGACGTGGCCAGCGACACGCTCTACAAGACCTGCCGTATGCCCGATGCCTTCGGCCCCGGTACGGCGATGATGGCGCCGGACAAACGCACCGCCTACGTACTGAACAATCATTTCGGCGATATCTATGGCATCGACCTGGACACCTGTGGCACCACCTTCCACGCCAACTTGTCCAGCGTGGCCGGTGAAATTGGCCGTTCGATGTTCTCCTTCGCCATCAGCCCCGACGGCAAGGAGGTGTATGCCACGGTCAACCCGACCCAGCGCCTGAACGACCACTACGTGGTCAAGCCACCGCGCCTGGAGGTGTTCCGCACAGCCGACGGCCTGGGTGCCAAGCCCGTGCGTAGCTTCCCCATGCCGCGCCAGGTCTACCTGATGCGCGCTGCCGACGATGGCAGCCTGTATGTCGCTGGGCCCGATATTTACAAGATGGACGTGAACACCGGCAAATATCAGGTGGCACTGCCGCTGCGCAACTGGAGCCGCCCAGGCTACAGCGCCCCGGATGTGCTGTATTTCTGGCCGCACCAGACGGGCCTGCACGAGTTTTCCATGCTCTATACCGTGGCCAAGTTCAAGGATGCCAAGCAGGACCCGAACGAAGCCGCGCTGCTGTATGGTTACCTGAGCGTGGACCTCAAGACCGGCAAGACCCACACCCAGGAGTTCGCCGACCTCACCGAGCTGTATTTCACCGGCCTGCGCTCGCCCAAGGACCCCAACCAGATGTACGGCGTGCTCAACCGTCTGGCGCGTTACGACATCAAGCAGCAGAAACTGATCGAGGCCGCCAACCTGGACCACACTTACTACTGCGTGGCTTTCGACCGCGCCGGCAGCAAGTTGTACCTGGCCGGAACCTTCAACGACATCGCGGTGTTCGACCCGCAGACCCTGAAGAAGGTGAAGAACATCAAGCTGCCAGGGGGCGATATGGCCATCACCACGACCCAGGTATTCGTCCGGTAGCCACGTGTAGGCAGTGCCAACCTCATCGCGGGACGAGCCCGCTCCTGGCAAGCGGCCTGTGGGAGCGGGCTGGCCCCGCGATTGGGTTGGCAGGAACACCTGCGAACAACAAGAGAGCGCACCATGAACTCGCCAAGCTACACCCAAGGTCGCCAAGACAAGGACCTGCTCAGCCAATGCATCGGCGACGCCTTCGACACGACCGTCGCCCGCTTCCCCGACCGTGAAGCCCTGGTGGTCCGTCACCAGGGCCTGCGTTACACCTGGCGCGCGCTGGCCGAGGCGGTCGATCGCCAGGCCCGGGCATTGATGGCCTTGGGCGTGCAGGCCGGCGACCGCCTGGGGATCTGGGCGCCGAACTGTGCCCAGTGGTGCATCACCCAGTTCGCCAGTGCCAAGGTCGGCGCGATCCTGGTCAATATCAACCCGGCCTACCGCAGCAGCGAGTTGGATTACGCCCTGAGCCAGTCCGGCTGCCGCTGGGTGATCTGCGCCGATGCCTTCAAGACGTCCGATTACCACGCGATGCTGCTCGGCCTGGTACCGGGGCTGCAGGACAGCCGCCCCGGTGAGCTCGACTGCGAACGCCTGCCTGAACTGCGCGGGGTGGTCAGCCTTGCCGACGAACCGCCGCCTGGGTTCCTGGCCTGGCGGGCGCTGCAGGCGCGCGCAGACGAAGTCACCCACGAGGCACTGGCCCAACGCCAGGCAGAGCTGGATGTGAACGACCCGATCAACATCCAGTACACCTCCGGCACCACCGGTTTTCCCAAGGGCGCGACGCTCAGCCACCACAATATCCTCAACAATGGCTACATGGTCGGCGAGAGCCTGGGGCTGACCGAGCATGATCGCCTGGTGGTGCCGGTGCCGCTGTATCACTGTTTCGGCATGGTCATGGCCAACCTGGGATGCCTGACCCACGGCAGCACCCTGATCTACCCAAGCGATGCCTTCGACCCATTGGCCACCCTGCGCGCTGTGGCCGAGGAAAAGGCCACGGCGCTCTATGGCGTACCCACCATGTTCATCGCTGAGCTCGACCATCCACAGCGTGGTGATTTCGACCTGTCCAGCCTGCGCACAGGCATCATGGCCGGCGCCACCTGCCCGATCGAGGTGATGCGCCGGGTAATCGGCGAAATGCACATGGCCGAAGTACAGATCGCCTACGGCATGACCGAGACCAGCCCAGTGTCGCTGCAGACCGGCCCGGACGACGAACTGGAACTGCGCGTGACCACGGTGGGCCGTACCCAGCCGCGGCTGGAGAGCAAGGTCATCGATGCCGAAGGCACCACCGTACCTCGCGGCGAGATCGGCGAGCTCTGTACCCGCGGCTACAGCGTGATGCTCGGCTACTGGAACAACCCCAAGGCCACGGCCGAAAGCATCGACGCCGACGGTTGGATGCACACGGGGGACCTCGCCGTGATGGACGAACAGGGCCATGTGCGCATCGTCGGGCGCAGCAAGGACATGATCATCCGCGGTGGGGAAAACATTTACCCGCGGGAGCTGGAGGAGTTCTTCTTCACCCACCCGGCAGTGGCCGACGTACAGGTGATCGGTATTCCGTGCAGCAAGTATGGCGAGGAAATCGTCGCCTGGATCCGCTTCCACCCTGGGCACACGGCCAGCGAGGATGCGCTGCGCGAGTGGGCCAAGACGCGCATCGCGCATTTCAAGGTGCCCAGGTATTTCCGCTTCGTCGATGAATTCCCCATGACCGTGACCGGCAAGGTGCAGAAGTTCAGGATGCGCGAGATCAGTATCTCGGAAATCGGCCAGTAAGCTGCGCGGGTCGTGCCGGCCCAAGCGCGGGACAAGCCCGCTCCCACAAACTCACCGCAACCTAGCGCTGGTCCCCCCTGTGGGAGCGGGCTCGCCCCGCGATTGGGCCCGCCCAAGCGGCTTATTTCTCCAGCCATTCGGGGCTGTTGAAATTGCTCAACCTGGTATCCTCTTGGAGGCATTCGAACCCTTGCACCGCCCCGCGCAACAGCGCCTTCTGCAGACTGCGCTCACCCTCTCTCCAGGCCTGTTCCAGCACGGGCAGCACCCTGCGCGGCAAGACACTGAACATCGGCTGCCAATACCCACCCTGGCGCACCATGGTCGGGCTGTCGTGCTCGACGGCCAAGCGCAGCAGGCCCTCGATCAGCGCCCGGTCGACCCGGGGCGCATCGCAGGCCAGCACTATCACCCATTCATGCCGCGCCACTGCGAGCCCGGCGATCACGCCGGCCAACGGTCCGGGGAAATCCGCCTCGGCGTCGGACACCAACTGGTCGGCATAGGCCCGGTAGGCCTCATGGTTGCGATTACAGGAAATCACCACGTCGTCGCACAGCGGCCGTACCACGCGTTGTACATGCGCTACCAGCGGCTCGCCCTGCCAGGGCAGCAGGCCTTTGTCGCGCCCGCCCATACGTTGGCCGCGGCCACCGGCAAGAATCAGCGTGGAGCAAGGGGGCAGGGCAGTAGACATGAAAAAGGGTTCCAGGCAGTCGATGCCGGGAACCCTCCCATGTCACGCAGGCGTTGTCCAGTCAGGGTTGATGGGGCAGCACCTGGCTGTCCATGGCCTGGCGTCGCCCGGCCAGGCGCATCACCACCACGAAGAACACCGGCACGAACACTACCGCCAGGGTGGCGCTGAGCATGCCGCCGATCACACCGGTACCGATGGCCTGCTGGCTCGCCGAGCTTGCCCCGGTGGCGATCGCAAGCGGCACCACGCCGAGGATGAACGCCAGCGAGGTCATCACGATCGGCCGCAGGCGCAGGCGGGCGGCCTGTACCGCGGCGCTTACCGGATCCTGGCCCTGGTCCACCAGGCTCTTGGCGAACTCGATGATGAGGATGGCATTCTTCGCCGACAGGCCGATCAAGGTGATCAGGCCGACCTTGAAGAACACGTCGTTGGGCATGCCACGCAGGGTGACCGCCAGGACCGCCCCGAGCACGCCCAGGGGGACCACCAGCAGCACCGCGGTGGGGATCGACCAGCTCTCGTACAACGCCGCCAGGCACAGGAATACCACCAGCAGCGACAGGGCCATCAGCAAGGGGGCCTGGCTGCCGGACAGGCGCTCCTGCAATGACAGGCCGGTCCACTCCAGGCCGGCGCCGGGCGGCAACTGGTCGACCAGGCGCTGGATCTCGGTCATGGCTTCGCCGGAGCTGTAGCCGGCGGCAGGCTCGCCGGAAATCGACACCGCCGGGTAGCCGTTGTAGCGGGTCAGTTGCACCGGACCACTGACCCACTTGGCCTGAACGAAGGCGCCCAAGGGCACCATCTTGCCGCTGCTGTTGCGTACATGGATCTTCAGCAGATCCTCGACCTGGCTGCGCTGGTCGCCCTCGGCCTGCACCACCACCCGCTGCATGCGGCCCTGGTTGGGGAAGTCGTTGACGTAGTTGGAGCCTACGGCGGTATCGAGCACCGCGCCGATGTCGGCGAACGAGACCCCCAGGGCATTGGCCTGGCGGCGGTCGATTTCCAGCTGCACCTGCGGGCTCTCGGCCAGCGAGGCCTCGCGCACGTTGACCAGCACCTTGCTCTTGCGGGCATTGGCCAGCAGCTCGTCACGCGCCGCCATCAATGCCGCGTGGCCCATGCCGCCACGGTCCTGCAGGCGGAACTCGAAGCCGGTGGATTCACCCAGCCCGTCGATCGGCGGCGGCAACACCGAGTAGGCCACCGCGTCCCTGAGTTGGCTGAAGGCCGCGGTGGCGCGGTCGGCGATCGACTGGGCGCTGTCGTCGGCGCTGCGCTCGGACCAGTCCTTGAGCGTGGTGAACGCCAACGCCGCGTTCTGCCCGCTGCCCGAGAAGCTGAAACCCAGGATCAGCGTGGTGTTGCCAACACCCGGCTCCTCGGCGTTGTGCGCCTCGATCTGCGCGGCCACCTGTTCGGTGCGCATGCGGCTGGCTCCGGGCGGCAGCTGGATGTCGGTGATGGTGTAGCCTTGGTCCTCGGTGGGCAGGAACGCGGTCGGCAACTGACTAAAGCCGTAGCCGAGCACCGCCAGCAGCGCCGCGTACACCAGCAGGTAGCGACCGCTGCGCGCCAGGGCGTGCACCACCCAGCGCTGATAGCCGTTGCTCATGCCTTCGAAGCGCCGGTTGAACCAGCCGAAGAAGCCCTTGCGCTCATGGTGCTCGCCCTTGACCACCGGTTTGAGCAGGGTGGCGCACAAGGCAGGCGTGAGGCTCAGGGCAAGGAAGGCCGAGAACAAAATCGACACCGCCATGGACACCGAGAACTGCTGGTAGATCACGCCCACCGAACCTTTCATGAAGGCCATCGGCAGGAACACCGCCACCAGCACCAGGGTGATGCCGACGATGGCCCCGCTGATCTGGCCCATGGCCTTGCGCGTGGCCTGCTTGGGTGGCAGCCCTTCCTCGGCCATGATCCGCTCGACGTTCTCTACCACCACGATGGCGTCGTCCACCAGGATGCCGATGGCCAGGACCATGCCGAACAAGGTCAGCACGTTCACCGAGAAACCGAGCGCCAGCATGGTAGCGAAGGTGCCCATCAGCGCCACCGGTACCACCAAGGTCGGGATCAGCGTATAGCGCAGGTTCTGCAGGAACAGGAACATCACCGCGAACACCAGCAACATGGCCTCGAACAGCGTACTGATCACCTGCTGGATCGAGACCTTGACGAACGGCGAGGTATCGTAGGGGATGTCATAGCGCACGCCCTCGGGGAAGTAGCCGGAAAGCTCCTCCATCTTGGCCCGAACCAGGGTCGCGGTCTCCATGGCATTGGCGCCGGGAGACAGCTGCACGCTGAAGGCGGTGGACGGCTTGCCGTTCAGGCGCGTGCCGTACTGGTACTCCTGAGCGCCGATCTCCACCCGGGCGACGTCGCCGATGGTCACCGTGGAGCCGTCTGGGTTGGCGCGTAGGACGATCGCGGCGAACTCCTCGGGCGTGCTCAGCTGGCCCTTGACCACCACGTTGGCGGTGATTTCCTGGGTGCTGCGCGCTGGCAGGTCGCCGATGCTGCCCGGCGCCACCTGGGCGTTCTGCGCAGCGATGGCCGTGGCCACGTCGTTGGGCGTAAGGTTGAAGCCGATCAGCTTCTGCGGGTCGATCCACACCCGCATGGCGCGCTCGGAACCATACAGTTGGGCCTTGCCCACGCCCTTCAAGCGGCGAATCTCGTTCATCACGTTGCGCGCGAGGATGTCCGACAGGGCCGTCTCGTCGAGGCTGGCGTCTTCGGAGGTGAGGGTGGCCAGGAGCAGGAAGCCCGTGGACACCTTCTCGACCTGCAGGCCTTGCTGGGTCACCGGCCGTGGCAGGCGTGACTCGACCACCTTCAGGCGGTTCTGCACGTCCACCTGGGCCAGGTCAGGGTGGGTGCCCGGCTCGAAGGTGGCGGTGATGGTGGCGCTGCCCAGGCTGCTCTGGGATTCGAAGTACAACAGATTGTCGGCACCGTTGAGCTCCTGCTCGATCAGGCTGACCACGCTTTCGTCCATGGTCGCCGCCGAGGCGCCCGGGTAGACGGCGTAGATCTCCACCTGGGGAGGTGCCACGTTGGGGTATTGGGCCACCGGCAACTGCGGTATGGCCAAGGCGCCGGCCAGGAGAATGAACAGTGCGACCACCCAGGCGAATACCGGGCGGTCGATGAAGAACTGCGGCATGGATCAGGCCCTCACTGGCCGTTGTGCTGGACGATGGGCAGGCCATCCTGGGACGGGGCGACCTGGACTTGGTCGCCGGCCTTGACGTGCTGCAGGCCCTCGATCACCACGCGCTCGCCGGGCGCCAGGCCGTCGCTGACGATCCAGCGGTCGCCCTGGGCGTTGCCGAGCACCACCTGGCGTTCGCTGATGCGTTGCTGTGGGTCGACGACCAGCACCTTCGGCACCCCGGCGCTGTCCCGCAGGATGGCGCGCTGCGGCACGCTGATGCCTTTGGGTTGCACGGCCTGTTCCAGGCGCACGCGCACGTAGCTGCCGGGCAATAGGTCCAGGTCCGGGTTGGGGAACTCGCTGCGCAGGGTGATCTGGTTGGTGCTCGGGTCGACGCTGATGTCGGAGAACAGCAACTTGCCCGGCAGCGGGTAGGCGCTGCCGTCGTCCTGGATCAGCGTGGCCCGCGCCTGGTCCTGGCCGACCTGCTGCAGCTCGCCGGCGCGCATGGCGCGGCGCAAGGCGTTGAGGTCGCGGGTCGACTGAGTGACATCGGCGTGGATCGGGTCCAGTTGCTGGATGATCGCCAGCGCCGTGGTCTCGTTCTGGCCAACCAAGGCGCCTTCGGTAACCAGGGCTCGGCCGATGCGTCCGGAAATCGGTGCAGTGACGGTGGCATAGCCCAGGTTCAGGCGGGCGCGTTCAAGCGCCGCCTTGGCTTCGGCGACTTCGGCGCTGGCCTGGAGATAGGCGGCACGGGCGTTGTCGTATTCCTGGCGACTGACCGCCTTGTCGTCGACAAGCTCGCGGTAGCGTTGCTCCTGCAGGCGGGCCTGGTACAGGTTGGCCTCGGCCTTGGCCAAGGTCGCGCGGGCGCTGTCGTGGTCGGCCTTGAACGGCGCAGGGTCGATCAGGAACAGCACGTCGCCTTGCTTGACGTCGCTGCCCTCGCGGTACACGCGCTTGAGCACCACGCCGGCCACGCGGGCACGGACTTGCGCGGTACGCGGCGCGAGGATGCGCCCGCTGAGCTCTGTGCTGATGGCCAGGGGCTGGACCTGCACCGTTTCCACCCGCACCTGGGGGGTGGGAGCCTGTTCGTCTTGGTCGGCGGCGTCGTTGCAACCGGCCAGCGACAGGGTCAGCAGCGCCAGGAGCGCCAGAGGGCGCAGGCGAAAGGGAAGGGAAATGGACATACGGATCTTCCAGAAATGACAGTGCCTATGCTAGGGCAACCGCTGCGTGCCTGGCTGTGAAGCTCTGTAGGGCTAATGTGAAAAAGTGTAAGAATCGGCATTGCCTGTGTGTGGGATTCGATATCCTGCCTCATCGCCAATCCTTAGCTCTCCCGCCTTTTACGCCTATGCCAAACATTCTCTTGGTCGAAGACGACAGCGCCTTGTCCGAACTGATCGCCAGCTACCTGCAACGCAACGACTTCCATGTCCGGGTGATCGCCCGAGGCGACCATGTGCTGGAGGAGTTCCGCCGACAACGACCGGACCTGGTGGTACTCGACCTCATGCTCCCGGGCCTGGATGGCTTGCAGGTGTGCCGTTTGCTGCGCCAGGAGTCGCAGACCTTGCCGATCCTCATGCTCACCGCCCGCGATGACAGCCATGACCAGGTGCTGGGCCTGGAGATGGGCGCTGACGACTACGTCACCAAGCCTTGCGAGCCTCGGGTGCTGCTGGCCCGCGTGCGTACCCTGTTGCGTCGCAGCAGCGTCAACGAGCCCCGGCTGGACAGCGACTTGATCCAGGTCGGCGGGCTGCGCATCGACCTGGCCGAACGCCTGGTCACCTGGCGTGGCGATGAAGTGGAGCTGTCCAGCGGCGAGTACAACTTGCTGGTGGTGCTGGCACGTAACGCTGGCGAGGTGCTCAGCCGCGATCGCATTCTCCAGCAATTGCGAGGCATCGAGTTCAACGGCACCGACCGCTCGGTGGACGTGGCTATCTCCAAGCTGCGGCGCAAGTTCGACGATAACGCTGGCGAAGCCCGCAAGATCAAGACCGTCTGGGGCAAGGGCTACCTATTCAGCCGGGTCGAGTGGGAGTACTGATACGCCATGCTCAAGATCCTGGTGCGCCTGTACCTGGTGATCATCGCCGCCTATGCCGGGGCGATCCTGTTCATCCCGGACTCCATCGTCGCGCTGTTCCACGATCGCTTCATGGCCTACAACCTGGAGCAGACCAAGGGCGTGCAGTCGTTGATCGTCCGCCAGTTCCGCCAGGCGCCGCGCGATCAATGGCCAGCGGTCGAGCAGGACCTGGCGCAGAGCTTCGCCCCCCTGGAGGTGAAGCTGCTGCCGATGGCCCAGGCGGGGCTTACAGTGGAGGAGCAGGCGCGCCTGGAACATGGCCTGAACGTGATACGCATCGGCGACTGGGGCTACTACGACACGGCCTTGGCACCGCTCGACCCGCAATGGCTGGTGAGTTTGCACACCCCACCCGACCCGATCGACATCAACCTGCTGTCCTGGGGTGTCACGGTGCTGATCGGTGCGGCCCTGCTGGGCTGCTTGCTGCTGTGGGTATGGCCGCACTGGCGCGACCTGGAGCGCCTGAAGGAAACCGCCAGACGCCTGGGGCAGGGGCAGATGTCGGAACGCACGCACATCTCGCCACGCTCGAACATCGGTGAGTTGGCGGGGGTGTTCGACACCATGGCCAGCGACCTGGAGCGCCACGTCAACCAACAGCGCGAATTGCTCAACGCGGTGTCTCATGAATTGCGCACACCCTTGACCCGCCTGGACTTCGGCCTGGTACTGCTGTTCGACGAAGTGCCACCGCCCAGCCGCAAGCGCCTTTTGGAGCTGGTGGGGCACGTGCGTGAGCTGGATGAGCTGGTGCTGGAGCTGTTGTCCTACAGCCGGCTGCAGAATGCCGACCAGGCGCGCGAACGGGTCGAGGTGTCGTTGCTGGAACTGGTCGACAGCGTGCTCGGCGGGTTCGCCGAGGAGCTCGACGGCCGGGGTATCCAGTGGGAGGTG
The DNA here is from genome assembly GCF_048068215.1 of Pseudomonas sp. NY15372. Lineage (NCBI taxonomy): Bacteria > Pseudomonadati > Pseudomonadota > Gammaproteobacteria > Pseudomonadales > Pseudomonadaceae > Pseudomonas > Pseudomonas sp. NY15372. The sequence goes on from NZ_JBLUPY010000022.1 coordinate 51,138, forward strand.
CGTGCTGAGCACAACCTGCCACGCTTCGTCCTGGACCCCAGGCTGACCGCGCGCGCGGTGCAGAACCTGGTGCGCAACGCCATGCGTTACTGCGATGAAAGCCTGCTGCTGCGGCTGCGCCGTGAAGACGATGGCGCGTGCCTGTTGACCGTGGAAGACGACGGCATCGGCATTCCACCCGAGGAGCGTGAGCGGATCTTCCAACCGTTCTACCGTCTCGATCGCAGCCGCGACCGCAACACCGGCGGCTTCGGGCTGGGGTTGGCGATCAGCCGCAGAGCCATCGAAGGGCAGGGCGGGTCCTTGACCGTGGCGCAGTCGGCCCTGGGTGGGGCGCAGTTCAGGATTCGCTTGCCGGCGGCGTAGCCGCAGCGCTCTATCGCAGAACACGCCAGCTCCCACAAAGGGCCTGCAAAATCAAATAGTTATGCGTTGTTCTGTGGGGGCGGGCTTGCCCCGCGATTGGGCCGGGCCTGCTAGGCACCTTTTGCCAGCCGAGCCGTCCATAGCACGAAGCGGTCCTTGCCGCTGTGCTTGGCCTCGTACAAGGCCTGGTCAGCCCGCACCAGCGCCATGCTCAGCGTGTCGCCATGGTCGACCCGGGCCAGGCCGATGCTGATGGTCACCGGGTATTGGCTGGCATCTTCGCGCACCTGACGGCACAGCGCTTCGACCTCGCGCTCGGCGCCCAGCTGCTCCAACCCTTGGAAGAAGATGGCGAACTCCTCGCCGCCGAGCCGGGCGAACTCATGCCGTTCCATCGTTGCGCGGATGTGCCCGGCCACGCGTTTGAGCACTTCGTCGCCTGTGTCGTGACCGAATCGGTCGTTGACCTGCTTGAAGTTGTCGATGTCGACCATCGCCAGGTATTGCCCCGGTGCGCCGCCCTGCAGGTGGCGCTCGGCCCTGGCCATGAAGGCCCGGCGGTTGGGAATCTCGGTGAGGGTGTCGAGGTAGGCCTGATCCAGCAATACCTTGGACAGGTAGAAGTTGTACAGCTTGGCCTGGCGCATGCGCAGGTAGGTGTAGATGACCAGGCCGCAAAGAAACACCGCATAGCTCAACAGCATCGCGCCTTCGAGCTCCAGCACGGCGATGCGGGTGTGGTAGAAAGGGTTGAGTGTCACCCAAGTGATCGCCATGGCGCAGAAGAACGACCAACTGCGTACCGGCAGCACCGAAACGCTGTAGAGCACCGTCGACACGCCCAGCACCAGCCATACCGGCCGCAAGGCGATGGGGATGCCGTCGATCACCAGGCGCATGGCCAGGGTGATCGCGGCGACGAACGCCACGTTGAGCAAATCGAAATGCTGGCTTTTACGGATGACGCCGAGTGTCGCCGTAAGGGCGCACAGCAGGCCCAGGAACAGCACCGAGAGCCAGGTGAAGCCTTGCTGGCCCAGGTAGCTCACGATCAGGTCGAAGATCATCCAGATGACGATGCTGATGCAGAAAACCAGCAGGCAGAAACGCTGCATGGCCTCGAATTCGTGCTGGCGGAACTCGGCACGCAAGGCGGCCGGAACCGCTTGCCTGCGCACATGCGCTTCGATGGTCTTGAACATGATCGCCAGCGGGGTCCTCGATCCTGTGGGAGCTGCGGTACGGCGGTCCGACTTGTTCCGCGATGGACCTTCGCTCAGTTCAACCCCAGCGCGCGCGCCCAAGGCCGATAGCGCAAGGCAAACACCGCTTCGGCATGGCACCCTCCGACCAACGCCGGCTGCGCCGGCTCGGCGCGAAATGGCTGGTCTGGCGCGCTGACCTGGCGGAACGCCTCGCGCACGATACCGACGCGGCAAGGCAAGGCCTGCTCGTAGCCTTGGCGTACCTGCTTAGGCAGGCGACCGGTACCCGCGCCGTCCTGCCACCACACAGTCAAGCCCAGGTCGGCCAGTTGGTCCAGCCAGGCTGCATTGACTCGCGGCGCCAGGTGCCCGGCGCTGAAGGCGCTCAAGTGCAGCGGCTTGTCCAGCTGGCGGTTGAACGCCTGCAACTGGCGATGCAGCGCTTCGCGGCGGCTGGCCTGGCGAAAGTGCAGGTCATCCAGTTCCATGGGCACGTACCAGCCCGCTACGGGCAGATCCCAATGCTGGCGGACCTGGTTGTATTGGCTAAGGGCGCGACCCAGTTGGGCCTTCCAATAGTTGGCCAGGCCTTCATCATCGAGTTCCTCCAGGCGTTGGTAATAGGCCGGGTCCATGTACAGCCCCAGTACCAGTTCCAGCCCCTGTGCCCGAGCTTCACGCAGGCTGTTGGCCAGCCAGCCTCGGGCGCCGCCGAAGTCACTGTCGCCATAGGCGGTCCACTGCACGATGAGGGTCTTGCCGCCGTGGGCCTTGGTATCCCGCCACAGCTGTTGCCACTGGCTGGCCGTCAAGGCAGCGTCGCGGTTGAGTGGTTGGTAGAACAGGCGCTGGTCGGCCACGGCCGGCAGGCACAGGGCAAGCATGCAAATCGCCAGGATTGTGCGCATCAGAAGGTCAACTCCACACCCAGCAGCACGCCATTGGCGCGCTCGTAGAGATTGCCGCCCAGCGACTGCTGGTATTCGGCACGTACTTTCAGCGAACCGCGGTAGGCGTTGTAACGGTCGTCATCGAACCACCACTGCCAGCGCACGCCCACGCCTGTGCGCAGGTCCTGGCGCCAGTCGTTGCTCGGGTCCTGGCTGGCGAACTCGAGGAAACCATAGGGCATGACGGTTTGTGGCGAGTTGCCGGGCAGCTTCCAGGCGTGACCTTGCTGGAAGCGCGACAACCACGCATGGTCGCCGGCGCGGGTCCACCAGGCGGCATCCAGGTAGAGGAAGCGCTCGTTCCATTGGTCCTCGTCCACCCGCCAGTTGTTGCGCCAGTCGCCTTGGTCGAGGAACGAGGCGGTGGCGCGCAGCAGCAGGTCATTGCTCGATTCGGCATGGTGGCGCAGGTCGCCCCAGTTGCCGCCCACCTTGGCCGGACTGAGCAGCTCGCCCAGGCTCAGCCCGTTGTAGTGGTCGCTGTCGACCTGGCGCTGGTGATAGAGCTCGGCATACAGGTTGAGGTTGGCCAGGCCGAACGGCTTGTAGCGCAGCCCGACCCCGGTGCCCAGGCTCTGGGCGTAGTCGGTGCGGCTCTGGCCGCCGAACAGCACACGGCCATAGACCGAAAGGGTGCTGCCGTTGCGGCTGGGCTCTTCGCCCAGGGCATGGTCCCACATGGCGATCTGTACGTTCTGCGAGCGAGCCCGTCGCTCGGTGCTGCGCGCCCCGTTTTCGAGGAACTTGTCGTTGGTCGAGGTGCCGGCGGGCGACCAGGTGCTGGCCAGGGTGATCGTGTCGCGCCGCGAAAGCGTTTCATGGGCGCGGCGCTGGCGGTACTTGCGGGCCTCGAGGCTGCCGTATTCGTCGTCACCGTCCACCAGGTCCTGTTCCACGTCGATGACGCGGCGCAGCTCACGGCGTGCCGCGGCGCTGTCCTCGGCTTCGTCGTAGCGCAGCGCCAGGGTCTCGCCCAGGCGGTAGTCCTCGGGGAAGTCGCGGGTGGCCCGCTCCAGGTAGGGGATGGCGGCCAGGCGTTGCTGCTTGTCGGTCGAGCCCGCCAGGCGCATGCCATAGTCGGCGCGGTAGCGTGGCTGCTCGGGGGCCAGTCGCACGGCCTCGGCCAGCCAGGCCATGGCCTGGGCGCTGTCGCCGGCCTGCTGTGCGGTGTTGGCCGCCGCGTAGTAGTGCTCGGCGCGGGGGGCACGGGCCAGGGCCTGACGCTGGAACGCCAGGGCCTCGGCAGGGTTGCCCTGACGCTGGGCGATGGCGGCGCCCAGGGCCCAGTCGTCGGCGCTCTGGTGGGCCGCTGCGTCCCAATAGCCACGGGCTGCATCGGCATCGCCAGCGTTGAGCGCGCCCTGCGCGGCAGTCATCCGCGCGTTGTCGTTCCAGGCGTCGGCGGGGAGGCTGCGCCAGATCGGCGCGGCGGCCTCGGAATCGCCGCCGGCCTCCAGGGCATAGGCCAGCGGCAGGCGGTTGCCCTGGTCGCCCAGGCGTTCGGCGGCCTGGTAGTAGACCACCGCCTGCCCGGGCTGGTCTGGCATGGCGCAGCGCCCCAGGGCGCGGTACTGGCCGGCTTCGGTGGGCGCCGGCACGGCCTGGCGCACGGCATCGCATTGGCCAGCCTCGGCCAGGCGGCCCAGCAATTGGGCACGGGTGCCGGCATCGACTCGGGGCACCAGGCCCAGCATGCGCTGGGTGTCCAAGGGCGCGTCGCTGCGGGCGTAGAGGTTGCCCAGGCGTTGCAGCAGGTTTGGGGTCAGGCGGCCATGGCGGCGGTCATAGGCGGGTATCAGCAATTGCCGGGCTCGGTCCGGGTGGCCTTGTTCGAGCAACAGGTAGCTGGCCTGCTCGAGGGCGGCCAGGTCGCCGGTCTGGCGGTAGCGCTGTTCCCATTGCGCGGCGGTGCGTGGCTGGGGCGGCGCAGGCGGGTCGCCATACAGGCGCTGCTTGAGTACCGCATGGGCGCGTGGGTCGGCGCTGGCAGTGCAGCCTGCGAACTGTTCGCGGGCCTGTTGCGGGTCGTGACGGGAAAGCCAGTCGACGGTTTCCAGGCAGGGCCGCTGCAGCTCATTGCTGAGTTTGCGCACCAAGGCGGCGTCGTCCCCTTCACGGGCCAGCTCCCACAACTGCTGGCGTTGTTCGGGCTGTTGCAGTTGCTCGGTCGGCAGGGCCTGCAGCCAGCGTTGCGCCTGCTGGTTGTGTCCGACGGCGATGGCACGGTTGGCCATGGCCAGGCGCGCCTGGTTGGCTGCCTTCTCGGATGGCGCACTGGGCAACAGCTTCTGCAGACCTTGTTCGTCGATTTGCTGCACATAGGCGTTGGCCAGGCGTTGCCAGTCCTCGGCGGGCAGCGTGCCTTGTTCGGCCAAGGGCTCCAGCTGGGCGATGGTTTCGCTCCAGTTGCGCAACTGCTCGGCGAAATTGGCGCGGGTCAGGCGCAGGACCATGCCGTCATCACCGGGGGGCTGGTGGTTGAGCCAGTCCAGTGCACGGGCCGCTCCCTGCGACTTGGCCAGGCCAAGGCTATAGGCCTGCCGCAGGCGCACCCGGTGATTGCCGGCACTGTGGGCGATCCAACCGTCGACCTGGTCGGCAGGCGGCAAGTCCTGTTCGATCCAGTTCAAGCGCAGCTCGAGCAGGGCATCGGCATGCTCGGGCGTATCCTCGAGCTGTTCGGCCAGTGTCTCGGCTTCCTGGTAGCGCCGCTGGTGCGTCAGGGCCTGTACCAGGAGGGCGCGGGCCTCGTCGTTGTTGGGCACCCGCTCCAGCACGTGGCGGGTCAGGCGTTCGACCTCCTGCCAGTTGTCGCGCTGCGCTTCGCGGTAGCTGCGCTCCATGAACGGGAAGCTGCGAAAGCGCTGGAAGTCGCTCATCGGCGCTGCCAGCGTGGGCAGGGAGGTGGTGCACAGCAACAGGCCGGTGAGAGTCAGGGAAAGACGGGGCTTCATGCCACCTCCCGGGTCAGGTCATAGGCGGCCTGCTGCTCGCTGGCCTGTTCGGCGAGGGCTTGCTGCAGCACGTCCTCGGTGATGATGCCGCGGGCGACCAGGTGCTCGCCCAGGGTCATGTGCTCAGGGTCGAAGTCGATCAGCGCCTGGTTGAACAGGGTCACCGGCACCATGCCGCGTACCTGCAACAGGGCGCCGAGCATCACGAGGTGCACGCATACCCGCTCCAGCAGTGCGGCATCGTCCTGGTTGCGCTCCAGCACGGCGAGCATCTGCCGGGTCTCTTCCTTCTGCCAGGGGCTGGGGTAGTGGTGGTGCAGGCCAAGGGCGACCCGGCCCTGAGGGGCCAGGCGATTGCTGACCGGGCGCTTGAGCTGTCGGCTGATGACTCCTAGCGAGACCTGGCTGACCGGGCTTTCACTGGCCAGCACCAGGGTATCGCCTTCTTCGGCCACCGGCAGCACGCCGTAGTGGGTGGCCAGGCGGCGGGGCAACTGAGCGATCAGTTGCGGCGAGACCTTGAACGGGTTCAGTGGCGACCAGGGCATGTCCAACTGCTCGGCCAGGGCTTCGACCAGTTGCTCGCTGGTGAGCCAGCCGCGCAACAGCAGTTCGCGCCCCAGGCGCCGACGCACTGGGCTGGTAATCGCCTGTTGCAACTGCTCGTCGGTGATCAGCCCCTTGGCCACCAGGCGCTGGCCCAGGGGCGTGCGGGCGGGCGAGGCGATGGCGGGGAACTCGTGGGTGGTCTTGTCCCAGGCCACGCGCCGCGAATCGCCCATTTCCATGACTTGGCGCAGGGCCCGCAGGTTGGCGAAGAAGTTGACGAAGTTGCTCCACATCATGCGCGGGGCCGACAACAGCCCTTCGCCGATGCCGTAGTAGCGGGTGACGAACCAGCCGCGCTGGAACAGGCGGTTGATCAGTAGCAGGCCGTTGAGCCAGAGCAAGGTGGACAGCAGCTGGCTGTCGCCCAGGATCGACATGAAGCGCCACGACTCAGGGGCGATAGCGGTCACCAGCCAGATGGCCAGCAATACCAGCAGCAACAGGTTGACCAAAAAGCTCAGCAGGTAGGCGAACAGCCCGCGGCGGTCGCGCCAGAGAAAGTAGTTGAGTGCGCCCTTGCGGCTCCAGCCCAAGTTGCTGGTGCCCTGGAACACGATGCCGACGATCCATCGCGACTTCTGGCGAATGGCGTGTTGCCAGTCGCGCGGGAAGTGCTCACGCACGCAGATCACCTGGGAGAACCGCCGGCTCATGCCCCAGCGCCATTCCTGCTTGAGGGCCAGGGCCGGGTCGGTGATGGAGTAGCGGGCGAAGATGCACTTCATGCCCTTTTGCTTGAGGCGGAAACCGATGTCGTAATCTTCGGTCAGGCTCTGCACGTCGAAGGCGATACCGTCGCCATCCTCGAGCAGGGCGCTGATGGCGCGGCGGCTAAAGCAGGTGCCGACCCCGGCGCTGGGCACCTGGCCAGTCAGCGCCTCGCGCACGATCACGTCCTTGCCGTGGTTCTCGGCGAACTCGTCGACATAGTGCCCGGCGGTGAAGCCTTTCCATTCCGGTGCGTAGGGGTAGACCGGGATCTGGATCATGTCCTTGTTCGGCAGCAGATAGTTGAACAGGCGCAGTTCCATGGGCGAGATCACGTCTTCGGCATCGTGCAGGATGAAACCGGCGAACTCGATGCGCGCGTCCTGCTGGAAGCGCAGGATCGCGTCGATGATGTTGTTCAGGCAGTCGGCCTTGCTGGTCGGGCCGGGGCGCGCGCAGACCACCTTGTGCACGTTGGGGTAGTGCAGGCACACGGCATCGACGTCGGCCTGGGTCTGCGGGTCGTTGGGGTAGGTGCCGACGAAGATCTGGTAGTTCTCGTAGTCGATGGTCGAGGCGGCCAGGCGGGCCATCTCGCCGACCACGCCCACTTCGTTCCAGGCCGGGACCATGATCGCCAGAGGTTTTTCCGGCACTTCGAACAGACGTTTCTCGTCGGCCGGCTCGAAGCGGTCGTAGATGCGAAAACGCCGGATCAGCTTGCGGCCCCAATAGCAGATGTCGATGAACAGGTCGTCCAGGCCCAGCAGGAACATCAGGCTGGCCAGGGCGATGGCCAGCAGCTTCAGGCCGAACAGCACATAGACGAGGAAGTCGACGAAGGCCAGGCTCATGCGTCTTCCCGTCCGGCGGCTTGCTCTTCGAACCAGCGGCTCAGGCGCTCGGCGATACGCTCGCTGGCGTGACCGTCACCGAAGGGGGTGTAAACCCGGGCCATGCGTGCGTAGGCCTCGGGGTCGTCGAGCAGCAGGCTGGTCTGTGCGACGATCTGCTCGGTATCGGTGCCCACCAGCTTGACCGTGCCGCCCTTGAGCACCGCCGGCCGCTCGGTGACCTTGCGCAGCACTAGCACCGGCTTGCCCAGCGCCGGGGCTTCCTCCTGCACGCCGCCGGAGTCGGTGAGGATCACGTCGGCCCGATTCATCAACCAGACGAAGTGCGGGTAATCCTGGGGCGGCACCAAGTGGATGTTGCCGCGCCCGGACAACACGCCATACACCGCCTGCTGAACCTGCGGGTTCAGGTGCACGGGGTAGACGAATTGCACGTCTGGGTAACGCTCGCCCAGTTGTGCCAGTGCCTTGCAGATACGTTCGAAGCCCTGGCCAAAATTCTCCCGGCGGTGGCCGGTGATGAGCACCATGCGCTGGTCGCTGCGCAGCACCGCCAGCGGCGAATCGGCGTCGGGTTGCCAGTTTTGCGCGGCCAGGTGGTCGCGCATCCACAACAGGGCATCGATCACGGTGTTACCGGTGACTTCGATCTGGTCGGGGTGCACGCCTTCGCGGATCAGGTTGGCGTCCGAGTCGCGGGTGGGCGTGAAGTGCAGGTCGGCCAGCACTCCGGTCAGGCGGCGGTTGGCTTCTTCCGGCCAGGGTTGGCGGAGGTTGCCGGTGCGCAGGCCTGCCTCGACGTGGCCGATGGGGATCTGGCGGTGGAAGGCGGCGAGGGCGGCGATGGAGCTGGTGGTGGTGTCGCCATGGACCAGGACGATCTGCGGCTTGACCTGTTCATAGGCTTTGTCGAGCTTGTCCAGCAGGTCGCGGGACAGGCCGTTGAGGGTCTGGCTGTGGGTCATCACCTTGAGGTCCTGGTCGACGCCAAGGCCGAAGGCGGTCAGGACTTGCTCGAGCATTTCCCGGTGCTGGCCGGTGGAGCAGATGTGCAGATCGATATCTGGCCATTGGCGCAGTACGCGGGCCAAGGGGGCCATCTTGATCGCTTCAGGGCGGGTACCGAATACCATCATGACGGTATGTGCCATGGTTTGAATCCTCCGTTCTATTCCCTGGACGAAGTGACGCGCGCTGCAGCACGTCATAGACAAGCAGTCAAATATGGTGTTGTCCAATATCGATACGCGCCGGCGCGAGACGTTCGGAGCGCGGCAGACAGAGCATCCGGGAAAGGGCACGTATCGGCCACGAGACACGGAATGCCAGGGAAGGGTGATCAATTGCTGAATCGGTTATTCTAGTACTTTTGTTCCGTTTTCTCCGCAAGATGTATTACAAGCTTTTACTTGTAGCCTTCTGCTTGTAACTTTGTAGGCCTCATCAGCAAGGAGCTGCCCTATGCAAGGCAAGGCACGCAAGGTCGTCCAGGCCATCCTCTACGAAATCATCGCCGTGGCTTGCGTAGCACCCGCGCTGTCGTTGATGTTCGATGCCGGCATGGCCCATTCGACAGTGCTGTCGATCCTCATGTCGGCCATCGCCATGAGCTGGAACATGGGCTACAACTGGGTGTTCGAACGTTGGGAGGCGCGCCAGGACAAGCGCAGCCGCACCTTCCTGCGCCGCCTGCTGCATGCGTTGGGCTTCGAGGGCGGGTTGGTGCTGATCCTGTTGCCGCTGGTGGCGTATTGGATGGACATCAGCCTGTGGGCGGCCTTGCTCACCAACCTGGCGTTGTTCCTGTTCTTCTTCGTCTATGCCTTCGTGTTCCAGTGGGGCTTCGACAAGGTGTTCGACGTGCCGCTCTCCGCCCAGGAGGCCCGGGAAAGTTCGCAGGGGTGTTGACGTGGCGCCCGGTGCCGGGATAAGTTCCCTGCCCATGAACAGATTCCCGCAGCGTCGCGCCATCAGCATTATTACCGCCATTATTCGTTTGGCGGGCTAGCGCGTACGTGCACCGAACCCGCCCTGGAGGCGGGTTTTTTCTTTCCGGCTCCTGGGTACTTGAAATCACCAGGAGTCATCGATGACCAGCCTCAGCGTCAGCCCTCGTACCAGCTCGCCCCAGCAATTGCTGTCGGAACAGGTTCGCCGCATTCTCAGTGCCCCGGTGTACGACCTGGCCATCGAGACACCCCTGCAACCGGCCCCGGCGCTGTCGGCTGCCCTTGGCAACCAGGTGCTGCTCAAGCGTGAAGACCTGCAGCCGACCTTCTCGTTCAAGATCCGTGGCGCCTACACCCGGCTGTCGCGGCTGACCCCGGCGCAACGGGCGCGAGGGGTGATCACAGCATCGGCGGGCAACCATGCCCAGGGGGTGGCGATGGCCGCATCGCACCTGGGGATGCGCGCCACCATCGTCATGCCCACCACCACGCCGGAGCTCAAGGTCCAGGGCGTACGCTCTCGAGGTGGCCATGTGGTGCTGCATGGCGAAAGCTTCCCCCACGCCCTGGCTCACGCCCTGCGACTGGCGGACAGCGAGGGGGCGACTTTCGTGCCGCCGTTCGACGACCCGGACGTGATCGCCGGCCAGGGTACGGTGGCGATGGAGATCCTGCGCCAGCGCCCGGGCGCGCTGGATGCGATCTTCGTCCCGGTCGGCGGGGGTGGGTTGGTCGCCGGCATCGCCGCCTATGTCAAGTACTTGCGTCCCGAGGTCAAGGTGATCGGTGTCGAGCCGGAGGACTCCAACTGCCTGCAAGCGGCCCTGGCCGCCGGCGAACGGGTGATCCTGCCGCAGGTGGGGACCTTCGCCGATGGCGTCGCGGTGGCCCAGGTCGGTGCCCATTGCTTCGAGCTGTGCCGCCATTTCGTCGACGAAGTGGTGACGGTCAGCAGTGACGAGGTGTGCGCCGCGATCAAGGACATCTACGACGATACCCGCTCGATCACCGAGCCGTCCGGCGCCCTGGCGGTAGCTGGCATCAAGAAGTACGTGGCCCGCGAAGGGGTCAGCGGGCAGACGCTGGTGGCGATCGATTCCGGCGCCAACGTCAACTTCGACCGCCTGCGTCATGTGGCCGAGCGTGCCGAGCTGGGCGAGCAGCGCGAGGCGATCATCGCCGTGACCATCCCGGAGCGCCCTGGCAGCTTTCGGGCCTTCTGCCAGGCCCTGGGCAAGCGCCAGATCACTGAGTTCAACTACCGCTACTACCCCGGCAAGGAGGCACGGCTGTTCGTCGGCGTGCAGACCCACCCACAGCACGACCCGCGCCAGGCGCTGCTGGCCAGCCTGCGCGAGCAGGGCTACAACGTGCTCGACCTGACCGACAACGAGCTGGCCAAGCTGCATGTACGGCACACGGTGGGCGGGCATGCCGCACCTGGGGCGCAGGAGCGGGTGCTGCGATTCGAATTCCCCGAACGGCCGGGGGCGCTGCTGGGCTTTCTCGAACGGCTGGGCAAGCGGTGGAACATCAGCTTGTTCCATTACCGCAACCATGGCGCGGCGGAGGCGCGGGTGTTCGCGGCGCTGGAGGTACCAGGCGAGGAGCTCGCCGGGTTGCCCCAGAACTTAGATGAGATGGGCTATCGCTATTGGGACGAGACCGAGAACCCGGCTTATCGGTTGTTCCTGGGCTAGGTGTCGGGCAAGTTTGTCCCGCGATGGGCTGCATGGCAGCCCCAATGAGATGGCCCAAAATTAACCGACTGGCCTTTGCTTTTGCTTTCGCTTGCGATGCGCGATAGTCCAGGCGCCGCCAAACGCGACGTCAGGAGGCCGAATGCAGGAGCCAGCGGCTTTTGCCTACTTTTGCCCAAGAGCGAAAGTAGGTCGCCGTAAAGGCGAAAAGGTGAGTGAGCGCCGCCATGGCGAATGGATATTTCGCTATTTCAATGCAATCGATTTTTAGAAACTGTTGGTTTTGACGTAAGCGCAAAGTCCGTTTGCGAGGGCGACGCTGAGTCACCTTTCCGCCCTTACGGCGGGTCACTTTTTGTCAGACGCGACAAAAAGTAACCAAAAAACGCTGGCTCCTGCATCCGGCCCCTGCGCTGCGCTCCGGGGTTCCCTCGCTCCAGCCTTGCTCCGGTGGGGCGCGGCGAAGGGCCATCCATGGCCCTGCGCCGCTTGCCAGGCATCCATGCCTGGCACCCACCTGCGCAAGGCTTCCACTCGGCCTCCTGACGTCGCGTTTGGCGGCGCCTGGGCTATCGCGTATCACAAGCAAAGGCAACAGAAGGGCTGCTTGGTAGGATCAAGTCACTGTGCTGTTGTGATCAGAATCTTGGCTGCCTTTGCCTTAATGATTGGGGCCGCTACGCGCCCCATCGCGGCACAAGGCCGCTCCTACAGGATTACCGCAATTCTGAAATAACGCTGTCCCTGGAGCGGGCTTACCGTCGCAAAAGATGACAAGGCGCATCGGCCCTCAACGGTCGGTCATCACCACCATGACATGGGCATCCCCGCCATCGTCACTTTCGGACAGGTAGATATGCCCCACCTGGCTATCGAAATAGGCGGTTTCCTGGGGCCCGATGCTGACCGCCTCGCCGGTCTCGAACAGGATCCGTACGCGTCCGCTCAGTACCAGGGCGAACTCCTGGCCGGGATGGCGGATGAAATCGTCAAACTGGCCGCGTTCACGGGCGATGATGCGGGCATAGGCCGGGGTCATGCGCCGTTCGGGAAATGCGCCGGCGAGCGGGTGGTAGTCGTAGGTGCCAGTGGCGTAGCCGGCCGAATCAGGCAGTGAATCGACCACCACCGTGACCGGTACGGGCGCGGTCACCGGCCCACTGGCACGAAACAGCAGGGCGATATCCACGTTCAAGGCACGCGCGGCGGCGGCCAACTTTTCATAGCTCACCGAAACCTGGGCCAGTTCCATTTTCGACAAGGTCGACACCGGCACGCCGCTGAGCGCGGACAGTTCCTTGAGCGTCATCTGCCGGGCCTTGCGTACCTGGCGCAAGCGTGCGCCGACCTCGGCGCGGTCGAGCAGGGGCCGGGCACCGGGTTGGGCGTTGGCGCGGGTACGGTCGTCGGGCATCGGCTCTCTCTTGGGTAGCGTTTGGTCGGGCATCTTACCTTGGACACTTGCGCGAGCTGAAATTCTCATATATTAGAATTCTCATAAATGATAATTAGCGACAGGAGCGTGCATGGCTCAGATCTACGACACCCTGATCATTGGCGCCGGCATCGCCGGTGCCTCCCTGGGCTACCGCCTGGCTGGGCAGCGCCAGGTATTGATGCTCGAACGCGAGGCCCAGCCTGGCTACCACTCGACCGGGCGTTCGGCGGCCATGTTCATGGAGGCCTATGGCACGCCGCAGATCCAGGCCTTGACCCGCGCCAGCCGCGCCTTCTACGAGCAACCGCCGGCAGGCTTCTGCGAGCATCCGCTGCTTGAGCCACGGGGCTGCCTGTATGTCGCCAGTACCGAGCAGCGCGACTTGCTCGAGGCCACCTATGCGCAGAACCTGGCCAACGGCACCGATGTGCGCCTGCTCGACCGTGACGCCGCCCTGGCGTTGGTGCCGAGCCTGCGCAGCGAGGCCCTGTGCGGCGCGGTGCATGAACAGGGGGCGATGGACCTGGACGTGCATGCCCTGCACCAGGGCTTCTTGCGTGGCTATCGCGCCGCAGGCGGTGAGCTGCGTTGCAATGCAGAGCTGACCCAGGCCTATTACCTGGACGATCTCTGGCATGTGTCCCTCGCCGATGGCAGCCAAGTACTGGCACGGCAGTTGGTCAATGCTGCAGGCGCCTGGGCTGACCAAGTGGCTGAACAATGCGGGGCGGCCAAGGTCGGCCTGCAACCGTGCCGACGGAGTGCATTCACCTTCCCGGGCCCGGCGGATGAAAATTTCAGCCGCTGGCCAGCGGTCATCGGCGTGGACGAAAGCTTCTATTTCAAGCCCGATGCCGGCCAGTTGCTCGGCTCTCCGGCCAATGCCGACCCGGTTGAACCCCAGGACGCCGCGCCCGAGGAGTTGGACGTGGCCCTGGGCATCTACAACATCGAAGCCATGACCACCTTGCAGATCCTCCGCCCGAGCCATAGCTGGGCCGGGTTGCGTTCGTTCGTCGCCGATGGCGACCTGGTCATCGGTTTCGACCCAGGCATGCCGGCGTTCTTCTGGCTGGCGGCCCAGGGTGGCTATGGCATCCAGTCCGCTGCCGGAGCATCGCGCCTTGCCGCAGACCTGCTGCTCGGCCAGCCGTTGTGCCCGAGCCTGACCGCCCAGGGCGTGTCCCCTGAACAATTGTCCCCAGCACGTTTACTGCAACCATGAGAGGCATTACCCATGAGCAATGAGATCCAGCGTTTCCCCAGTACCCTGCCGTTTCCGTTCTCCCGTGCGGTGAAGGCGGGCGGCTTCCTGTTCCTGTCCGGTCAGGTGCCGATGAATGCGGCCGGTGAAGTGGTGCGCGGTGACATCCAGGCGCAGACCCGGGCGGCCTGTGAGCGTATCGGTGAAAGCCTGGCGGCGTGCGGTGCGCGTTTCGACCAGGTGGTGAAGGTCACGGTATGGCTGTCGGACATGGCCCATTTCGCCGGTTTCAACGAGGTCTACAAGGGCTATTTCGGTGAGGCGTTACCGGTGCGTTCGACCGTGGCATCGGCGTTGGCCCTGGGCGTGGACGTGGAAATCGAAGTGCAGGCTTTCGTTGGGCAGGGCTGACGCCAACCACGGGGCTGTTGTCCCGCGACGCCGATCGCGGGACAAGCCCGCTCCCGCAGGAGGGACAGCGCAGCCCGAAGGGGCTGGGTGATCTCCCCCAGGGTGGGCGGTGGATTAGAACAACAATAATTCCAGAGGTGCACATGAAAGAGCAGCTGAAGATCGCCGGGGCTTTCGTCGGCGTGATCGTGGGGGCGGGCTTCGCGTCCGGGCGGGAACTGTTGCTGTTCTTCGTCGATTTCGGCGTCTGGGGCCTGGTCGGTGCCCTGGTCAGCGCCGCGCTGTTCACCTTCCTGGGCATGGCCCTGGCGGGCCTGGGCAACCGCCAGCAGGCCACTTCGCACAAGGACGTGATCCAGGCCATCTGCGGTCGCCATCTGGGCCTGTTCGTCGACTGGCTGATCACCTTCTTCATGTTCGCTGTCGCCGTGGTCATGCTCGCCGGCGGCGGTGCATTGCTGGAGCAGCAGTTCGGCGTGCCGGCGCTGGCCGGTAGCGTGCTGGTGACCGTGATGGTGGTGGCCATCGTGTGCCTGGATGTGCAGAAGGTCATCGTCGCCATCGGCGCGGTCACGCCGATATTGATCCTGGTGGCCTCGGCCATCGCGCTGTATGCCGTGGCGAGCCGCGGGCAGAGCTTCACCGAACTCGATCAGCTGGCCAGCCAGCAGGAAGCCGGTACTCGTCACTGGTTGCTGGGCGCATTCCTGTACGTGTCCTACAACATCGTGGCCGGCGCGCCGATCCTGGCGATTCTCGGCGGCTCGGCCAAGGGCGAGAGAACGGCGGTGTGGGGCGGCCTGATCGGAGGCGCGGCGCTGGGTGGGCTGATGCTGGTGATGAGCGCGGGGCTGTTGTCACGGCTGGACAGCGTGGCCGAGCTGCCCATGCCGATGCTGTCGATCGCCAATGAAGTGTCGCCGCTGCTGGGCGTGGTGATGTGCCTGATCATTTTCGGGATGATCATCAACACCGCGGTGGGAACGCTGTTTTCTTTCCTGTCGCGCTTGTTGCCGGCGGGGACCAGGCAGTTCCGCTGGGGGGCGGTGGTGACCGGGGTGGTCGCGTTCGTCTGCAGCCTGGTAGGGTTCATCAGCCTGGTGGGGGAGGTGTATCCGTTCTTCGGTTATCTAGGCTTCGTGTTGATGGCGGCGGTGTTGCTGGGGTGGCTGCGGCGCGGCAAGGCCCCGAAGGTGGCGGTGGTCTGAGCGACGGGCTGCCTTGCAGTCCAATCGCCCCTGTAGGAGCGGCCTTGTGCCGCGATCGGCTGCGCAGCGGCCGCAAACCCGGCATAACACCGCCCGACCGGTATAACGAGCTGCCAGGATTTGCGGCCGCTGCGCGCCCGATCGCCGGCAAGCCGGCTCCCACAGGTCTGGCGGTGTCTTTGAAAACAGCGCAGGACCGGTGGGAGCGGCCTTGTGCCGCGATCGGCTGCGCAGCAGCCGCAAACCCGGCATATCACCGCCCGCCGGGTATAACGGGCTGCCAGGATTTGCGGCCGCTGCGCGCCCGATCGCCGGCAAGCCGGCTCCTACAGGTCTGGCGGTGTTTTTGAAAACAGCGCAGGACCGGTGGGAGCCGGCTTGCCGGCGATAGGGGCGCCTCAGATCCTGAAGCTGCCCACCAGTTGCTTCAAGCGCCCCGCCTGCTGGCTCAGGGCATCGCAATGGCGC